>QCPK01000020.1 GCA_003212555.1 Prochlorococcus sp. AG-436-K22 | reverse complement strand
TTTTCAAATAGGCCTTTACCAGAGAAATTAAAGGAACGTTTAAACAAAGAACTTACTAGAGCAGAGAAAGTCGTTGTGAGAGAAATCTAAATATAACTTTTGATTGATTTGTTTGACTTAGCCAAAGAAATCTGAGAATGTTGTAAACTCTAAATTTAAGCGGTTTCGTACCCAAGTAGCATTGGCAAACGTTGTAGTTATAGGTGCTCAATGGGGTGATGAGGGTAAGGGTAAGATTACCGATCTGCTAAGTCGCTCTGCTGATGTAGTCGTCAGGTATCAAGGAGGTGTAAATGCTGGTCACACAATTGTTGTAGATCAGAAAGTATTGAAGCTCCACCTTATTCCCTCAGGGATACTTTATCCAGAAACTATTTGTCTCATTGGTTCAGGAACAGTCGTTGACCCAAAAGTAATGCTAGAAGAGATTGAAATGTTAAAGGAAAATTCCATTGATATTTCTGGTCTTCAGCTTTCTTCAACCGCTCATGTGACTATGCCATACCACCGCCTTATAGATAAATCTATGGAAGAACGAAGAGGGCTTAACAAGATCGGAACAACAGGAAGAGGAATCGGCCCTACTTATGCAGATAAAGCACAAAGAAGTGGAATACGAGTAATAGATTTATTAGATGAAAAGAAACTTAGACAATGTCTAGAAGTCCCTCTTGCGGAAAAGAATGAATTACTCTGCAAAATTTATGGGAAAGAGGCTCTTAATGAAGAAAGCATTATTCAAGAATATCTTAACTACGGAAAACAACTTGAACCTCATGTTGTTGACTGCACGAGACTTATTCACCAAGCATCAAGAAACAAAAAAAACATCCTATTTGAAGGAGCTCAAGGTACTCTCCTAGACCTTGACCACGGAACCTACCCATTTGTAACCTCATCAAACCCTGTTTCAGGCGGAGCTTGTATTGGTGCTGGTGTAGGACCAACTCTAATAGATAGAGTGATCGGAGTAGCAAAGGCCTATACAACACGCGTGGGTGAAGGTCCTTTCCCAACTGAGCTCCAAGGGATTGTTAATGATCAGCTGTGTTCTAGAGGTGGTGAATATGGAACTACCACTGGTCGCAGAAGAAGATGCGGATGGTTTGATGGTGTTATAGGGAAATATGCTGTACAGGTAAATGGTCTTGATTGTTTAGCAATAACAAAATTAGATGTGCTTGATGAATTAGAAGAAATCAAGATTTGCACTTCTTACGAATTAAACGGAGAAAGAATTGATTATTTTCCCAGCAATGCAGACGATTTTAGTAAATGCTCTCCGGTTTTTAAAACCATACCTGGATGGCAATCTTCTACAGAACACTGTAGAAAACTAGAAGACCTTCCTAAAGCAGCAATGGCATATCTAAGGCTCCTTGCAGAATTAATGGAAGTCCCAATAGCAATTGTTTCGTTAGGGGCGAGTAGAGATCAGACTATTGTTGTAGAAGATCCTATTCATGGTCCTAAAAGGGCTCTCCTTAGTTCTTAACTAGCCAGATTAAATCTTCAAATAATTAAAATGGATGAAAAGGTTTTCGATCTAGTAGCCATTGGGAATGCAATAGTTGATGTACTTATAAATGTTGATGAAAGCTTCTTAATTAAAAATTCACTTACAAAGGGAAGTATGAGTTTAATTGATGAAAATAAAGCAAACGAACTATACCTAAGTAGCACAGCCGCCTTGGAAACATCCGGTGGATCAGCAGCAAATACTGCAGCAGGACTATTAAACCTAGGTAGCTCTGCGAATTTCATTGGACGAGTTAAAGAAGACAAGCTTGGTAAAGTTTTTAGAGATGATATTTGCCAAACAGGTGCTGGGTTCAATACACCTCTGCTTAAAGAAGGTCCTTCTACAGGGAGATGTCTTATTTACGTGACACCAGATGCAGAAAGGACCATGTGTACATACCTTGGTTGTTCTATTTTACTCAATGAAAAAGACATTGACTTTTCTATATTAACAAGGGCAAAGCTATTATATTTAGAAGGTTATCTATGGGATCTTGATGAAGCAAAAAATGCATTTAAGACTGCCGCAATAGAATGTAGAAAAAATGGAGTTAAAGTTGCACTTTCTTTATCAGATATTTTTTGTATTGAAAGAAATAGAGAAAGTTTTCAAGCCTTATTAGAAGAGCATGTAGATATTTTATTTGCAAATGAAAATGAAATAATCGCACTTTATCAATCCTCAAGTTTCAACTCTGCAGTTGCAAATATTAGAGAAAAATGTGATATTACAGTTCTCACTAGAGGGGCAAAGGGCTCACTAATAATTTCAGATGGCAGGGAGTATTCGATCAAATCTTACAACTTTGGCAAGACAATTGATACAACTGGGGCAGGAGATTTATATGCAAGTGGGTTCCTTCATGGCTATATAAATAACAAGGATCTGTTAACCTGTGGCAAGCTTGGTTCGATTTGTGCTGGTCATATTGTTACGCAGTTAGGTTCAAGATCTAAGGCTTCCCTCAAAAAACTAATAAATGAGAGTTAATAACTTTTCCAAAACCTAAAAAGGCTGGGCAAGCCATTTCTTGTATTCTGCACTTGATGAAGCACGTAAACAAATAATCTGCGGAATCTCATAAGTATGTTTTTTCTTTAGAGTTAAAATCACATGGTCTAACAATTCTGGTTTCGTTTTTATAGTTATCTGGACTTCTTGAGCCTCCTCAAGAGAGCCCTCCCACCAATAAATAGAGTCGATCCTACTAAGGCTTACACATTTGGATAACTTCATTTTTAAAATATGATTAGCTAGATTCCTAGCGTTATTATAGTCACTCTCTGTTGTTATTACTAAAGAGAGACTGTCATGAAATAAGTCCAAAGGCATAAGAATATAAGAAGTACGATTAGATTAATTTTAATCTATAATCCAAAGGAAAGTTACGTTATAGTTTATCAATTAACTCCTGATAACTATTCGCTACAGAAACATCATCAGCTAATCCTGGACGGGCGATTAAAAATAAATCAATCGCATTCTTACGAGCAATATTTTGCCAAAGCTTTTGAGTAACACCTCCAGACTGTCTTGCAACAACTGTTGTGATGGCCCATTGTCTGCAAAGAGCCTCTTCAATTTGACCCAAGGAATTAGAACCCGAAGGTGTAACAACTGCTAAATGCTCAGAAGGCAAATCACAACATAAAGCTTTTCTTATTCCTTCAACTGTTGGCATAACTCTTGCAAAAACAATTGCACCTGATCTACGACCACAATCCAATGCTTCTGACAAAAACCTTGAACCAATAGCAAAAAGAATTTTTTTTTCAGCCAAATCAAAATTCAAAAGATCTAGGTGACTTTTAATCAAGAATGCTTCTGAAAAAGTTTCAACGCAGCGATCAAAACGCATTAGAGGTTGATCTAGTGCATTACAAACTATCTTGAGATTAGAACTTATTATCTCAGCAAAAGGATGCGTAGCGTCAATTATCCATTCAAATCCATTATGCAAAAGACGCGCATTTTCTATAACAGCCTGGATATCCTCCACACCTGACAAAGCTCCTACCCATAGTGATTCCAGGGGAAGATGACAGTACTTCAATGAAGCTTGGTAAGAAACAACACTTACGCTAACTTTCCAACCTCTATGAATTAATGCATCAGCAAGCGGCGCTCCATCTCCAGTTCCGGATAATAACCATAAATGACGGTGGCAATTTCTTCTCATGTGCATCAAGATAGCTCTCACTACTTGAAAGGAAATGAATCACTGCTTACTTGAAGTCACCGTCAAGGTAGCACCAACCATTCGCTATACCAAAGACAATCAAACTGCTATAGCAGAAATGGAGGTAGCGTTTGATGGCCTTCGCTCAGA
This sequence comes from Prochlorococcus sp. AG-436-K22, assembly GCA_003212555.1. GTDB lineage: Bacteria > Cyanobacteriota > Cyanobacteriia > PCC-6307 > Cyanobiaceae > Prochlorococcus_E. Next base: position 22,778 of record QCPK01000020.1, on the reverse strand, counting down.
GGACCCCCCAGGCTTAATCAAAGTAGTGGGATGGGGCAATCTGGCTCAAGAGCTCCAGGATAGAGTTCAAGTTGGGCAAAGGCTTGTCTTAGAAGGACGCATAAGGATGAACACAAATACAAGGCAAGATGGCAGCAAAGAAAAAAAGGCAGAGTTCACTCTCTCTAAAATTCACACTGGGGCTGAAAACAATTTGGCCCAAAGCAACGTGGGAAGCAATTCTCAAATCCAACCTTCCACTTCATCAAAAGTTCTTCAGGATAACGGCCCTGATATCATTAAGAAAAACGAGGATGCTGTGACTTGGGATAGTTCACCTCTAATCCCAGATACTGACGACATACCTTTCTAAGCACTGTTTAATGGATGATTAGTCCGCCAATTTTTCAGACGCTAATGCCAAAAACCTTCCAAGTTCTCTTTCCAATGAAGCCAAGTCGTTCCTGAGCTCTGGCCAAGAACCTTGGTCAATATTCTCTAGGATCAAAGCCCTATCTTCATTTAAAAGAGCAATTAGCTTTTGAAGATCAATAGATTTTTTATCTAATGAAGCCATGAAAGTTTCTCGATACACAAAATTTAAGGCCTAGAAAGCTAAATTGAAAACATGAAAAAACAATTTTCACCAGCCAGTCTAATTTCCATAGCAGGAGGAATTCTTGCCATAACAGGTCTTATTTCTTATTTCAATGACGCCACAAATCTAAGTGTTCCGACATTTTTTTATGGTGTTCCAATTCTACTAATTGGTCTAGCCCTGAAAAATTCAGAATTGGATCCTGCCAATAATTCAATCTCAGCATCTGATATAGGAAAACTTAAAAGCAAAGGTCCCAAGGAGCTTTCAGACCTCATAGGTGATGTAACTAGATACAGATATGGGCAACGAACTCATTTGGAAACATCTCTTCAAGCATTAAAGCTTTGGAACGATGCTAATCCGCCAAAGCTTAAAGAGATTGAACTGATAGAAATTGCTGAGAATTATGGTGTACGTATGAAATTTGAATATTGTGGCGTCCCATTAGAGAAATGGGAGTCACAAAAAAACCGATTAGGTCGATTCTTTGCCAAGAATTTAACAGCAGAAATAACATCTATTAGCACGACAGAACTTAAGCTAGAACTCCTTCCTAAGCAAAACATTTCAGAAACCACAAAAGATGCTATCGAATAATTCCCAGTCAGGGAAAATTAATTCAGACTCAATTCATCATGACAAAAATGATGCTATTAGAGTTTCTGTTCTAAGCGAGGCTCTCCCCTACATTCAAAAATTTGCAGGACGTCGAATTGTTATTAAATATGGTGGTTCAGCAATGTCAGAAGAGGGTCTGAAAGAAGCAGTATTTCGCGATATAGCACTACTTTCATCCGTCGGCGCACAGCCTGTTGTTGTTCATGGTGGTGGTCCAGAAATTAATCATTGGTTATCTAAACTTCAAATTACTAGTAAATTTAAGGATGGCTTGAGGGTCACAGACTCAGCAACCATGGATGTAGTGCAAATGGTTCTTATCGGAAGAGTTAACAAACAAATAGTTAATGGTATTAACAAACTCGGAGCATCTTCTGTGGGGCTATGCGGAATTGATGGAGGCTTGATAGAAGCCCGGCCTTGGGGCGATGGGATTCATGGTCTGGTTGGCGAAGTTAGTAGAGTAAATCCAGACGTAATATATCCTCTGCTTAGCAAAGGATATATTCCAGTGATATCAAGCGTTGCAGCTTCAACTGATGGAACAACCTATAACATCAATGCAGATACAGTAGCTGGAGAAATTGCAGCAGCTATTGGGGCAGAAAAATTAATTCTCTTAACGGATACCTTAGGTATTCTTAAAGACCAACAAGATCCTTCTTCACTTGTTCAAAAAATAAAACTGCAGGAAGCTCGGAGCCTTATTGAAGGAGGAATAGTTCAGGGTGGAATGAAGCCAAAAGCAGAGTGCTGTATTAGAGCATTGGCTCAAGGTGTTTCTGCGGCACATATTGTCGATGGTCGGATCTCACATGCACTACTTTTGGAAGTATTTACTGACAGAGGTATCGGCACAATGATTGTGAGTAGGGCGTAACCAATGAGTCGGGAAGCGACTCTAAAATTAGCCGAGATTGCCTTAAACAAAGGTGCCTACAAAGAATGTCTATCCGCTCTAGAATCTCTTTTGGAAGGAACAACTTTATTAAAGAGCAATGATGGTTATATAGGAACTTTAATGGTTACCGCGCTTATAGGACAAGGCAAGACTCAACAAGCGATTTCTATATGTGAAATGCTTTTAAAGCATAAGAATGATGGAATCCGGCAACAAGCCAAACAATTCCTATCAATTCTAAAATCACCAGAACTAGAAAGGCCAGAAGATTGGTCGATCAAGATACCCTCTTTATCTATTGAAGACCCCTTAAGTAGTTTTAAAGTTCTGAAGAAACAAACCTCTGAAGAAATTCCAAAACATTCCCCTACAGGCCAAACAAAGTCTTTAAAAGCAGGTTTTACTCTCTCTAGTCTATTAGTAATTATTCTATTAACTATTTTTCTGAGTGGCTGCGTTCAATTCACAACCAAAGTAGAGGTAATAGGTGCAGATCGTATTAAGATGGGATGGGATATTAAAAGTAATTCAAAGAAAAAAGTGCCTTGGCAAAAGGAATTTGAGGCATCCTTGGAAAGAATAGAGCCAAAAGTAGTTTTACATACTTATAACGACGGTCAACAAATCATAGAGTCAAGATCACTGAGCTCTAAAGATGCAAACATTCTACTAAATGAGACAATTAGTGTTGCTGCTGAAATTGCTGGTATTGAGATTCCCACCGCAAATATAGAGTTAGTTGAGAAAAACTGGTTAGTTGGAATAAATCAGACCCTTAACCTCCATCTTGACCTTACGAATCTCCCTGAGATCCCACAATTAACGCTCGCGGTATCGATAACTCCTCCATCAAAAATACAAGGAGTCCCTAACAGTTATCCAAAAAAGACAACTCTAATCAAGAATCAATTTAATTGGGAGCTTCAGGAAGGAACAGTAAATACTCTATCTCTTCAAAAATGGCACTGGAGCAAACTAGGGATAGGAAGTGTTGTGGTTTTTATTTTAATGACTCTGAGTATGATTTTACAAAGGATTAAACTCCAGATGGGGTTTGGGTTCCCTGAATTACCCCCTTGAAAAGTCAAGAAGGCGAAATCCTTAAAATTGAATTGGATCAGGATCAATAGACAAGCTAACTCCTTTTGCAAGACATCCCCAAATCCCCCCCCCCCAACGGCAAAGGCAATGGACTTAACGCAGGGCCATGAAGCAAAATTTGCCAACGACTCTTCCCTGCTACTCTCTCTACCAAGGCAGGGGAAGGTCCTAGGAGCATCCAACCCTCGGAATTACATTCGGGTCTTATATATTCAGCTACAGCAGTTGCTGAAGTCGCAGTCAATGAAGCAGAATCCCCGGACAAACGAAGCAAGCAGGCTCTGCTATAAGGAAGCAGTCCTGAAGATCTGCGAAGCTTAGATTCTTTCTTAAGAAAGTCCTCATAGCTTCCATCTACAAGGTGAACAATTACTGGATGAGAGGGAGAATAAGTTTGTACAAGCACTTTCCCAGGTCTTTCACCTCGCCCAGCACGACCAGCTAATTGCATAAAAAGTTGCAAGGCCTGCTCTTCTGCAAAAAAGTCAGGCCGGTGTAGCAAACCATCTGCAGCAAGAACGACAGCAAGAGTCACTTTCGGCAAATCCATTCCCTTAGCAAGCATTTGCGTACCTATTAGTACATCCGCCTCTCCTCCTGCAAATTGTGCAAGTAGCCGTCGATGTCCATCACGCCCCCTGGTTGTATCTCTGTCAAAGCGCAGCAACCTCAACCCTTCAAGTTCTCCCTCTAAGTGCTCTAAAACACGTTGAGTTCCAGCTCCAAAAGGTTTAAAAGCATTTGAGCCGCATTGAATACATCTAAAACCAAAATTTGTACGATAGTCGCACCAATGACACCGCAACCATTGACAGCCTTTGGCAACTTGATGAACAGTTAAAGAAACATCGCAATTCGGACATTGGACAACATCTCCACAGCTACGACAACTTACGAAACTACTATATCCCCTTCTAGGCACCAAGATAACTGCCTGCTCATTTGATTCTCTCAATACAGAAAGCTTGTCAAGCAATGGTCTACTTAACAAGCGTCTATGTCCGTCCGAGAACTCCTGACGCATGTCTACTACTAAAACCTCTGGCAATGGCTTATCCGCAATTCGACGCGTAAGCCTGGCTAAAGAAATCGCCCCTTCGGGAGCAAGATTACTCCAAGTCACCATTGAAGGGGTCGCACTACCTAAAACAACTCTTGCACCTGTTCTTTTCGCACGATCCAAGGCCAACTCTCTTGCATGGTAACAAGGCATTGGAGATTCTTGCTTATAAGAACTATCATGCTCTTCATCAAGGACTATTAGACCCAATGGAAACAATGGGAGAAAAATTGACGAGCGTGTACCAACAACAACAAGAGGCTCCTTAGTTGCTAAAATCTGACGCCATGTGCTAATCCTTTGTCTCTCCAAGCAGCCACTATGATACTCAAGAACTTTCTCTCCAAAGCGTCTAAAACAACGGTCAACTAATTGGGGAATCAATCCAATCTCTGGTGTAAGGATCAAGCAATGTCTGCCTTTAGAGAGTTCTTTCGCTACCATCTGTAGATATACTTCCGTTTTACCTGAACCAGTTATCCCCCAGAGAAGAAGAGCTGACCCAGGAGATTGTTTCTCGAATATCTGCAATGCATCTCTTTGCTCATTTGTAAGACAATATCTTGATTTGTCATTAGAAGAAGGCTCAACCACGCTTAGCGAATCCTTTTCGTTTTTTTGAACCTCAGGGCGTTTTTCCCGATCAACAAGAGAATTCTTAAGGCAGTTTTTTAGAAATGCATACGAGAATCCATTTAACAGAAGTTTTTTTTGCCAAGTTCCACCACCTTCTTTTAAAAGAAACGAACGCAATTCTTCTTGCCTAAAAGATAATTTTCTTGAAAAAGTATTCGAATCATTCAAAAAAAACCACCAAAAGCTCTTTTGATCAATTGTTCTTTTCTTTGCCTCCCCCAACCAACCCGGTGGCAAAGCAGCTTTAAGCATCTTATATGGGCTGACATGATACTTAGCAGCTATTGATTCTATCCATTCCCTCCAAATATGATCAACGGCTGCTTTTTGTAAAAGCCCTTCAACATTGGTCAAAGTGAACCCGCTTTTACAATTCTCGGAAGACAGTATTGGATCTTTAACTCTAACCACAAGTCCATGCATGGGTCTACCTTTTAAGGTCACAAGAACAATGTCACCTACATCAATTCCGAATTCCTTCCCATCGCCATAGGTAAAACAACGGCCTTCTCTGCCTACATCAAGCCATACATCTATTTCCTGAATGCCCATAAAAAAACAGTTGCCTACTTCAGAAAATTTTCATAAACTTAAAGAGTGCAGCATTTTGCTGCTATCTGAACAATACAGAATTCTGTTCAGAGGGAAGGTAAGAAGCTTGACCAGAGGGGAAGTCCTCAAAAAGGTTAGGCCTGCCTAAGAAAGCCCCTAACAATTCTGTACACACCAGAAAGACCTTTTTCAATCTCACAATTTCATACTAGATTTTTCCTATTTTCAATAGAGACATTTACCAATTAGAGGTTATTTGATTTTTATTCTGAAATTAGGAATCGTCAATCTTCGATAAATTGTGATTGAAACCAAGGAGCATTTAAGTCAATAACAAATTTTAAAGAGATTTTTGTCCTTTTTAAATCTTTCAAATGACCCCTGTCACCTCTTCAACAGCTGTTGCCAAGGAGAAATCCAAAGCAACTAAAGCAAAGAAAACAATTACAAGTGAAGTTAGTAAAAAAAATACTAAGTCGAAGAGCTCTTCTCCTAAAAAATCAAGGGGAAAAGCTCTACCAACTTCATTCAATACCTCTAAAGATGAGCAAAACCTAGAACTTGCTGCCGATCAACTTTTAAGTGCAAATGAAGGAGAAAATCCAAGCGCTTCCTCCCTAGACATACAAACCGATCCACTCCTTGGCGATATAACTGATCAAGAAGCAAGAGAGAAAGCACTTGCGAGTATTAAGCTAGGACCAAAAGGAGTCTATACAGAAGACTCTATAAGAGTTTATTTGCAAGAAATTGGCAGAATCAGGTTACTTAGACCTGATGAAGAAATTGAACTTGCAAGAAAAATAGCCGATCTTCTCCACTTGGAAGAACTAGCTATTCAGTTTGAAAGTGAGCATGGTCATGAGCCTTCAAAAAAAGAATGGGCTGCCTTAGTCAATATGCCAATGGCAAGATTCCGACGAAGGTTAATGCTTGCTAGGCGTGCAAAAGAAAAAATGGTCCAATCGAACCTCAGATTAGTTGTTTCAATCGCAAAGAAATATATGAACAGAGGGCTTTCGTTTCAGGATCTAATACAAGAAGGAAGTCTTGGTTTAATTCGTGCTGCAGAGAAGTTTGATCATGAAAAAGGTTATAAGTTTTCAACTTATGCAACCTGGTGGATCCGTCAAGCAATAACAAGAGCAATTGCAGATCAAAGTCGCACAATTAGATTGCCAGTTCATCTCTACGAAACTATTTCAAGAATCAAAAAAACAACCAAAGTTCTTAGTCAGGAGTTTGGAAGAAAACCAAGTGAAGAAGAAATTGCAGAAAGTATGGAAATGACCATTGAAAAACTGCGTTTTATAGCTAAGAGTGCACAGCTCCCAATTTCATTAGAAACTCCTATAGGCAAAGAAGAGGATTCGCGTTTAGGGGATTTCATTGAATCTGATTCAGAGAACCCAGAGCTAGATGTTGCAAAAACGCTTCTCAGAGAAGATTTAGAAGGTGTTCTCGCCACTCTTAGCCCTAGGGAAAGAGATGTATTAAGGTTGCGGTATGGCCTTGATGATGGCCGAATGAAAACTCTTGAAGAGATTGGGCAAATCTTTGATGTAACACGAGAACGTATCCGGCAAATTGAAGCAAAAGCATTACGCAAGCTTCGCCACCCAAACCGCAATGGTGTTCTCAAGGAATACATCAAATAAATCCAAGCTTCAAAAGATAGAAGCAAGCATCAGACTAATAAAGTATGACGAAGAGCTTTCCATAAGGTCAGGTCACATGAGTAAGGTAAGAAAATAATAGAAATTCCTAATGGCTCTAGACCAATTGCGTATTGCCTCACGACGCAGCCAATTAGCCATGGTCCAAACTAATTGGGTAAAGGGAGAGCTTGAAAAGGCCTGCCCCAACATTAATATTTCAGTAGAAGCTATGGCCACACAAGGCGATAAAATTCTTGATGTAGCCCTAGCAAAGATCGGTGACAAAGGGCTTTTCACAAAAGAACTTGAAGCTCAAATGCTTGTTGGCCATGCTGATATAGCAGTGCATTCCTTAAAAGATCTGCCTACCAATCTTCCTGAAGGATTAATCCTTGGCTGCATTACTAAAAGAGAGGACCCAGCTGATGCATTAGTTGTAAATGAAAAATTCAAGGAACATCAATTAAATAGTCTCCCTGAAGGCTCAATTGTAGGGACAAGCTCTTTACGGCGTTTAGCGCAACTTAGGCATCACTATCCTCACTTGGTTTTCAAAGACGTTCGTGGAAATGTCATTACAAGATTAGAGAAACTAGACGCTGGCAATTACGATTGCTTGATCCTTGCGGCGGCAGGTTTGTCAAGACTAGGCTTTGGGGATCGAATACACCAATTAATTCCTAGTGATATATCACTTCATGCAGTAGGTCAGGGAGCATTAGGAATAGAATGCGTAAAAGATAAAGAAGATGTACTAGAAATCATTAAAGTACTAGAACATCAGGAAACATCTCAACGATGTCTTGCAGAGCGGGCCTTCCTTAAAGAACTTGAAGGAGGATGCCAAGTTCCCATTGGTGTAAATAGCAAACTAGAAGGTGAAAAATTAATACTTACCGGTATGGTTGCAAGCCTTGACGGGAAAAAGTTAATAAGAGATAAATCCATTGGATCAAAGTCTAGCCCAGAGAATATTGGGATAGATCTTGCAAATGCTCTTAAAGCACAAGGTGCAATGGAAATATTAGAAGCTATCTTCAAAGAAGCTAGGCAATAGAAGCAAACTTAATTAATTAAGTTTGGTTCTATTGCAGCAAGGTATCTACTCTCACAAGTTTTAATTATCTCGACTGCTTTTTCTATTCCAAAGAATCCATTAACATTACAAGTCCCTGGTTTCTTAAGATCTTTGTAATGCTCCCAATAATAAGTAGTTTCTTTAATCCAGTGCTCACCAAGCATTTCAAAACTAATTATATGATCAAGGCGTTTATCATCAGCAATTACAGCGATTACTTTATCATCAACCTCTCCCCCATCATCGAAAGTCATAATTCCAATAATTCTTGCCTCAACGATTGATCCAGGTACTAATGGCTCTGTGACACCAACAATTTCTATATCCAAAGGATCACCGTCTTCATCCCATGTTCTAGGGATGCATCCATATGCAAATGGATAAGCCAACGAAGAGTAACCTACTCGATCAAGCTTTAAGTGCCCTGTTTCAGTAATTAATTCGTATTTATTAATTGTATTTGAATTGAGTTCAATAATCGTATTAACTTTCAAGGCACCTTCATCAGCAAATGCAGGTAATACATGCAGCAAATTTGGCATACTGCGACTAGGAGCCTGATCAAGATTAGCCATAGCGATCAATAATTATAAGTTTCATACTAAGAGGTACAAGTGAGCATCTTTACCTTCTTCTCCAAATAATTGAGGAATGCATGACTTGAAAGAGCTTTTCCTGTAACTTCTTTAACCAATTTCTCAGCATTAACTTTCCGACCAAAAATATGCACTTCTTCCCTTAACCATTTGAGCAACTTTGACTCTTTGCCATCTCTAATGCATTGGCCAAGAGGGTCTTCACTTTTGATTCCTTCAGAATTAAGTGCGCTAGCCATAGCTTCAGAAAGTTGAGCACTAATAAGATGACCAAGCAAATAAGAAGGGAAATAGCCAAATGCCCCTTCACTCCAGTGAACATCTTGTAAACATCCTTCTGCATCATTAGAAGGAGTCACTCCAAGAAGTTCTTCATATCTCTTGTTCCACTCATTAGGTAGATCCCAAACATCAAGTCCCTTCTCAAGCAAAGCAATCTCAAGATCAGTCCTAATTAGAATATGCATTCCATAGCTGAGCTCATCAGCTTCTACTCGATTCAAGCCAGGTGCTAATGGGTTCATCAATTTCCATAGATCTAAACCATTACTTACTGGAGCCCCTTCATTAGCAAAATGCTTCCAGAATCTATTTGAGAAATCTCTACTGCGTGCAACTCTATTTTCCCAGAACAATGATTGGCTTTCATGAACAGCCATAGAAGTTGCTTGTCCTAAAGGCCATCCAAACCATTGATGACTCTGAGAAGGTAGACCTTGTTCATAAAGTGAATGGCCCCATTCATGAGCTGTAGCAAGGAAACAAGAAAATGGCTGGCCTTTAACAACTCGAGACGTTAATCGGAAATCTTTAGGGCCCAGGGTAATTGAGAAGGGGTGCGGAGATCGTCCTAAAGAAGTGATATTTTCATCTCGCCCCCATTCTTTCAACAAACGTTCACATAGGTTGTGCTGAGATTCCATATCTAAATCCCAGCCGCCGAGTTTCAAATGTGTAAATGGCTTTACGTCATTTATTAAAGAAGGCAACCGATCCTTTAAAGGATTGAATAATTCATTCAAACGCTTAATTGTCAAATCAGGTTCAAAAGGTTGAGCAAGTGTTTCCCAGCAACTACGCGGTTCATCAAGCTGTCTTGCTTGTTCCTGTCTAAGCTCAATTAATTTTTTAAGCGCAGGAGCAAATTTCTTATAATCGTTATCTGATTTAGCTGCCTTCCAAAGTGCATAGCCATCTGTCTGTGCTGTAGCTAAATGAACAACCAATTGAGAATCAAGCCTCTTTTGGCGATTCAATTCCAAACTTAGAAGATCTAAATTTCGTTTCCTTTCACTAATCTCCTTTATATCCAGAGACGTTTCTTTTTCTAATTCATCTGATGCTTCTTCAATCAAATCTTCAAATTCATGACTACTTTGTCTTGAATGTAAAAGCTTTGCCAAAAGACTTAATTGCTCTCCTCTCCAAGGTGCAGACGCAGAAGGCATCACAGTGTTTTGGTCCCAATAAAGGGTGCTATGGATTGATCCAAGAAGTTGCGTATCTCGAAGGTATTGCCCCAATCTGAGCCAAATAGTACTAGTCAATGATTTACAAAGTCATTTAGATCAGCCTAATGTCCTCTTCATTAAAAGAGTTACAAGTTTGAGTGTTTATAAGTTATTGATATCCAGCGAACATGCTTCAGAAGCGATTTATAATGAATCAAAGGTTTAACTGATTGGAAAATTTCGGAGATGTAGTGGGCTTTGCTCCTTTGTAAAGCCCACATTCTCAACCATCTATTAAAACCCTAACTCCTTAAATTTTGAAAGTTCTTCTAATTCGAAAGACTGCTTCATTACAAGTAATTGCTATACAAAGAAGATTAATTATTACTATAAGCTAGGCTTGATTATATTTTGAGAATATATAGAATAAAAAAGTGGAGCAATTTACTGCTGAATTATCTATAAGAACCGAAGGAGAAGGTTTTACTAATATCACAAAAACATTAAACGAATGGATCAAAGGAAAGAAAATAAGGCAAGGTATTTTAGTTTTAACGTCAAAGCATACAAGTTGTAGCCTTATAATCAATGAGAATGCAGACCCGAGAGTATTAAAAGATCTTTCGGCTTACATGAAAGCAATTGTTCCAGAATTATCCTTTAAGAGTATTTCAGGGAATGGTAAAGCACAAAGATACCTTCATGCTGAAGAAGGTGTTGATGATATGCCTGCGCATATAAGAACATCATTGACATGTACATCTTTAACTATGAGTATTAAAGATTCATCTCTTGATCTTGGAACTTGGCAGGCTATTTATCTTTGGGAGCATAGATACACAAAAAAGGATAGGGTAATTGCTCTTCATTCAATTGCTGAGAAATAAAGGATAAGGAAGCTTATTGAATTAATATTGTCTAATCAATCATGGTAAAAAAAAAACTCCATGCTCTATAGAATAGTCAGATATAACAATCAAAACTCAAGTGCCTCGGGAAACAGTTGCTTGGAAAACAAAAATAACTTGCTTATTGCTCATATCCATGACATAACTAGTCAATTCTAGAAAAACCCCCTAGATTATTACTATGGAAAGTAAACTTTTGACACGCAAAGAACTCCAAGATTCCTCCCATCTAATACCCGGCTGGGAAATACTTAATTCAAGGCTTAGAAAAACTTTTCAATTCCAAAATTTCATTGAGGCTTTTGGCTTTATGACCAAAGTAGCAATAATATCTGAATCAATTTGCCATCACCCCGAATGGAAAAATATTTACTCTGAAGTGACTATTGACTTGACCACACATGACTTAAATGGGATAAGTAATCTTGATTTAAAACTTGCTAAATCCATAGATGAGATAATAAGAAATAAACCTTGAAATCACTAAAAATTCTTAATTCTGCTAAACATAAAAATGAAAGATCTATCAGGAGTAAGTGAAACTTTAAAAGAGCAAGGACAGATACCAGTTACTATATTAACTGGCTTTTTAGGATCAGGGAAAACAACTTTGCTCAATCATATCCTTGAAAATCAAAAAGGAATAAGAACAGCTGTTCTGGTTAATGAATTTGGTGAGATAGGTATTGACAATGATTTAATTGTTACTACCAGCGAAGATATGATTGAGTTAAATAATGGCTGTATATGCTGCTCAATAAATGGGGAATTGCTTGAAGCAGCAAAAAGTATAATTGATAAGAAGAAAGAAATTGATTATATTATTGTAGAGACAACAGGATTAGCAGACCCTCTACCAATTGCAATGACATTTATTGGTAGCGAATTAAAAGAGCGAACTTGACTTGACTCAATTATTACGGTAATTGATGCAGAAAATTTTAATGATACTTTCCTAGAAAGTCAAATTTATAAATCTCAACTAATAAATGGTGACATTCTGGTAATAAATAAATGTGACCTTATCTCAGATGGGAGGGTTAAGTATTTGGAAGATAAGATCTCTATGCTAAAAAAAGATCCGAGAATATTAAAAAGTAAGCATGGAGAAGTTCCTCTTCCTCTTTTGTTAAGTGTTGGTCTTTTTGAGTCTGACAATCTTCAAACTCAAAAAGATTCTCAAAAGGTCTTTCAGAAGATTCCAAAGGAAGATGCTGATCACGTTAATAGCGAGCACAAGCATGTTCATCACGATCATCACGATCATCACGACATCGAAGGGTATACGTCTATTTCATTCAAATCTAATGGTCCTTTTTTACTTAGAAAGTTTCAGAACTTCCTAGATAATGAATTACCTTCTTCTGTGTTCAGAGCCAAGGGAATAATTTGGTTCAAAGAAAGTGAAAAGAAGTATATTTTTCATCTTGCTGGGAAGCGATTTACAATTGATGATAGCGAATGGCATAATGAAAGGAAAAATCAACTTGTTTTAATTGGCAAAGATCTTAATCACGAATTAATAAAGAAGCAACTTGAATCTTGTATTGCTAAGAACAAAGGGGATGGGTTTGCTTAAGAAAATATTGGTTAAGACTAAATTAAATAGCAACCGAATATTATTAAATGGAATTGCTATATTTATATGCCTAATCATACTTTTACCTTTTGTTAATCTTTTATATGAAGCAATAAATGGTCTTAAGAATGGAGGAATAAGCCTTGGAGCTGATGGCTTAAAGCAAGTAAAAGGAACAATTACTCTTGTTATTTTAAGCACAGTAAGTGGGGCTGTATTAGGCACAACAAATGGATGGCTACTAGCAAACTGTAGCTTCAAAGGAAGGAAATACCTTCGGCTTGCTCAACTATTACCTTTAGCTACACCTGCTTACCTTTTGTCAGCAATATTAATAGATCTTGGGAGTATTTATGGGATAAGGATTCACGGAATGGGATGGGGAGCGTTGATCATGGCCTTAACAACATATCCTTATGTATTTCTTCTAAGCTCAGAAAGCTTCGCAAAAGTTGGCCAGCGTCAAATCGAAGCATGCAGAAGCCTTGGAATAAATCCATGGGATAGCTTCAGAAGAGTAGCTCTACCGATGACAGTTCCAGCTATCGGAGCCGGAGTCGCTCTTATGGCAATGGAAATAATAAATGAACTTGGAGCTGTAGAACTCCTAAACATTCCAAGTATTTCAGCGGGAATTGTAGAGAATTGGATCATAAAAGGCAATCCCTCAGGTGCCATTGCACTTTCATTTATAGCATTAATAATTGTTCTTCTTCTTGTTGCATACGAAAAAAGATTAAGAAGAAGGAGCCGAAGATGGAGTGAAGGTATTTCAGGAATGGAAGCAACTAAATGGGATCTAAATGGCTCAAGAGCTATTCTTGCTCAATGTATTTCTATATTCCCGCCATTATTTACTCTTGGAATACCTATTTACTGGGCAATAATAAATTTTGAACAGATCAAACAAGGCTTTGATGTAGAGCTACTTCAACTAACTATGAGAAGCGTATTACTTGGACTAATTGCATCAGGATTAACAATTTTAATGGCAATTTTTACAAGTGTTTGCAAGAGGTGGGCAAAAAACAAATTGATGCAGGTACTTTTATTTCTATCAGGGATTGGATATGCAATACCAGGAGCAGTAATAGCCCTTGCACTTCTTTCAACCTCAGGATTGGGCTGGTTTGCACCGCCATTATTTCTACTATTATGGGGCTACTCTGACAGATTCCTAGCTGTAGCTAAAGGTGGACTTGATGCTGGATTTGAAAGAATTAATCCTAATATAGATGAAGCAGCAATCAATCTCGGAGAGAAGTGGGTGGGTCTACTAAGAAAAGTACATTTACCCCTTTTAAAAGGTCCCTTAATTGTGGGCTCTCTATTAGTATTTGTAGACACATTAAAAGAACTTCCTCTTACTTTTATCTTAAGGCCTTTTGACTTTGATACTCTTTCAGTAAGGATTTTTCAATATGCAGGTGATGAAAGAATGGCCGAATCAATCATACCTGGTCTAATAGTTCTAGCGATAGGACTATTAGCATCTATCGCATTAATGCCAAGCCTTGAAATCAAAAGAAAGCCATACTAATTGAGAGCATTAAGAAATCTATCTCCACAATTAGTTAAAAGTCTTTGACCTTTTTAGGCCTAATGAGTATCAATATGAAAGTAAAAATAAGGGAGAAGGAGCTTATAAAAAGTTAGCTAATAAAGAATTTTATAAGATACATTATCTAGCTAACTGTTAGGATTAAAGTTCAAAGCTGTCTAAAAGAATTAATTTATAACTTTAACTTATTTATAATATTTAAAGTATAATAGTTTTAGGTTACTTTTTAGGAAAAGGTATTATTCAAAATTACCCAGAATTTTTCTCATCAAGTTCAACAAAAGTGTCTGAGGATAATATTATTTCATTGCGAACCTCTTCTAATGAGATTCCATTTGAAATACTAATTCGACACAATTCATCGTGTTCGGCCTTTAAGGACAACTTCCCATCCGGTCTTTGAACTTGTTTAACAAAAACTTTTCCATACGAAGTCAAACAAGTTCCAACTCTTCTTCGCAGAATCCAACGGCCTTCCACTTTCTCTCTCACACCAATACTTGTGCCAAATTCAAACCAAGCTAAACGTAGTTTTGTTAAATCATTTGGCTTGGCTATTACTTTTATAGATACTCCTAAACGACCTTTTTTCATCTGTATTGGTTGTGTAATTACTTCAAGTGCACCTAAAGCCCTCAGTCGGCCAACAAGGAAAGAGATATCTTCAGGAGATGCATCATCTATCCAGGATTCTTGAAGTCCTATCTCTTCCCATTTCAAGCAATTTAAAGATCGATCTTCATGGGATTTCATTAAGCAGGCTCTAAGAAAATTTGGCCTATTGAGTTCCCTATGACCTAATCCAACACCAATAGAATCAATTTGAAAAAAATCTGGTTTTCCAAAATTATTAGCTAAACTAATCATCAAAGCGATGCCAGTGGGAGTTGTCAACTCACCAGTTGTTTTTTTATCTGATATAAGCTTTACATCATATTTGCTGGCAAGTTGCAAAACAGCAGGTACAGGAACTGGTAAAAGGCCATGAGAAGTCTCAACGAAACCGGAACCGGCCGGAGGATAATCCCAAAAGACAATCTCAGGAGAAAGGTATTCTAATGAGGAACAGACTCCAATAATATCTACCAAGGAATCTATGCAACTAAGCTCATGAAAATGCACTTCGTCAACATTTACCCCATGAACATAAGCTTCTGCTTCAGCAAGTAATTTAAAAGTCTTTAATACTTTCTCTTTAAGAGTTTTTGACAAGGAAGAATTTCCTATTAAAGATCTAATATCAAGCCAATTACTATATTTTGCATGAATATCTTTTTCTTCTACTGAAACCTTTATTCCTCTTAGAGAAAAGCTTTTAGACTCTTCAACTCTTAAAGAGTAAGCTTCCTGCAATTCCAATATCTTTAAAGGTCTATTAATTACATCAAGAGGTACACCTAGATCAATAAAAGCAGCCAAAAGCATGTCTCCAGAAACTCCAAGGGAGCAATCAATAAAAAGATTTTTCATTTATTAATAAAAATTAAGTTGAAATATTTATAACTAAAATATTTCATTATTATTTCACCCTGATTAAATATTTTTTGCATTGTTAGTATCATCTCTAAGAACTTAGCTTATAAATGACTTTGAATTAGAGTTATTTTTTGTTTTAATTGGCCCAAGGATTTGGTTGTCTTCTACATGAAGTATTTGTCCTTTTCTTCTAACATCAAGGCTTACAAAATTTCTCAAATATTCCAATGGTATCTCTCCTTTTAACTTTAACTTAAAAGGGAAATTCTTATTAGAATTCTTCCTTGGTTTTTGTCTAATCTTAACCACTAAATCTTTAGTTTCTGGTTTAGTATAAATTAACTCACCTCGGATAGAGAAATAGTCGTCTCCTTCCTCTACTTCGTCGACTTTTTCTAAAGATTGAGCAAAAGCATGATCAGGATTTTCATGAAGGGTTGAATCCTCCGAGAAGGTTTTATCTAAGGTACTTGGCTCCCAAATACCACTAATTTGCAAATGAAGCTGTTCCGAATCACGGCATCTTGGGTAAACAACCCATAGATGAGGAATATCAATAGACAAACATCGTTTTATTAAGCCAAGAGCTCTCCCAAGCACTACTGATTCTATTTTTTCATTATTTTCATCAAATATAGCGCCTTTAGAAAAGTGGTCTAAATCTTCAGGAAGATATATACCTCTTACAAGACCGATTGCACGGTATTGCAATCGTTCAGTAACTTCAGAAATTGGGTGATGACGCATTAGAGAAAGTATGCCTCTTGCAAAATCAATCTAGCCACTTTTCTAGGGGGGCCCAATTATCTATCTCCTAAATCAAAAAGAGAATCGGATTGATCCTGATTTTCAAACGCTTCTATAGCAGCATCAAGTGCATCTGAAGGTGAAGTAGAATCATTTGCTGATTCAAAACTTCTTATAACATTCATCAAATCCATAGGGTTTGAAGGAAAAAAAGAATCATTAGATTCATCAAAAGAAGAGTGGATATCTCTATCTTTTTCAAGTTCAGCTAAGTCTGCAAGCAAAAATGAGCCATTACTTTTCAAGGGATTATCTATTAGCAAGAAAGTAAAAACGGGGGTTAGTAAGATTGCACAAAATATATATCTTAAGAAGCAAACGGCTTGATTCTTCATCTATGCTATTGGTTAAAGCAAGCTGATTCTAAGCTAACTAGAACCTAAAAAGGCTGAACTGTGTTAATTGCTACTTGGAATGTCAACTCAATTCGAACAAGGATTAATCAGGTAGAAGACTTTCTCAATGAAGTCCAGCCTGATTTAATTTGCTTACAAGAAACTAAAGTCGATGATAAATTATTTCCCAAATCTACTTTTGAAAAAAAAGGTTACTATGTAAACATATACGGGCAAAAAGCTTATAATGGCGTCGCATTAATTAGCAGGTCACCATTAGAAGATGTCCGCAAAGGCATGAAAGGAGAATTAGAAGAAGATAATGATTCAAATTATTTTGACCAGCAAAAAAGAGTAATAAGTGCATTAATTGATGGGGTTAGAGTTATAAACTTATATGTACCTAATGGGGCCTCTCTAAATTCAGAAAAATATAATTACAAGCTCAAATGGTTAGCTTTCCTAAGAAAATACATTCAGTCTCAATTAAAAAGAGAAGAGCCTTTATGCCTATTAGGTGATTTTAATATTGCACTTGAAGCAAAAGATATTTACAAAAAAGATCGTTTTGACAATGGAATTATGGCTAGCAAATTAGAAAGAGAAGCTTTAAAAAGTGTATTAGATGAAAGTAATTTGGAAGATGTATTCAGGATTTTCGAACAAAATAGCGGTCATTGGAGTTGGTGGGACTACCGAAGTGGCTCTTGGCAAAGAGATGAAGGGTGGCGCATTGACCATATTTATCTAAGTACTGAACTCATTGCAAATTCAAGAAGCTGCATGATTCACAAAAAAACTCGCGCTAATTTGCAACCTAGTGACCATGCGCCAGTATTAGTAGACATCAGTTGGCCTCCTCTAGAATTGGAAGATCCATATTTTCTTGAATAAGCTAATAAGGGCTTAAGAATTGATCATCGTTGCTTAAAGAAATAAAAAAATCGACATTTTCAAGAATTCCTCTAAAAAAAAATTAAAATTTGATGATTTCTCATGATGTTTTGTCAAATTATCACAGCATTTAGCTTTCCTTCTTAAGCAGGTTCCTACATCCCTTAAAGCAAATGCTCAAACCTTAAAAAGCTTTATTAGCAACCGATCCAGAGATTAAATCATCTTGAAAAAATCAAAGAACCGCCTATATTTAGCTCAATTGAAGTAAAGAAAATATCATAACTTTTAGACGTATTCGACACTTTTACGCCATTATGACCAACTGTGTTATCAGTCCATCTAATTAGGTGCCGTGACAAACGTCTTCAATACAAGTAATTCCCAGGACGTCTTCGATGCTGCGAAAGAACTTATGCCTGGTGGCGTAAGTTCTCCTGTGCGTGCATTCAAATCTGTCAATGGTGATCCAATCGTTTTTGACCGAGTCAAAGGAGCCTATTCTTGGGACATAGATGGGAACCGCTTTATTGACTATGTAGGAAGTTGGGGGCCAGCTATCTGTGGTCATTCTCACCCTGAGGTGACCTCAGCACTTCAAGAAGCATTGGAAAAAGGGACAAGTTTCGGAGCACCTTGTGAACTTGAGAACAAACTAGCCGAGATGGTTATAGAGGCAGTGCCAAGTGTTGAGATGGTTCGTTTTGTTAATAGCGGTACCGAGGCCTGTATGGCCGTACTTCGCTTAATGAGGGCTTTCACTGGCAGAGACAAGCTAATAAAATTTGATGGTTGTTATCACGGCCATGCAGACATGTTCCTGGTCAAGGCAGGGTCAGGAGTAGCAACACTTGGACTACCCGATTCTCCTGGCGTACCAAGAAGTACTACATCAAACACTCTTACGGCCCCGTATAATGACTTAGAAGCCGTAAAAGAGCTTTTTGCAGAAAACCCTGATGCCATATCAGGGGTAATTCTTGAACCTATTGTTGGGAATGCAGGTTTTATACCTCCTGAGCCTGGTTTTTTAGAAGGACTAAGAGAATTAACTAAAGAGAATGGAGCCTTACTGGTCTTTGATGAAGTTATGACAGGTTTTAGAATTAGCTATGGGGGAGCTCAAGAACGCTTTGGAGTCACTCCTGATCTCACAACTATGGGAAAAGTAATAGGAGGTGGTCTACCAGTAGGCGCTTATGGAGGCAGGAAAGACATTATGTCTATGGTTGCTCCATCTGGGCCTGTATACCAAGCAGGGACATTAAGTGGGAACCCTCTTGCGATGACTGCAGGTATCAAGACTCTGGAAATCCTTAAGCAAGAAGGTACCTATGAACGATTGGAGAATATGACAAAAAGACTAATTACTGGGATTTGTGAATCTGCTAAGGCTGCTGGATTAGCAATTAATGGCAAAAGTATTAGTGGAATGTTTGGTTTTTACCTATGTGATGGCCCAGTAAGGAATTTCGAAGAAGCAAAACAAGCCAATTCTGAATATTTCGCGAAGCTTCACAGGTCAATGCTCCAAAGAGGGGTTTATCTAGCACCAAGTGCATTTGAAGCAGGTTTTATGTCTCTAGCGCACTCAGAAGATGATATTGATGATACTTTAAAAGCTTTTAATGAAAGCTTTAGTGAGCTAAGTTAAAATTAATTTTAGATTAATCTAAATAAAAAGAAAGATCAAAAAGTAACTTTTAGATCGATTAAATTAGGTAAAGTTAATTTCTTCTTCCACCAACAATCACAGGAGTTCCTGAGCCATTTGCTCCAGGCAATGATGGTACAACCTGTGTTTGACCATCCCATTTGTCTAGAAATAACTTATACAAAACCTGATCATCTAAGCTTCTATTAAGAGTGTCGTATCTCTTGGCTTCCTGTTCTGCAATTTTAACTTCGGTTTGTGCTCTAAGCAATTTTTGTTCTGCAATCTGCTTTTCTTCAATAGCTGCTCTATATTCCTCTGCAATCTCCAAACCTGTTAGATCAAGACCCTGTATGTCAACATAGTCAAATTGACTTATTTCTTCAGCCACTGTCTTCTCAACTATCGTTGAGATATCACTCCAGGAGCTAGCTATTGTAACTAATTCGTATTTAGAAAAGACTGACTTCAAAGCCTTAAGCAATGAAGGTTTAATTATACGGTTATAAATTTCACGATCATTATAAGAAATAGTTCTAAAAACTCTTCCTGCCTCATTAGGCTTTAGTGCATATTTCACTGTTGCAGTAGCTGCAATCACCTGAAGATCCTTAGTTAAAGACTCAAACTCCTCTGGCCTAACTTGAGTTTGAACATTAAAAGGATATGTAGACTGAACAAATGGAACCTTAAAATTAAGACCAGGGCGACGAGCCCCACCACTTACTTTGCCCAAGGTTGTTACAACCGCAACCTGGCCTGCAGGAACAATGAATAAAGCTTGGGTAAGTAATAATATGCCTGTAAATGAAACTATAAGGGCAAGGGTTGCAGCCCCACCTCCACTCCCAGATCCTCCAGGGGTTACGTTTCGCATTGGGTTCGTCATAAAAATTCCCTTCGTCTTTTAGAGCATATCTACATATAGTTGTTTTTGTGATTAATTTAATTCACTTAATTATGTAATCAAAATAAAATCATTTCTTTAGCCTTGCCTTAATTTCATTTAAAACTGAGAGATAAAGAGTCTCATCAATCTCTCTCACATCATATTCAAAAGGCATCAAGCCATGATGGTGTTCATGCAAAACCATCCAACATGTTCTTTCAATATCATTATTTGATTTGTCCAAGGACTCAATTGTCTTTAAAACAAGTTGATTTATTAAATCCAAGTTTTTAGGTTTCATCTGCTTTGATTGAATTAGCTAAGAAGTAATACAGAGATCCATAGAGGATTGATGCTTAAAATATGATTTAACGATAATTCTCAAATTGCAAAGGTATTTCAAGATTTTCTTCTTGTTCCTTAAGTATTCCTATTGCCAATTGCAATTCATCTCTACTTTTTCCTGTAACTCTTAAACTATCTCCTTGAATTGAAACAGAAATTTTCTTAAATTGATCCCTAATAGCTTTTCCTAACTTCTTCGCCATTTCTTGAGTTAAACCTTTTTTTAGAACGACATTCTGTTTTAACCTATTGCCAGAAGAAGAGATTGGATCCTGGAAATCAAAAATCTTTAAAGAAAGATTTCTCTTAGTAGCCTTTTGCAAAAGAATATCGCCAACTGCTTTCAAAGTCATATCACTAGCAGTAACAATAATAATTTCCTCTGACTCAAGTGTGATTTCTGTTTCTGAGTCTTTCAAATCGTAACGTTGAGATACTTCTCTTTGAATTTGATCAATAACGTTTACCAACTCTTGGCGATCAAAATCAGAAACAACATCAAAGGAATAAGATGCTGGCATGAAATTCTTATGAAAACCTCAATATATTATATAAAAAGTATTCAAATATTCTATTTCACAATTTTCGAAAACCTCAAGCCTCTTTAATCTGAGAAATTCTCTTTTTCTCCTTTATTAAGCCCTAATCGAAAAACAATAAACTTACAACCTTGCCCATATCTTCTGCGCTATGACAACTGCTTAACAAAGTCTCACTATCATGAAATGCAAAACAAATAAGCTGATCACATCTACTTATTATTTCTTGATTGCATAAACTACTTGCCATTGGCAATGAGAGGTCGTCATGATCTGGTTTTTCTATGAGATGCAGAACTTTATCGAGCAAGTTGCAAATTTCAGGAGATTGTCGATCAATGCTTTGTGGCAATAAGACGGTTAATAATGAAGGGTTAACATCTAAAACTGCTCGGATTACCGCAGCATTGACTCCTTGAGATCCAGATGTAACTAAAGAATGACCTTCTTGGGCTAATGAACGAGCAATTAATTCAACAAGATGAATTGTTACAACAGGAACATGTCTGCTTCCTAAAAAAGCAATTCGCCTTTTCCCCTTATCCTGCAAAAGGGCAAGTTCCTGGGCCAAAGTATCAATACGACCTATTTGAGGTAGATCTAGGGATTGACTACGACTCAAAGAGATTCTCTAATCATTAATTTGAAATTAGCAATGATCATGAAGTTTGGGAGAGATGCCTAAAAAACTAAATAATCTGTTCAAGTCGCAATGTTCTTGAACTAATCGAAAGGCATAGCTTGCCTTCACGGATTCATGTAAACGAACATGGCCAAAAGCTTGTTCAATCACCTCAACAGTTGAAAGGGTGTCTTTATCAACTTTCAACAAAGGAACCTCAAGCTCTTCAGCTCTATTGATAAGCTGCGGCAAAGGTTCTCCTGCACCTGTAAGGATTAGACACTGAGTGGAAGCTTCTAAAGCAGCTAATTGAATATCCGTTCTATCAGCACCTGTTACTACAGCCATATTGCGTCGTTTTCTAAAAAACTCCATTGCTGAATTTACGCTCATTGCTCCAATACTTAAAGTTTCAACCATTAGCTCCAAGTTATCTTTACAGCAAACAACTCTCGCTTTAAGCCTTCTAACTAATTCTTCAACAGTGACACTTCTTAAAAGAGGCGATCTTGGCATAACTCCAAAAACATTAATCCCTAGTTTTTGCAAAGATGGTACGACTTTATATTCAAGATCACTTACTTCTTCTGGCGTTACTGCATTCAGGACAACTCCCATCAAGTTCACTCCTAACTTCTCCTTAGCAGCCAACAAAGAATCCACACTTCGGCTGTCCTGCCACAAATGAACCAATAACACATTTGCATCAAGCTTCTTGGCCAATTGACCAAGACTTAACCCATAAAGAAGTCCTTCATCAATGCTTCCTGCAGCTTCAAGAAGATTCACTCCACTAAAATCATCATCAAGCTTTTCTTTCATCACCCTAAATCCTTCGCTAGGTTCCAGGCGAGACTCAAGAATGCGTTGTTCAGCAGTATCTGACGCCAAAAGATCAATAGAAGGAATCAACTGATCTTCTGTTAATCCAATAATCG
>QCPK01000019.1 GCA_003212555.1 Prochlorococcus sp. AG-436-K22 | reverse complement strand
GCATCTATAACGGCTCTGTTATCTGATTCTCTAGGAACCCTAAGGAAATTCATTGATCCATATCGTCCCATCATCACAACATCCCAAACACTTACAGGG
The DNA here is from genome assembly GCA_003212555.1 of Prochlorococcus sp. AG-436-K22. GTDB lineage: Bacteria > Cyanobacteriota > Cyanobacteriia > PCC-6307 > Cyanobiaceae > Prochlorococcus_E. The sequence continues at coordinate 26,683 of QCPK01000019.1, read as the reverse complement.
AAGGAGCAATCAATCCCCTCATTCTGTGGAACATAAGCAACTGCTTGGTCTCTCTGGGACTCGGCAACTGACCTGCTGTTAATCAGTATTTTGCCCCTTGAAGGACGAACAAATCCCATTAAAGCCTTAAAAAAAGTTGTTTTCCCAGCTCCATTCATCCCAACAAGGCCACATATGCAACCTGCTTTTAGCTTTAAACTTGCGTCATACAAAGCAACCGTTCCGTTGTAATCGACACAAAGCTCCTCCGCTTGGATCCTCAAAAAATCTGATTCTCCATTCTTACGGTATAAGTCCATTATTTAGATTATTCAGAAATAGAAAAGCCCCTAAGAATTAATTTGACATTGTGTCTTTGTAAATCCAAGAAAGTTGAAGCAGGTCCATCTTTTTCTGATAGAGAGTCAACAAAAAATTTACCACCAAAAGTACTCTTAGTTATTCGAGCCACCTCCAATTGAGGTTTTTCGCTTACAGTAGATTCACAAAAAACAACCGGAACATTATTCCTAGAAACAATTTGAATAAGTTTTTCCATTCTTCTTGGAGTAACCTGGCTCTCAGCATTTACTGGCCAGAGATAAGCCTCAATAAAGCCATAGTCATCGGCCAAATAACTCAAAGCTCCTTCACAACTAACGAGAATACGTTTATTTTCAGGTATCTGGCTCAAAGCTCTCCTAAGCTCAAGATCTAGTTGGGTTAATTCGTTTTTATAACGTCTTGCATTTTCTAAATATATTTTTGCCCCTTTAGGATCTAGCTTTATAAAAGCTTTAGTTATGTTATCAACGTAATGGAGTGCTCTTTTAGGAGACATCCAGGCATGAGGATTTGGTTTACCCCTATAAACATCTTCCTCAATAAGCAATGGCTTCATACCATCGGATAACACAACTCTTGGAATATTTTCAGCCGAAGATATAAATTTTGCAGCCCATAACTCAAGACCTAATCCATTTTCGAGAATTAGATCAGCTTCTGAAGCTCTTACCAAGTCACTTGGGGTCGGTTTATATCCATGTATCTCTGCACCTGGCTTGGTGATAGATTGAATTATTAAACGATCTCCTGAGATGTTCCTTGCTATATCTGCAAGTACAGTAAAAGTAGTTAAAACTAGAGGTTGAGAGGCATATTCTTTACTAGATTTTGCCTCTGGTAATGATTTACATGATATTAAAAATATTGGAATAAAAGCACATAACAAGTATCTAATAAGGCTAAATCTTTTCATTGAATACAAGGAATCAAATATTAAATTATAAGTTCAACTAATATTTATTTTAACTTAACTGAGGTTTAGGACTATTAGAATTTTGTGTTATCTGTTCATTAACCCAATCTTTAGACTGCTTTAGGAAGTTAGCCCAATCAACCTTTTCTTCTTCTGCAGCTTTAGCTATTAATTCTGGAGCTTGAAGTTTTAACAATTCCAAATCAGGTTGAGACACACCATTGTTAAGTGCCATCCAATCAGCCATAGATCGTCCTACTACTCTTGTTAAATAAGCCGCACTTACTGCTTGCATTGCTCCAGCTGCAAGCCAAGTCCCTCCATGAAGCTTAGCAACTCCAAGTAAAGTCTGCCCACTCCATTCAACTACTCCTTGAGCTAGAGCAGCTATAGCTAGTTGACGAGCCACTTTATTTAACAAATCTGGTTTAACATCACAAGCCCAAATGGTCCCCATTTCTTGAATCATAAGCCCATTTACAACTGCTAAAGATAGTAAATCCGTAGAAGGAACTGGCGAGGCAAACACTGCTCCTGCAACCAACCATTGTGAACGGTTTTGAATAGCTCTAAACTTGTCCCTTCTAAGTCCCTCTAAATCTGATTGCCAAGAAGTATGGAGTCGAGAAAGTAATCTCTGACGTGTTTGATCAATGTTTCGCTTAGATTGTTCTAAGCAGCGCCTAACTGGTGTTAAAACATTTTTCATTTGCTCCACTGAATCCTCACTTCTTAGTATTCGATTTTTCCATCTTTCAGGCAATTGAGAATTAAGTGCATTCAATTCATTAGGCCAATCAGCTAAATCATTAGAAGAAACCATAATCCAAGATCTTAAATCTTCAGGAATTGCTTCTAGCCAAAGCAAATCGACTGCTCTCAAGGGCAAGGGCAGATAATAAATGATTAAATCCTGTTGAAAAAACTTTTCAGGAAATTTCCATGATTTATTTTTGATCGGTAAAGTTGAGGAACAAGTAAGATCCAAAGATTGAGAATTCGCTATTGATTCTTCAAATAAACCAACTTCCGGCAAGTTAACACCATTTGTACTAATAAGAGCAAGAGACTGAGGATCCTTTCTAGACAGAATCTTCTGAAGTTCTAAATTTCTAGAAGATGCTTTTAAATGATGATTAGCAGGATCCTCTAAAGACTCAAATTGAACAAGGACATCATTACACCTCTTAACCCAACCTTTTACTGTTGAAGGGGGTTTAAATGTTCCAGCTGATGGTTTAGATAAAAACCATACACCTGCTCCTGCGGCTAAGACAGCAAGACCACCCGAAGGAACATGAACAAGGTCATTAAAAACCCACTGACCTGCAATTAGAGAACCAATAACAACTCCCACTTTGCTCGCTGGTAATTTTGGAATTGAAAGAGATGGCATTAGATTCTTCATGTTTTTCATTTGTCCTCTTTATACATAACTTACTAGTATAATTAAAGCAAAGCAAATCCTTGAAATCCACTGAGAAGAAAGGATTTCAGATGGAAATTCACATAAAGATAAACTCCTTTTTTGAATTAATAAAATAAAAGACGAAATAAAAAAAGTGTGAATCTGCTCAACGTCTTCATAGAAACCTTCTCATTAAGGCCAATGATGCGCCAAAATTATATTCTTATACAGTTTTAATTGTCATGAGTGAATCCTATGGAGATCCACAAAAAGGCAGGAACAGAGGTGGTCCTAGAGAAGGTAGAGGTTCTGGTAATCGTGAAGGAGGAGGTTTTAGAATACGCCTTAGTGACAATGAAATGAGAGCATCAAGGGCGATTCAAGAAGCTTTTAATCTAAGATCAACAGTTGCAGTCTTAGGATTCGCACTTCGAACATTAGGTCAAATGCTTGAAGACGGAAAACTGGATTCTTTAATATCTGAGTACCGTTCTCAAAATTCAAATGCTAATAGGAATCAATACGAATCAAATGGCAAAAAATTTCATCCCAATAACAAAGCAACTTCTAAACCTGATCCATTTGCTAGGCCATCAAAACCAGAAAATAGTCAAACAGAAGAGAACTTAGGAAAACAAGATAATCTACCTTCACATAGTGATAAAGCCAATGATCATGATGTACCTGAAAATACAACTACACAAGAAAAAGATACAAATTCAACCAACGAGACCACTTGAACAGTTTCATGAATAAAAAGAAATCAAATTCTAGCCTCCTCATTAATCTGTGAGTAAAAAAAGAGTCTTATCTGGGGTACAGCCAACAGGCGCTCTTCATATTGGCAATTGGCTTGGTGCTATCCGAAACTGGGTAGAGCTACAAAATGAATATGACACCTATGTATGCGTAGTTGATCTCCACGCAATTACTGTTCCACATAACCCAGAAAAACTTAAGTCAGACACATTATCAACAGCTGCTTTATATCTTGCATGCGGAATGGACCCTAAGAAATGTTCAATATTTGTACAAAGTCATATTCCTGCTCATAGTGAACTTTGTTGGTTATTGAATTGCGTAACTCCTCTAAATTGGATGGAAAGGATGATCCAATTTAAAGAAAAAGCATTAAAGCAAGGAGACAACGTATCTCTAGGATTACTTGACTACCCAGTATTAATGGCAGCCGATATTCTTTTATATGATGCAGATCTCGTTCCTGTAGGAGAAGATCAGAAACAACATCTTGAACTTGCTAGAGATATTGCTCAACAAAGAATAAATTCAAGATTTAGAAAAGGCAATAATCCGGTTTTAAAAGTCCCTAAACCCTTGATAATGAAAGAAGGTGCAAAAATAATGAGCCTACTTAATGGAACAAGTAAAATGAGCAAAAGTGATCCAAATGAAGGTAGCAGGATAGGGCTATTAGACACTGCAGACACAATCCAAAAGAAAATAAAAAAGGCCAAAACAGATCAGCACTTTGGTTTAGAATTTAATAATCCAAATAGACCTGAATCAGATAACCTTTTAGGGATTTACTCCATGGTTACCAACCAATCAAGAGAAATAGTTGCAAAAGAATGCTTTGATATAGGTTGGGGTAAATTCAAACCAATCTTAACTGACGCCCTAATTGATTCACTTCTTCCCATTCAACAAAAATATAACACCCTTATTGAAGATCGCTCAGAGTTAAATAAAGTTCTAAAAGAAGGAACAGATAATGCAAACAAACTTTCAGGACAAACATTGTTACGAGTTAAACAAGCTCTTGGTTTTCTAGAAAGAATAAATTCCTGATGCCAATAATTACTCTCCCTGATGGAAATCAGAAAAGCTTCAACCATCCAGTATCAATTGCAGAAATAGCTGCATCTATTGGTCCAGGTTTGGCAAATGCTGCAATTGCAGGTGAGGTAAATGGTTCATTAATAGATACAACTCTAGCAATAGATTTTGATGCAAATATAAGGATTATTACGGCTAAAGACAGCGAAGGAATTCACATTATTCGCCATTCATTTGCCCACCTAGTTGGACATGCTGTAAAACAACTATATCCAACAGCAAAGATGGCAATCGGTCCAGTAATAGAGAATGGTTTCTATTATGATATAGCCTATGAAAAAACTTTCTCGCCTAACGATTTAAATAAGATTGAATCTAGAATTAGCGAACTTATTAAACAGAATTATGAAGTAAAAGTAGAAGTTGTATCTAAGGAAATTGCACGGAAAACCTTTAAAGAAAGGGAAGAACCTTACAAATTACAGATAATAGATGAGATTCCAGAAAATGAAACAATAAAATTATATAGGCACCAAGAGTATGTTGATATGTGTAGAGGGCCTCACGTCCCAAATACAAAGCATCTTAAAGCATTTGCACTTATGAAAGTATCCGGTGCATACTGGAGAGGTAGCTCAGAAAATGAGATGCTACAGAGAATATATGGAACAGCCTGGAGTAACTCTAAAGAACTGAAAAAATATATAACCAAATTAGAAGAAGCAGAGAAAAGAGATCACAGAAAAATAGGAAAAAAGCTTGATCTTTTTCATACCCAAGAAGAAGCACCAGGTATGATTTTCTGGCATCCAAAAGGATGGTCAATTTACCAAGTTCTTGAACAATATATACGTGGAATACTTTTAAGAAATGACTATCAAGAGATAAAAACTCCTCAAGCAGTTGATAGATCTCTATGGGAGAAATCAGGACATTGGGATAAGTTTAAGGAAGACATGTTCACTACAACCTCAGAGAATAGAGAGTATGCAATTAAGCCTATGAATTGTCCATGTCATATACAAGTATTTAATCAAGGGTTAAAAAGCTATAGAGACTTACCCATAAGACTTTCTGAATTTGGCTCATGCCATAGGAACGAACCTTCTGGTGCACTACATGGATTAATGAGAGTAAGAAACTTTGTTCAAGATGATGCTCATATATTTTGTACTGAAGAACAAATACAAGAAGAAGTTTCAATATTTATTGATCTTGTTTTTGAGGTTTACAAGTCATTTGGCTTTAATTCAATCATAATAAAATTATCAACAAGGCCAGAGAAACGCGTAGGTAGTAATCTTATCTGGGACAAGTCTGAGAAAGCTCTAGAAGAAGCATTGAACCTAAAGGGTCTTAATTGGGATTTCCTTCCAGGAGAAGGAGCTTTCTATGGTCCGAAGATTGAGTTTTCTTTAAAAGACTGCCTAGAAAGAGTCTGGCAATGTGGAACTATTCAGGTTGACTTCTCTATGCCAGGAAGACTTGGCGCTAGTTATATCGATGACAAAAGTCAAAGGAAGGAACCTGTAATGCTCCACAGAGCAATACTTGGCTCATTCGAAAGATTTATAGGTATTTTAATTGAAGAGTATGAAGGGAAGTTGCCTCCCTGGCTAGCACCTATTCAGGTGGTAATTATAGGAATAACCGATAGGAACTCTGAATCATGTTCAAAGCTCTCAAATTCATTAACTTGCAAAGGTTTTAGGTCAATTGCAGATACAAGAAATGAGAAAGTAGGGTTTAAGATTAGAGAACATACCCTACAACGAATCCCTTATTTATTAATAATTGGTGACAAAGAACAAGCATCTAACAAAGTTTCGGTAAGGACAATGGATAGTAAAGATCTTGGAGTAATGACACTCGATGAATTTGAAGAAGTACTTAATGAGTCAATTAGTCAGAAAGCAACAAAAAGGTTTAGGTAAAATGATTTCAATCTCTACAAACTAATTCAATTAAATTAATTATAAATAAGCAATAATGAATCTCTTGGCTGTTGATATTGGAGGCACAAAAACACTTATTGGTGTTTATACTTTTGATGGTAATATTCGGCAATTACACAAAGTACGTTATTTATCCTCTGACTGGAACAATTTTAATTTAATCCTAGATGATTTCTTTATGAAATTACCTGCTAAGATAGAATATCCTAAACGAGCATGCATTGGGGTCGCAGGAAATATTATCAATGGAAAAGTTAAATTAACTAATCTTCAATGGGAATTGAATGAAAGCAAACTAGCAAGAACTACAAAGATCAAGAATTTATCAATGGCAAATGATTTCTCATGCCTTCTCTATGCAATTCCTTTCCTTGGGAAACATCAGTATAAAGTAATTCAATCACCCGCAGTAGAACAAATCAATCAAAATAATGTTATATCGATAATTGGAGCTGGAACAGGTCTTGGGATAGCTAAGGGTATAATTTCTAAAGATGGAATAAAAGCACTTGCCAGTGAAGGCGGACACCAAGAATTTGCCCCACGAACTCAAAGCGAATGGGAACTATCACAATGGTTAAAGAGTAATATGAATTTAACAAGAGTATCAATCGAAAGAATCATTAGCGGCAAAGGTCTTGTAAACATAGCCAACTGGCGACTCTCAAAAGAAGATTCTGAATATAAAGATTTAATCAAATATATCAATTCAAGAAATTTAAGTATAAACTTAGAAAATAATAAGTCACAGATAATATGCGATGCTGCAAAAGCAGGTGATCATTTAATGAAAGAAGTAATAAGAATTTGGCTTAGTGCATATGGATCTGCAGCTGGTGATTTAGCACTTCATGATCTTTGCTCTGCTGGCTTATGGATTGGAGGAGGTACAGCAGTTAAACATTTGGAAAATTTTCGTTCAGAAATGTTCCTTAGAGCATTCAAAAACAAAGGGCGTTTCTCAGATTATCTTGAGAAATTACCAATTATGGTCCTTATTGATCCAGAATCAGGATTATTTGGAGCTGCATGCAAAGCACATTTAATGGTCGATTCCAATTCCACACTTATTTGATTAAATAAAAATAATGATTCAGCCGCCCATAGGCAAAAAAGTCTTAGTGGAAGTTCCCTCGACCACTGCAAACCTAGGACCTGGTTTTGATTGTCTAGGAGCAGCATTAGAGTTAAAAAACCATTTTTCGATAATGAGAATAGAAGGTACTAGCGAAAGATTTGAATTAATAATGGAAAGTACAGAAGGAAATCATTTAAGAGGCGGGCCAGAAAATTTGTTCTACCGAGCTGCTCAAAGAGTTTGGCAAACAGCTGCAATAGAGCCCTTTGCATTAGAAGCAAGAGTTAAATTAGCCGTTCCTCCGGCTCGAGGTTTAGGCAGCAGCGCAACAGCAATTGTTGCAGGCTTGGTAGGAGCAAATGCTCTGCTCAATGATCCATTGAGCAAAGAAAAACTTCTTGAACTTGCAATTGATATAGAAGGGCACCCTGACAATGTTGTTCCTTCTTTACTTGGAGGTTTATGTTTTACCGCAAAAGCAGCTTCACAAAGGTGGAGAGTTGTCAAATGTGACTGGGATAAATCCATAAAAGCTGTGGTTGCTATTCCTTCCCTAAGATTGAGCACTAGCGAAGCAAGACGTGTAATGCCCAAGACAGTACCCGTATCAGATGCAGTGATGAATCTTGGATCTCTAACATTATTGCTTCATGGTCTCAGAACAGGAAGATCTGACTTAATTACAGATGGAATGCATGATCGCCTGCATGAACCCTACAGATGGAAATTAATAAAAGGAGGAACTACAGTCTGCCAAGCTGCTATTGAAGCAGGCGCATTTGGGTGCGCTATAAGTGGCGCTGGACCAAGTATTCTTGCCTTATGCAAAGAAGACAAAGGGAAGAGCATTAGCCAGGCTATGGTCAGAGCTTGGGAAAGCGAAGGCGTCGCAAGTCGAGCTCCTTTGCTAGGCCTTCAAACAACAGGTTCATCCTGGTCCACTGACAAGCAGTAAGTAATTCTACTTACCAAACTGCACAAGAGCTGATAAAGTTCATTTTCATTCTCTTTTAGATTATGGACGCAATTCTCCTTACATCATCAGCGTCCATCGGAAACTTTCCCTGGCTTTCGTTAATAGTTCTTCTTCCAGCTATTGGCGCTCTAATTCTTCAGTTACTTCCAAATAACTCTGAAAGTAATTTCGTTGATTTCCGCAACTGTGCAATAATTTTTCTTGCAGCTGACTTTTTAATAATTTTACTTGTTCTGAGTAAAATTTTTGACAACAAAGAAAGTAGCCTTCAGTTAATAGAACGAGTTAATTGGCTTCCAGCTATAGGACTGGAATGGTCACTAGCGATTGACGGCATATCTGCTCCACTAGTTGTATTAAGTGGATTAATAACTCTTCTAGCTGCTACAGCAAGTTGGAAAATTACTAATAAACCAAAGCTATATTTCTCTCTCTTACTAATTCAGGCTTCAGCTCAATGTTTAGTATTTCTTTCACAAGATTTCCTACTTTTCTTTCTTGCATGGGAATTAGAACTTGTACCTGTTTACCTATTAATTGCAATATGGGGAGGCAAAAGGAGATTATATGCTGCAACTAAATTTATACTTTATACAGCACTTGCATCTCTTCTAATACTTATAAGTGGACTTGCTTTAGCTTTGTCAGGTAATGATTTCTCATTAAATCTTGCAGAGTTAGCAACTAGATCTCCCTCAGGAACCTTTGGCTTATTATGTTATTTAGGATTTCTAATTGGCTTCGGAGTAAAGTTACCTATTTTCCCACTTCATACTTGGCTTCCTGATGCACATGGAGAAGCTAATGCTCCTGTATCAATGCTTCTCGCTGGAATACTATTAAAAATGGGTGGCTATGCTCTAATAAGATTTAATGTCCAAATGTTCCCTGAGATTCATATACAAGTAGCACCAGCCTTAATAATAATAGGAATAGTTAACATCATTTATGGAGCACTAAATGCCTTTGCGCAAGATAATGTCAAACGAAGAATTGCCTGTAGTTCTGTAAGCCATATGGGATTTGTTTTGCTTGGAATAGGTGCAATAAATACACTTGGAATAAATGGAGCGATGCTTCAAATGATTAGCCATGGATTAATTGCTGCTGCTATGTTCTTCGTAACTGGGTCTTTTTATGAACGAACGAACACGCTATCAATTCCCAACATGGGAGGACTTGCAAAAGCGCTTCCTATAACTTTTGCACTGTTCCTAACAAGTTCACTCGCATCTCTAGCCCTTCCTGGCATGAGTGGTTTTGTTAGTGAAATAACAATCTTTCTAGGAATAACAAGTCAAGACATCTTCACATCTTCCTTTAGATCAATTTCAATCTTAATTGCTGCAATTGGCCTAGTACTTACACCTATATACCTCCTTTCCATGTGTCGAAGAGTATTCTTCGGCCCAAGGATACCAGCACTAGCCATGGTAGATGAAATGAATTCAAGGGAACTTTTTATCGCCCTAAGTCTTTTAGCGCCAACGTTATTAATAGGTTTTTGGCCTAGAATTGCTACTGATATATTTGAAAGTTCTAGCAATGCAATATCTAACAATTTAGCTCTTCATAAACTAATTGCAATTGTACATATAATCCCTTTGAATTAAATGAAAAATCAAGCAAGCATCTCACCTTTATTAGTAGGTGAAGGACTTCCTGACTTCAAGAAGATTACATTCCAGGAAGTGGAAAGTTCAATCCCGATTTTATTGGATCAACTAAATAACGATTTTTCTCTATTAGAGGCAGACCTAGAAAACAAATTAAAAGCCAAGCAGATTCTAAAATGGGATCAAGTTTTAAAACCTTTAAATAAAATAGAAGAGCGGCTTCGTTGGAGTTGGGGCACAGTCTCTCATTTAAATGGGGTGTCAAACACATCTGAATTACGTAAAGCATATGCTTCACAACAGTCGCAAATAGTTCGTTTCTCGAATCGACTAGGTCAAAGCACCACACTCTTTAAATCCTTATCAACCATTTCAAAAAAAAGTAAAGACACCTTGGATAAAACACAATTGAGAATACTTGACTCACAACTACTCTCAATGAAAACTAGAGGAGTCGGACTAGAAGAAGAAGAACAAAAAGAATTTAATAAAAATAGCGAGCGCTTAGCTGAGCTATCTACTTTGTTTAGTAATAACTTATTAGATGCCACAAATCAATGGAAAATTCTTCTTACTAATCGAGAAGAAGTTGAAGGGCTACCAAAACGGAATCTTATAGCCATGTCGCAAGCTGCCAGGGAGTCTAGCTCCTCAGATTTAAGAGATGAAGGTGAAGGAACTCCCGAAGATGGACCATGGCTACTTGGATTAGACATCCCAACATATATACCGTTTATGACATATGCTAATAATCGCTCTTTGCGTGAAACTCTCTATAAAGCATTTGTAAGTCGAGCGAGTAGTGGCACTCTAAGTAATGAAGAGGTGATCAATGAAATACTTTTACTTAAAAAAGAACAAGCTAGGTTACTTGGCTTTGATAATTGGGCACAGGTAAGTCTATCAAACAAAATGGCGAAAGATGTTCAGAAAGTTGAAAAACTCCTTGAAGAACTTAGAGAAGCAGCAATCATTTCAGCCACTAAAGAGTTAGAGAGACTACAAGATTTTGCTAAAAAAAATACTGGCAACAATAATCTTAAACTCACTCAATGGGATATAAGCTACTGGGAAGAGAAGTTCAGAGAAAGTCTGTTTCATCTCAACCAAGAAAGCCTTAGGGAATGGTTTCCTCTTCCACAAGTGCTATCAGGCTTATTTAAAGTATGCGAAAGGTTGTTTGACATAACTATAAACCCAAGCAATAAAAAATATCCTGTCTGGCATGAAGATGTTCAACTATTCGATGTTCATGATAATGATGGTTCTCACATAGCATCATTCTATTTAGATCCATATTCAAGACCTTCTACAAAGAGAGGTGGGGCTTGGATGGACGAATGCTTAACAAAAACAACCAAAGATAATGGTGATATTGTATTACCCGTAGCCTATTTGATATGCAATCAGACACCACCAACTGCTGATACACCTAGTCTAATGAGCTTTGAAGAGGTTAAAACACTCTTCCATGAATTTGGTCATGGTCTACAACATATGCTTACGACTGTTGAACATCCTCAAGCTGCCGGTATAAACAATATTGAATGGGACGCCGTTGAGTTACCAAGCCAATTTATGGAGAATTGGTGCTTAGACAAACAAACTATGAAAGATATTGCTAAGCACTGGATAACAAAAGAATCATTGCCAGATGGTGATTTTTTAAAATTACTTCAGAATCAAAAATTTAATTCAGGCCTTAGCACACTTAGACAAATTCATTTTGCCTTAACTGATCTAAAACTTCATAGCATCTGGGATAAAGAGATAGGGTTAAGCCCTGATGAATTACGAAGAAATATTGCCAAGTATACTTGTGTAATGACGCCTATTCCAGAAGATAAATTTCTCTGTAGCTTTAGCCATATTTTTGCTGGGGGGTACTCTGCCGGTTACTACTCATATAAGTGGGCAGAAGTTTTAAGTGCAGATGCCTTTTCTTCATTTGAGGAAGCTGGATTAGAAAATGAGGAAAAAGTCAAGGAAATAGGGAGTCATTTCAGGAAAACAATCCTTAGTCTAGGCGGAAGTAGAGATCCAAGTGAAATATATGAGTTATTTAGAGGCAGGCAAGCAACAACAGAAGCGTTAATACGACACTCTGGACTAAAGCATCGATCTTCCTAGAATGTCACTCGCAATTAAATTTATAGCTTTAGAATTCCTTATCAGGCCTTTATGAGTAGGAACTGGTATTGAGATGTTAGAGCCAAAAGGCAAAACTGAACGATAGCCAGGGAAAGCCATCAAATCCCAATTAGTAAAATAGCTTCTACACTCAATCTCTTGTAGGTAATTTGAATAAACATCTAAAGACTTTAGAAAATTACTGCCATACTTCATCTCTGCTATGCCCGTAAATAAATGATCTGGAACCAACTGTGCGGTAAATGTTCCTTGATGAGGACTACCAATACTAAAAAAACGTATAGTTCTTTGATAACCCATCATCTCCTGTAACCATACTCTTGAAATCAACCCACCCATAGAAAAACCTAGCAAATCGATGAGGCTAGTAGATCCAAAACGGTCGACTATTTGTTCGCCTAGATTCTTAGCTAATGACCTTATCTCTTTTCTACCACAACCATGAGGTAATGAAGGTGCAAACACCATTGAGGGGGGTTGTTGCAAACAAGATTCCAGACGCCTAAAAACTTTCGGAGTATTCCATAAACCATGTACTAATATTAATGGCCTTGTTAGCATATCCAAAGAAGTTATAGCAAATGTAAATTCCTACTTCTTGTTATCGAGACACTGCCATTAAATCCATCGATCGGTGGGCTACATTTTTCTAATGTAACTTGAATAGGAACAGCACCATATAATTCTTCAATCCTTTCTAAAATAAGCTGACTGAAATGTTCAATTGTCAAGCAATTAATTTCCAATGATAGTTGTTGAATGCTTTTAATAGCATGGCTATAGTCAGCAGTTTTCGAGAGGTCATCATTCAATGCAGCGCTTTCTAGATCAATCCAAATAGTAAACGCTAAAAGGAAAGATTGTCCTAACAAACGTTCATGATCCAACACCCCTACATGTGACCAAAGGTTAAAGCCCTTAACTTTTATAGAGCTAAGCTTATGTTTATCGGTCACTTTGAAATATCTTTATGAGAAAAAGAACTTAAGCCAGAAGTAAAATCAGCTGCAAGATGTCCATTGCCTTCTAAATAATATCGATAAGTCACCAACCCATCAAGACCAACAGGACCTCTTGGTGGCAAGGTCTGAGTGCTAATACCAACCTCTGCACCAAATCCATAACGAAATCCATCAGCAAACCTAGTCGAACAGTTGTGATAAACACCCGAACTATCTACAGAACGAAGAAACCTTTGGGCCGTATGCTTATTCATTGTGGCAATAGCATCAGTATGCCTAGATCCATAGCGACGTATATGGAATAAAGCCTCATCGAGATTAGACACAACTTTTATTGAAAGTTTCAAGTCAAGATATTCTGTGGACCAGTCTTCTTCTTCTGCCTTATTGGAAATTCCGTAAGATCGCGATAGATCATCTCCTAAAAGAAAAACATTTAATTTTCGATAGGCTGGTATAGCAATTTCTAGAAAGGAAGCTGCTATATCCTTATGCAATAGCAATGTCTCAATTGAATTACAGGCAGCTGGATACTGGCACTTTGAATCAATAGAAATTTCCAATGCTTGTGGCAAGTCGACCTCAGAATCAATGTAGAGGTGACAAATACCATCAGCATGACCTAGAACTGGTATTCTTGTATTGTCCTGAATATATCTGACTAGCTCATTACTCCCTCGAGGAATAATAAGATCTACAATTCCATCTAATCGGAGGAGACTCAAGCTTTCTTCTCGAGTAGTTAACAAGGATATAGATTCTGGTTTTACATCTGTTGTACTCAAACCTTCTTTTAAAGCTATAACAATTGCCTCGTTAGTAAGCTTAGCTTCACTACCACCTTTTAGGATAGCTCCATTACCAGAGCGGATAGCAAGCGAGGCTATCTGAATTACTGCATCTGGCCTTGATTCAAAGATCACCCCAAGCACACCTAATGGAACTGTAATTCTTTGCAAATAAAGGTTGTCTGCCAATTCGCGATGTAATTGACGTAACCCAATAGGGTCAGGCAACGCCTTCACCTGCCTAACCCCTTCGATTGAAAGCATCAACTTCTCGTGATCGAGTTTTAATCTTGCTAATAATGACTTATTAAGACCTGCTAATTCAGATCTAGCAAGATCTTCTAGATTTGCTTCTATAATGCCTTTTGCATGAGACATTAAGGCATCAGCCATAGAAGTTAAGGCCTGCTGTCGTTGCTCATTTGAGCATTGTCCCAATGACACAGAAGCTTCGCGTACTCTAGAAGAACTCAATAACAAGTCATCAGAGGGGTATGGAACTGAAGTGCTTTTTTTCATTTGTCAATCAATCTAAACTCTATCCTGCCTCAAGATTAGTATTCAAAGCAAAAAACCATGAAAATAAAAACTGATTTATAGATAAAAAGTTCTTAACGATCATTCATGAAATTAGTAATGGCAATAAAAACACTTGCTATTGCCAACGAGAAATAATACATGCTCAATCAATTTTAATATCTAATAAACAACTGCAATTCACCCTGCCAATTAAATTCTTTATCTAATGCTCCTAAGATACCAATATTAGAATTAAGTTGATATGTGACGATACCCTGAGGTGGAATGTCCTTCCGATTTGGAGTTGACTGAATTGACAAATTTATTTTTTCTGACAAATCAAGGCCTAATTCTGCTACCCAAGCTTGCTTTGAATATAAATTAGTTGAATCAACCTCTGTACTGTCCGACTGATCTTGTTCACTACCATCATTTTCTTCATTAGAAAAATAATTAGCTGAAACAAAAGCTGGATATATGGAGAGCTGAATCTTTTCATTGAAACCAGAAGTCAAATCACCTAAAACAGGAGAAAGAAAGGATCTATTTAACATATCCACTAGAACTTGTCTCTCACTACCACTCATAAGCATTGACAATGAATTCCCGCCTATTAAGTCTAAGAGCTGACTACTAGGCAAAGGGGGCGTACTACGTAACTGAAAATTCTCCGATACCCTGTCTGCTGGTCCAGACGCTGTCAACTCAACTTTTACGAATCTGGAGCCGCCAATACCTGAGACTCCAGAACTATTCAAGACAAACTCATTAGATTCTGACAACAGGCTAGGATCCTTTATAACATCTGGGACACGCGTAATTAGGGCTACATCTAAATACGGGATCAAGCCCATTGAAGGAGCAAACAAAGCGATATTTGGCTGGCTCTTATCAAGATCAAATGTTGTTGTAAAGAGATTAACCCTTCCTTTTTCGAGGCGAAGAACACCTGTTAGCTCAAGATCATCACTTAAAGGTCCATTAAGCACCAGGCTGCCATTAACTACAAAGTTTGCAATTGGTGGTGAAGTTAGTTTGAGATCTGGTCCTAAATTAAGTTTAAAAGCGTCAAACGTTATAGAAGAAAGACCTTTAGGTAATCCTGATTCAAGGATTTTACTTGCTGGGGATTTCTTATTCTGAATGAAAAGGATTATCGGGTCTTTATAATCCCAACTTTGTTCAGGGAAAAGCTCTGATGAATTTTGATTAATTTTAGAGAAGGACCTTTCATTCTGATTTGGATTTTTCTCAGAAGATCCCGAACGCTTTGTTGAAATTACTCCATCCTCAATTGTCATCACTCCACCAATCAAGGGTTTAACTACGGCTCCTTTTACCTCCAGATCGGAAGTAACTTTAAAAGTGGAGGATCTCTGCTTGAAATATATCCTTTTTAAATTGATCTTAAGGGACTTATCTTCAATTGAATCACTAGTCAAAAAAGGGAGTTCACCATAAGAATTAACAATTCCTTCCTCTCCAACATTAGCTGTGAGTTGTTCAATAAAAAGTCTGTCAAAATCAAAAACTATTTTGCTCTCTAAATTCTCAACCAACTTCTCCTTAAAAAGAAAAGTACCTTTACTAACTACCAAATAACCATTAGCTATGGGTTTATTTAAATCACCTCGTATAAATAGCCTAAGATCTGAGTCTCCGGATTTCCAAGTAATTAAGTCATCAGCTAGACCATCTAAGAATGAAAGCCCATCGCCATGGCTCTCTACTTTAATATTCAATGGTGTCCCCAAAGTCAACGGTAGTTGTCCATAAATATCAATAGTCTCCCTAGCGGCGGCTTCCTTTAGAGAAATATCTAGTTCTAGTAATGAACTAGATAAAAATATTTTTCCTCTTCTTAATAAAATCTCTTTCTCAGCAAGTCTCGCTTCGCTTAGAACAAATTCAGCACTTAACCCCGGTAATTTCTTCTTGTAATTATATTTTCCAGTCACTCCAAACATTCCTGTTAAAGAAGGAGGGGATGAGAAAAATAGCGACAACACAGAGAATGGGAGGTTTAATACAGAGAACTCACCACTCTCCTTAAAGGAGAAAGATTTATACGAAGCTAAGAAAGGTTTTATTTCAACAGGATCAATGTCATCTCCCTTAATCCAAATTTTTCCTGAAGCCTTAACCTCAACCTTCAGATCCGATAGATTAGGACCTTCAAAGCCAGCTTCTGCATCAATTGATCCTTCTAACTCAGCTGGGTTGACAATTTTTCTACTACTATTTTGCCTTTTGTATGTTTCTACAAATACACGAGAAAGATCCCAATTTCTCAATTGGCTATCTATTGAGTCTTTAAAAGATATAAGTGATAGTCCATCAAGTGTCTTAGCTGTGCCAATAGCATCCTTAGGTGCCAAATTAAATTCTGATATTTTTAAACTACTGTCAGCCAACCAACTAGGGCTGATACCTTTAGCAAGAGCATTAACTTTTATAGAACCCCCAACTGCTCCTTCAGCAGTCACTAATATTTTACCCTTGTCTGGTGGAGCTATAACCCCAGTCAATGAATAGTTGTTATTTGAATAAGTACCGTTTAATTTAGCTTCTCTTAAGTTAACACCGAAAATTCTTGGGAATCGATAAGAAATTTGACCATCAACTAGGAAAGGGTCAGTCAAGAGTGTTCCTTGACCGATTAACTTTCCAAAGACACGCTCGAAGCTCCGTTTAGGAGGCAAAGCAACCTCTATACGATCTAAGCGAAAATCATTTGCCTTCCAGGAGTAGCCACTATCAACTTGCTCGACAGCAACAGTTCCTCCGAGTCTGTTTATAAGTAGTCGGTTTAAAGACCAATTGTTATTGAGACTAGCTTTAAGTTTTCCAGGAACTGCTCCAGCATCAGAAGACATAGTTAACTCACCACCTCCATCAGAAGATCCAATAAAATCACCTGTCCATTTTTCCTGTAACCTAAGCAAGCCAGCTATCTGTGGGTTATTTAATTCCACAGAAATATTACTAGTCAATGATGGGAATGATCCCTTAATAGAACCTGCTGCATTTAAAGTGCCCGAAATAGATGTACCAATGATCGGATCTAAAGAAGATAAAGGAAAAGCATTCAAGTTAAGTTCAGCAATTAAGTCTCCGAAAGATAAACCTTGTTCATCAAATAGAAGAGGTAAAGACGTATCAATATTCAGTGCTGAATCACTATTATTATTAGTCCAAACTGATGCAAGCAAGTTTAGTTTAGAGAAAGACCTACTTCTAATAGGCATTTTACCTCTGAAATCTACATTCCACGGTCCATATTTGAACTCAGTAGGAAGGATAACAAGCTCCCTATTCCTACAATTTATAGCTGTCTCTTTTGAAAGAAGTGTTGACCTAGCGGGATCAAAAGAACTTAAGTAAAAGTTATCTAAACTAAGTCGTCCTTTGCAAATGAATTTTGATTTTTGAACTCCAAGTTGAATGTTTGCATTAACACGACCATCAGCAATATAATTAAATCTACTAAAAGTTGAAGATTGAAGGTTATCAAGGTTAAAATCTGAGAATCTTATTTTGCCAAGGAAGCTCAAACGATCCCAGTGACCATTCCCTCGTAAATGCAAAGATCCATTATCAGGAAAAACAACTGATATTTTCCCTCTAATTCTTTTTTGAGGAATAACAAAAGATGCATTTGCCTTGGCCTTTATAGCGTCTTTAGAAGAATCAAGAAAAAATTCCGAAGAATTATCCAATCTAAGCCTAAGGTCAAGATTATTAGAACCACTATTCTCCCCAGCAGTTCCAAGGACCCAATACTGACCGTTAACATTAGGAGCTAAATGAAACCTTGCTTGCTTTGGACTGAAAATCAGAACTGGTCTCCAATTTAAGAAGCTCGCAATTGGTGCGAATTGAACTTTTAAACTAGAGACGGAAGCAGTTGAAGGATCCTTGTAACCTTTTAGAACCTTAGAAGGACCCAGTGACAACCCCCAGGCTCTAAGGCCTTTATAAGGCCCAATGACAAGCGGGTGGCCTAATTGCTTCGCTAATTGATCTTGCAGTTTAGGTCTTGATGTTTCAAGGAAATGAGATACGTACCTATCCATGGCAACAAAAATGCCATATCCACCAAGAAATGTCAGGGCTCCTATGAGTCCAAATCTTTTAATTTTTCTTGGATTAAATTTCACTCCTATAGATCTTTGTGTCTTTTAGGGAGCAGACGAACTATAAGGAGTGAATGAAGTCTTAACCAGTAAATGTCAATTTCTCAGCTCTTACAAGAGGCAACCATTTGGCTAGCCTGGTCAGGACTAGGCCTCGGATTGATTACTATACTTGCCTTTTTATTTAATTGGGGAATTAAATTTAGATTAGTAGGAACTGCAATATTCACATTGTTACTTTCTGGCAGTTGTTGGGCCTTTAATGAAAGTTACACACCCCCAAGAACGTTTGAAGGTGCAATGTACACTCCTGTCGTATATGACAATGGAGGCAACCTTGTTGTAGCTCAGGTAGAGGCAGATTTTCCGGCTGAAGCGATTGAACCATCACTTCAGCAATTATCAGAGAACTTAAAAGGAGGCGGCCGTAATGGAGAAGAAATCACTGTTCGTATTCGGAAAGTAGAGGATCACAGTCCAGGAATAAGCACACCAATAATTCTTGGAGAAGCAATTAGAGATTCTTTGACAAATACAACAACTATTCAGCCAAAAGAAAGGATCTCTGAAATAAACAGAGTCAACAAAATAGAGATCACTAACGCGGCAAATGAAATAGAAGATATCGAAATCTCACAGGAAGCAAAAGACCAAAGTCCAGAGATCCTTCCCAATGAGACAAATGAAGAGTCGGCAGAATTACCTGAACTTCTAAAAATCACTTAACAAAGCTGTGGAAAATATCAAAGAGTTCAATAAGCTCGCTGCCACTTTTAAAAAAGAAGAAACTCACCTCATTAAAAAAGGAATTAATACCTGGAATCAAATCAAGGCTCTTACAGATAGAGATATTTTTGATCTTGTAGGTGAAGGCTGCGGAAGCACTCGTAATCTCAAATGCATTAGATGCATAGCCACTTTTATTTGTGATTTAGGACTTCAACAAGACGAAGCAGCCCTTCTAATGCACTCTGGCATCCCATCAGTTAAAGCATTAGCAAACTCGTATCCTGAAGCAATACATATCAAGGTAACTCGATTAGAAACAATCCTTGGAACTTCTGAAACACCAAAGACAAGTTTTAAGAAGATAATTCAATGGATCAATAAGGCTAAGGAGAAAGCTTAAGTAATACTTGACTAGATGAGTTAATCTGAAATTAAATCAGAGAAAATAACCTAGTCAAAAATGAGGCTTTTAAAAGCATTATTTCTAATCTTATCAATCACATCTACTACAGCGGTATACGGACAATCTAAACTATTTAAAAATGTAAAATCCAATCCAGAAGAAGCAAAAGCGATATGCAAGAAATTCGAAGCCCTTAATGCTCAAGGAATAAGAGCAAGCTCGGAAGAAGCAATCTCAGAAATTAGTCGAAATAAGAATTTAACTCCAACCGACGCTGAAATTCTTAGTATCTATGTAATTGCAATGTATTGTCCACAAATAAAATAAAGAAAGGAGATATTCAAATCAGTGGACTATTTAGATAGAACATTAACTCTTAGTGATGGGATAAAGCTTAAATCCAGACTATGGAAGCCAGAAGGCAGAGGTCCTTGGCCTGCATTACTAATGAGACAACCATATGGAAGACAAATTGCCTCAACAGTGACATATGCGCATCCATCATGGTGGGCAAGCAATGGTTATCTTGTGATAGTCCAGGACGTTCGGGGCCAAGGAGACTCAGAAGGAGAATTCCATGGATTTAAACAAGAGGCTTCTGATACAACACAAACACACGCTTGGGTAAGATCATTGCCTGAATGCAATGGCCTACTAGGTACTTATGGATTCTCATATCAAGGACTTACCCAACTATTAAGTGACCAAGATAGTCCTCCTCCAGAATGTCTCGCACCAGCTATGGCTGGATTGCATGAAAACCTTCATTGGAGCTGCGAAGGAGAAGCTTTCTGGTGGCAAATTGGCCTCTCATGGGGGCTCCAGTTGGCAGCTCAGAAGCTTCGCAGATCAAGGAATTGGGAAGGGTGGTATGAAGTTAGGGAAAGTCTTGAAAATGAGAAGTACCTAAGAGACGGGCCTCAAATCTTAAAGAAATATGATCCATGTGGATTAGCGAGCAAATGGCTTACAGCTTCTGAGAAATTATCTTCAGAATGGGAGGTACATAGTCCATTAGACAGTTGGATAAAGCAACCTATGCTTTTAATTGGAGGTTGGTGGGATCCTCATTTAAGAGGGATATTAGATATTTATCAAAAGTCAATAAAAAAGGGTGGGAAGCCATATCTTTTCATTGGTCCAGCATCGCATCTTCAATGGTGGGAAGAGACAAACAAAATTCAATTAGAGTTCTTCAACAGATACTTAAAAGGAGATAATTTAAATAAACATACGCCTTACAAAAAACTATGGAATATAACAAGTGAGAAATGGGAATCTAGGGAAGATAAAAGCAATCAAAAACATTTTAGTTATTGGTCTCTTACAAGTACAGGATTAGCTTGCTCAAGCTCTAAAGATGGAAAGCTTGTTAACTTCAAAAACGGTAAAGGGTTTCTAAATATAGTTCACGACCCTTGGAGGCCCGTACCATCAATTGGTGGACATTTAAGTGATTCGCCAGGAAAAGTACTTAGGACTAAACTCGATCAAAGAGGTGATGTAGCAACATTTACCAGCGATCAATTTGAATTAGATAACCTTATCGAAGGCACTCCTATCCTGAATCTTAGTGCAAGTTCAGATACAGAAGGATTTGATCTATGTATTGCCTTATCAATCATTTATTTAAACCATTCAGAAGTCCATCAACTCTCCACAGGAGTAACTAGAGTAAGAGGCAAAAGTTCTAAAATCATCCAAGCAAGAGTTGTAAAGCTCCAGCCATTTCTTGCACTATTCCCAAAAGGGTCCAAATTACGTATATCTATTTCTGGTTCATCCTGGCCAGCGATAGCAATAAACCCAGGTAGAACTGACAAGCCATGTGCCGCTCCAAGCCCTTATTCCCTAATAACAACTATTTCACTTGACCTCATAAACTCGAACTTAAAAATCAGTCCACTTTTTCAAAGATAGATTCCCAAGACTACCTTCAATCAGATAAGCTCGACAATCTATCTGCTATTTAATTATGTCCCCCAGTATTATTATGGACTGGATGGCAGATGAAGGGAAGAGACTTTCAGATTGTCGAAATGATAACCCCCTAGGAGTTCTTGGCCCTCAGCCATTTGAAGATAAATGGGCAGTAAGGGTTTGGATGCCAGAAGCAGATCAAGTTAGTTTGCTTTTAAATGAACAAAAAATATCATTAACTAATCAAAATCATCCTTGGATTTTCGAAACACTTCTAGATGAGAATCCAGGCAGCAAATACCAAGTAAACGTTTTAAGAGGAGGCATTAATCATACTCAATTTGATCCATGGGCATTTAGAAATGAATGGATGGGCGAAATTGATAGACACCTTTTCGCTGAAGGCAACCATCACCATATTTGGCGAAGGATGGGAGCTCATCTAACAACTATAGAAGGTATTGAGGGTGTAATGTTTTGCCTCTGGGCACCTCACGCACTTAGTACTTCCGTCATTGGAGAAATGAATTCATGGGATGGGAGACACCATCCCATGCAAAAAAGACTTGGAGGAATTTGGGAACTTTTTATACCTGAACTTAAAAAGGGTGATCTTTATAAATATGAAATCCGATCTCAGGATGGACATTGCTACCAAAAGGCAGACCCCTATGGCTTCCAACATGAAGTAAGGCCAGCACAAAGTTCGATAATTAATGCTCTTGATCAATACAACTGGAAAGACTCAGAATGGATGAATAGAAGAGATAAAACGGATCAATTAAACAAACCAATATCTGTATACGAGATGCACCTAGGAAGTTGGATGCATGCATCTGCAAATGATCCTTTTATAGAAAAAAATGGTAACAAAAGGTTCCCTGTACCAGCTGCAGACCTTAAACCAGAGACAAGATTGCTTACATATCCTGAATTAACTGAGAAGCTAATACCTTATGTAAAAGCCAGAGGTTTTACACATATAGAGTTAATGCCAATCTCAGAGCATCCATTTGATGGTTCGTGGGGATATCAAGTTACAGGCTGGTACGCTCCAACAAGTCGATATGGCAACCCAGATGAATTTCGGGCTTTCGTTGACAAGTGTCATGAGGAAGGAATAGGGGTAATTCTTGATTGGGTGCCAGGGCATTTCCCAAAAGATGAGCATGGCCTAGCTTTCTTTGATGGTTCTCATCTTTATGAGCATTCAGATTCCCGCATAGGTGAACACAAAGAATGGGGCACATTAATCTTCAATTACAGTCGTAATGAAGTGAGGAATTTTCTTGTAGCTAATCTAGTTTATTGGTTCGAGCAGTTCCACATAGATGGAATAAGAGTTGATGCTGTTGCTTCTATGCTTTACAGAGACTATTTGAGACCAGAAGGGGAGTGGATTCCTAACGAACATGGAGGCAATGAAAATTATGAAGCCGTTAATTTCCTTCAACAAGCCAATCATGTTCTATTTCAACATTTTCCAGGGGCTCTCTCTATTGCCGAAGAATCAACAACCTGGAATGGAGTAACAAAACCAACAGATGCAGGTGGACTTGGGTTCAACCTAAAATGGAACATGGGTTGGATGCACGATATGCTTGATTATTTTGAAATCGATCCTTGGTTTAGACAGTTTCATCAGAATAATGTTACCTTTTCAATTTGTTATAACTACACTGAGAATTTCATGCTCTCGCTGAGCCATGACGAAGTTGTTCATGGCAAAAGTCATCTTTTGCATAAAATGCCAGGAGATGATTGGAAAAAATATGCTAATACCAGGGCTTTGCTTGCTTACATGTGGACACATCCAGGTAAAAAAACAATATTTATGGGCATGGAGTTTGGACAAAGACAAGAATGGAATGTATGGGATGATCTTCAGTGGGAACTTTTAGAACATGAACCTCACAAAGGGATCAATAGACTAATTGATGATCTTAATTCACTTTATAAATCTCAACCAGCATTATGGAGAGATGATTTTAGCGAATATGGATTTCAATGGATAGATTGCAAAGACAATTCAAATTCTGTTATTAGTTTTATGAGGAGAGAAAGTAAAACAGGTCAATGGCTAATTGTTGTAGCAAACTTCACACCAGAAGTTCATCCAAAGTATAGAGTTGGCGTTCCTATAGAAGGTTTTTACAAAGAGATATTTAACACTGATTCTGATAAATATGGTGGATCTAACGTAGGGAACTTAGGTGGCAAAACTTCTGATAAATGGGAAATTCATGGGTACGAAAATGCTCTTGAACTTTCATTACCTCCCTTAAGCGTCATTGTCTTAAAACACCAAAAGAATGAAGGCTCTAAAAAAATCTAAATACAAATGTCCTAGATTTCAAATTCATAGGAAAGTTCAAAAAGGTGTAAAGAAAATCCTTTCTAAAGAGCTTTCTTCATCATTTAGAGTTCCCTCTCCAGTAAATTTTTGACTTAACCAGATAGAAAATGACTGAAACTATTCCATTATTACTCCGTGCTGCTCGTGGTGAATCAGTAAGCAGGCCCCCTGTTTGGATGATGAGACAAGCCGGAAGGTATATGAAGGTATATAGGGATCTAAGAGATAATCATCCAAGTTTTCGAGAGAGGTCAGAGAACCCCGATCTTTCATATGAAATCTCAATGCAGCCATTCCGAGAATTTAAACCTGACGGGGTAATTCTTTTTTCGGACATCTTGACTCCATTACCAGGTATGGGAATTGACTTCGACATTGTCGAAAGCAAAGGCCCGCTCATCAACGAACCTATTCGTACCAAAGAACAAGTTAAGGACTTAATAAATCTCGAACCCCACAAAAGTCTTCCTTTTGTTGGTGAAGTCCTAGGAAGACTGCGAGAAAGTGTCGGAAACGAAGCTACAGTATTAGGTTTTGTTGGCGCTCCTTGGACTCTTGCGGCATATGTAGTTGAAGGGAAGAGCAGTAAAAATTATGCCGTTATAAAAGCAATGGCTTTCCAGCAGCCTGATTTATTACATAAACTACTTGATCATTTTGCTGAATCAATTGCTAAATATTTAAGATATCAAATTGACTCAGGAGCTCAAGTTGTTCAGATGTTCGACTCCTGGGCTGGCCAATTAAGTCCTATTGATTATGACAACTTTGCCGCCCCATATCAACGAAAAGTTGTTGAATTAGTAAAACAAACACATCCGGACACTCCAATAATCCTATACATTTCTGGCAGTGCAGGAGTTTTAGAAAGAATGGCATCGACAGGTATAGATATAGTTTCACTAGATTGGACAGTAGACATGGCAGAAGGTTGTTCTCGACTCCCTGAAGGAATTGGCATTCAAGGCAATGTTGATCCAGGTCTACTGTTTGGAACCCCCGAAATGATTCAAAATAGAATTGTTGACACTGTGATCAAAGCAAAAGGAAGGAAACACATCTTAAATCTTGGTCATGGAATTCTTCCAGGAACTCCTGAAGAAAATGCAAGAGTATTCTTTGAGGCTGGCAAAAACGTAAATGAATTAATATCAAACCTTTGAGGAAAGCTCGAATACTCGTTACAGGAGCAAGTGGTTGTGTAGGTCAATACACCAGTAACTGGTTATTAAAAAACACTGAAGCAAACTTACTTCTATGGATAAGAGAACCTAAAAAGTTAACTGCTCTAAACCTAAATGATCCAAGAATCAAGTTATTAATTGGTGATCTCAGAGAACCAGAAATCTTTGCTGAAGATTTGGCCCAAGCGACGCATGTCATTCATACAGCAACTGCTTGGGGAGATATAGAAAGAACAAAGCAAGTGAATATAATAGCAGTAAAAAAACTGCTTTCGCATTTGAATCCTGATTATCTGGAAAAATTCATTTACTTCTCAACTGCAAGTATTTTAGATAAAAACCTGAATAAATTACCCCAAGCAGAGTTTTTGGGCACTGAATATATTCAAACTAAGGCTAAATGCCTTCAAGAACTTGAAAAACATTTTTTAGCTCCAAAAATAGTAGCTGTTTTTCCAACATTAGTATTTGGGGGGCGATACAACCAATCTGGTCTATTCCCAGCTAGTTATTTAACTCAAGGCCTTCAAGAAGCATCCAAATGGCTTTGGCTTGCCAGATTTTTTAAAGGTTATTCGAGATTTCACTTCATTCATGCTCAAGATATTGCTTTTATATGTGGGAAACTTATATCAAACCAATATCCAGTTTTCCGAAAACAAAGTGATGGGAAAATTCCGAAGTTAGTTCTTGGCCAAGATTATATCTCGATAGACCAAGTAATTAATGCGTTACTACAATGGAATGGAATCAGAAGGGTTCCTCAAATACCTTTATGGGGATGGCTTATAGATGTTCTAGTAAAAATTCTCCCAATCAAAATTAGCAATTGGGACATGATCAGTATTAAGCAACGTCATTTCACTCATGAACCAGTCACAAGCCCTGAAGACTTTGGTGGAAAAAGTTATGCGAAGTCATTAAATGAAATTCTTAATACATCAGGGCTACCAAAAGTTAAAAAGTTGACTTAGAAGGTAATATAATTAAAGAAATAAAGAAACAAATGGCTTCAATGCTTCGATCAGTAGTTACAGCAAGCTTTGCCCTGCTTCTAGTCCTTGTTTTTGGAGTAAGCACAGTCCAAGCTAAAACAGTTGAGGTAAAACTCGGCACAGACGCTGGAATGCTTGCTTTTGAGCCCAGCTCAGTGAGTATTTCAACAGGAGATACAGTCAAGTTTGTCAACAACAAATTGGCACCCCATAATGCCGTCTTTGAAGGACATGACGAATTAAGTCATCCTGATCTTGCTTTTGCCCCTGGCGAGTCATGGGAAGAGACCTTCTCTGCAGCAGGTACCTATGATTACTACTGTGAGCCCCATAGAGGCGCTGGTATGGTAGGAAAAGTTGTCGTTAATTAGAAATTAATTTTCTATAATTATAAAATCATATTGGCACTTAACCAATCTGATTATATATCCCATGTTAGTTAATCTAATATGGGATATTATTTTATATATTTG
>QCPK01000018.1 GCA_003212555.1 Prochlorococcus sp. AG-436-K22 | reverse complement strand
GTCAGAAGTGTCAATTGAATACTGCCTAATTAAATCTATGTAAACCCAAGCGGCAGAGGTTATGGTCGTAATCCAATAGGGTTTCCATCTCCGTTGATAGAGATAACCTGTTCCTAAACCTGGAAGAAAGTTTAGCAATGCTGCTACCCATCCAGAAGATGAGGCGATTATCTGATCCTTTGTCGGTAACTGCAAAATAATTTTCCCAAAAACTAATTTACTTAAGCTAATGCAGGCAATAGATATACTAACTAAAGCTAATAAAACTCTGTATTTAGCTTTAGTAAAACATTGATAAGGTTTTGTTGCTTTCTTGAGCCATGCTTATTGGGATTTTGCTCGAGAAGCGTTCTCTTGTCTGAATTCATTCTTCCTAATTAGATATTCCATGTATATTTTTTCAATAATTGCTACTTCTAAAAGATTCCAGGGATGATTTGACCAGTAGTTATATAAGCACCTAATAAAGCAATGAATCCAACCATTGCCCATCTCCCATTGTTTTTTTCAGCGTCTTCCATATATCCAGAATAGTTTTCAACAAGACGAGGTTGAGCTTCAACTGGGAAAATGTTTTGGCGATTACCTGACTCAGTAGTGACTTGAGCCTCAGTAGAAGAAGTCATGTCTCGATTACTAAAAGATTCCAGGGATTATTTGCCCTGTAGTGGCGTATGCGCCAAAAGCAGCAATAAATCCAATCATGGCTGCCCAGCCATTAAATTTTTCAGCTTCAGGAGTCATGATAGTCAAAGATTTTGTAAAGCAATATTACACGAAGTGTAAAGCTATGTAAAGGAGGAGTGGGGCTTTTGTGGGCAAGATTTCTATTTTGTTTGTTTGGCCTTTTTTCCTTTTGTAGATATTTTCCGTATTGTTTTCTAGAGATTTAGTATTTGTTTATTCAAGTGGAATAGTTATGTAAGATTAATTAGAGCCCTTGATTTTATTCGGTATGTCATTTAAGCCAAATGATTCTCGGCCTATTGATGAGTTCTGTCAGGAGATTATGAAAATAACAAATTGTACAAAACTTGATGTATACAAATTTCTGCAAGAATTAACAGATATACAGCCAATTGTTCCTAAGAACGATTCATAATCCAAACTGGTTTGAAACGTAGCACTCTTTTTATTTAAATAAAGACCTTTAACTATTCCGTAGATATTAAGGAGAGGCTTGTATCCTTGTATCAGGTTTTTAGTCCTCATTTTTTAAAATTATGCAGACCTACGGAAACCCAGATGTCACCTATGGGTGGTGGGTTGGTAATTCTGTAGTGACTAACAGAGCAGGCCGATTTATCGGTTCTCATGTTGGACATACAGGAATTATTTGCTTCGCAACTGGCGCAAGTTGTCTATGGGAACTTTCTCGTTTTGATCCTTCAGTCTCAATGGGGCATCAAAGTTCTATTTATCTTTCTCATTTAGCCTCTCTCGGCATAGGTTTTGATGAGGCTGGTATTTGGACTGGAGCAGGAGTTGCAACAATTGCAATCTTTCACTTGATATTCTCCATGGTTTATGGAGGTGCAGGCCTTGCTCACTCTTTGTTTTTTGATCCAGATCTTCAGGGTGGACCAATTGGCAGAGTTGATAAGTTCAAGTTGGAATGGGATAACCCAGACAACATGACCTTTATTCTTGGTCATCATCTGATCTTCTTGGGAGTAGCTAATATCTGGTTCGTTGAGTGGGCCAGAGTACATGGCATTTACGATCCTGCTTTAGGAGCTGTAAGAACTGTTTTCCCTGGTTATGGTGATTTTGGAATGGTTTGGGGTCATCAATTTAATTTCATCTCCATTGATAGTCTTGAAGATGTTATGAGCGGCCACGCTTTCCTAGCTTTCTTACAGATAAGTGGAGGTGCCTTCCACATTGCAACAAGACAAGTTGGTGAATACACCAAATTTAAAGGGGATGGACTTCTTTCAGCAGAAGCTATTCTTTCTTGGTCCTTAGCTGGTCTTTTCCTAATGGGAGTAGTTGCAGCCTTCTGGGCAGCGAATAATACTACTGTTTACCCAACAGAATGGTATGGGGAGCCATTGCAATTTAAATTTGGCATTTCACCTTATTGGGCAGATACTGGTGATACCTCAGATTGTCAGTATTTCTTAGGTCATACAACTCGTGCAGCCTTGGTCAATGTTCAGTATTATTTTGCATTCTTCTGTCTTCAAGGTCATTTATGGCATGCATTGCGTGCAATGGGCTTTGACTTTAGACGTATAGCAAAGGCTATTGGTGGTTTGACTGATTGATCCACTAGGCTCCTGATCTTTTTTCAGGACAATTGCAATAAAAAAGCCTCGCAAATTTGCGAGGCTTTTTTATTGCAATTACAAGGTTTTGTTTATTTTGCTGACTTAAAAAGAAAAAATTGTAAGTTCTAGTCTTTTAAGTTCGCATAATAAAAGAATTGAGATGCACCAAAAAATGCACCTAGCCCTGCTAGAGCTGCTCCTATGTTAAGGCCACCAGATGGTTTGATAAGCCCAATATCTGATGGGTGTGGAAGCTGTGTAGCAAAATCAATTAAATGAGTTAGATCAAGCATTGTTTTTTTTGGATGTAGTTTTTTGTCTATATATAGTGACAACTTTCCTGAAACCTTGAATCAAATTCTAAAAAATTTTAGTAATAGATATTTGAGGAAGGATATGGAAAGAAAAATGTGAGTTTGTGTTTAATTAAAAGTAACTTTCTTTAATCTTTTTTGGCCCAAGGGTCAATCCTTCTTGAGTCATCTGAATAGTAGAAGAATTGAGAAGCGCCAAAAAATGCACCTAAACCACATAAAGCTGCTGCGAAATTAAAACCACCTGAAGGCTTTATAATTCCAATGTCAGTTGGGTGTGGAAGTTGAGTGGCGAAATCAAGTAAATGAGTTGGATCAATCATTGAATTGGGAGGATTGGAAGTTTTGTTTATAGATAACCCAGGTGGCCACTGTGCCAAGCCCGCGCATGCAGACTTTACATCAGCTTTCAAATCCCGAACAAAAGTCTACTTACATTGACAAACAAAATTAAGACCTTTAACTATTCCGACCAAATTAATTGACCACCATGTAGTGTTCGTGGGGAATAGCGCCTTTTCGCTCAAAAAGAAATTATGCAGACCTACGGAAACCCAGATGTCACCTACGGGTGGTGGGCTGGTAATTCTGGAGTCACCAACCGCTCAGGTAAATTCATTGCAGCTCATGCTGCTCATACAGGACTAATTGCCTTTGGGTGTGGTGCGGCCACTCTTGTTGAACTAGCAGGCTTTGACCCTTCCTTACCAATGGGTCATCAGAGTTCTCTTTTTCTTGCACATTTAGCATCTGTCGGTATTGGCTTTGATGCATCTGGAGTTTGGACTGGTGTTGGTGTTGCCAATATCGCGATACTTCACTTAATTCTCTCTATGGTTTATGGCGCGGGAGGGCTTATGCATTCCGTACTATTTGCAGGAGATATGCAAGAATCTGAAGTTCTTCAGGCTCAAAAGTTCAAACTTGAATGGGACAACCCAGATAACCAAACTTTTATCTTGGGACACCATTTGATTTTCTTTGGTGTTGCCAATATTTGGTTCGTTGAATGGGCCAGAATTCATGGAATTTACGATCCTGCGATTGAGGCAGTTCGTCAGGTTAATTACAACCTTGATCTAACTCAGATTTGGAATCATCAATTTGACTTCCTAGCTATCGACAGCCTTGAAGATGTCATGGGTGGTCACGCTTTCTTGGCTTTCTTCCAGATTGGAGGTGGAGCATTCCATATTGCAACTAAACAAATTGGTACTTATACCAAGTTCAAGGGTGCTGAATTGCTTTCAGCTGAGGCAATTCTTTCTTGGTCATTAGCCGGAATTGGCTGGATGGCATGTGTTGCTGCTTTCTGGGCTTCAACAAATACAACTGTTTACCCAGAAGCTTGGTATGGAGAAGTTCTTCAAATTAAGTTTGGTATTTCTCCTTATTGGATAGATACTGTGCCTGGGGGAACTGCTTTCTTAGGACATACAACCAGAGCTGCTTTGGTAAATGTTCATTATTATCTTGGATTCTTCTTTATCCAAGGTCATCTATGGCATGCATTGCGAGCTATGGGATTTGACTTTAAGAGATTGCTTAACAAGAGTGGTCCATTTGGAGCACCTAGGACTCTTTAATTCACTATCCTTGTTTCCACTTAAGGTTTAATTTATACTTTTATTTGGAGCAGAAGACCTCTATTTTTATAGGGGTCTTTTTTTGTAGATGTAAGTTTTCCAAACAAAAAAGGCAGAGATAAACTCTCTGCCTTTTTTGTTTGGAAAGGTCTAATTTTTCAAGCTAGTGTTGAAAGCGATTTTAGGATCTACCTGATAATTTTTGTCTCTCCGTTCCTTCAAACTTTTCTGGATCGTTGCAGTCTCTTGCATACCAATGGAATTGAGAGACTTGGATTATTGCAATAAATCCAAAGATTGTTGGTAGTAGTTGAAAGCCACCTGATGGCTTTACTAAACCTAAATCTGATGGGTGTGGTAGTTGCGTTGCGAAATCCAGCAAATGCGAGAAATCAATCATCAAGTCAAAGAAAGGATTATTGAGTATATAGCTTAGATCTTAGGGATTTTATCAATCATAGGATTTTTTGACATGACTATTAATTTACAAAATAAAGGTAAAGGGTGAAAATTTTTCCGCTCCCTTAGTGAATGCTCCCTTGGGACTTGATCAATTAGTTTGAAGTACGATATCACCCTATTTCTCCTAAGTTTTAATAGGTTCAGATGATCTCAAGAAATTTGATTTAAATTTCATTTTTTAAGGCTTGTGTCAGGTCCATTGGACTTCTTAATGTTTTTTTTTTAATCCAGTTTTATTTAGTCCTTATTTTGCTTAAACAAGAAAAATTTCTCTTTTTATTTGATTAAAGTATTGCACTGCAAGTGTTTTCGTTAGTTTGTTTGATTTCGTAGTTGATAAAATTCCCAGTGAAATACCCTTTTGCAACAGTTTTTTTGTGCAGATTTTGAAAAATTTCTTACTAAGTAAATAAAGACCTTTAACTATTCTGCACATATCTATAGAGCACAGTGTAATCTGCACTGATATTTGCCTGTATTGCTTAAAAAATTATGCAGACCTATGGAAATCCAGACGTTACCTATGGATGGTGGGCGGCTAATTCTGTGGTTACCAACCGTTCTGGCCGATTCATTGCCTCTCATATAGGCCATACAGGTCTAATCTGTTTCGCGGCTGGTGGTAGCACTCTTTGGGAATTAGCTCGCTACAACCCAGAGATACCTATGGGGCATCAAAGCTCTTTGTTCTTAGCTCACCTTGCTTCTATTGGAATTGGTTTTGATGAAGCAGGAGTATGGACAGGCGCTGGTGTAGCAACTATTGCAATTTTCCACCTTATCTTTTCTATGGTTTATGGAGGAGGAGGCCTTCTTCATGGAGTTCTCTTCGACGAGAAGGTAGAAGATAGTGAGGTTTTGCAAGCTAAGAAATTTAAGCTTGAGTGGAATAACCCAGATAACCAAACTTTTATCCTTGGTCATCATTTGATCTTTATGGGAGTTGCTTGTGCCTGGTTTGTCGAATGGGCCAGGATTCATGGGATTTATGATCCAGCTTTAGGTGCAGTTCGTCAGGTCAATTACAATCTTGACCTTTCTATGATTTGGCAAAGGCAATTTGATTTCATCACTATTGACAGCCTTGAGGATGTCATGGGTGGTCACGCTTTCTTAGCCTTTGCAGAAATTACTGGTGGAGCATTTCACATTATTGCAGGATCTACTCCTTGGGAAGATAAAAAACTTGGAGAATGGAGCAAATTCAAAGGAGCTGAGTTACTTTCAGCTGAAGCAGTTCTTTCTTGGTCATTAGCAGGTATTGGTTGGATGGCAATAGTTGCAGCATTCTGGTGTGCATCAAATACAACTGTTTATCCAGAAGCTTGGTATGGTGAACCGTTGCAATTGAAGTTTATTGTTTCTCCATTTTGGGTGGATACAGGAGACCTTACAGATGCAACCGCTTTCTGGGGACATTCAACTAGAGCTGCTTTAACAAATGTCCACTATTATCTTGGATTTTTCTTCTTACAAGGTCACTTCTGGCATGCTTTAAGAGCTCTAGGATTTAATTTCAAGAGTATAACTGAATCTATTGGCAATGAGCAGCAGTCTACTTTCAGAATAGATGCTTAATTGATTTCTTTGCTTACATAAAAAATCAACACAAAAGTCTCGTCTTTGACGAGGCTTTTGTGTTTTTAGATATCATTCAAAAGCTTAAACATAATCCTTAGCTCGAAGAGATATTCCTAAAAAAAATGATATTCCTCAAAGTAAAATAATTTGCCTTAATTGATAGTCTTTATTACATTTTAGTTTACGTTGAGAACTTATTTAATTTGTCATTACCAGAATGAGTTCTTATTACTTCAGAAGGGATTTTCATAGTGAGCAAAATGATTTCAGCTCATACACGTTTAATTATTAACACTTTGCTTTTTAATGTATATAAGAGGAAGATTCTTGGAAGATCAGAAGATTCTGTTTCTAAAATAGTTTCATGTAAAAATGAATTTAAGCAAAAGGCTTCCGGTTTATTTGATATGGGTAATTATTCAAATAAATCATTTGTGATAGCTGATTTTACTCCCCTAGAGGCTGATTATAGTGTCACTAGGCTGATATACATCTATGATTTTAAGTCTTGGGGTAATGTCTTTTTTTATGGTTAATTATGGCTTACATAGTGCACTAGGTCAATTGATTTTCCTAGAACAATGATTGGTAACATTGGAAATGTATAAGATTAAACTTCAGAAAGTAATATAATTACTTCTTTTCATCAAGGAATGGCCTATGACATTAATGATTTACTAACTAAAATGACAATAGGGATTTATTTCGCAACTACAACAGGAAAAACAGAGGACATTGCTGAAAGGATTCATGGATTACTTGATAGTGCTGAAGATCCAAAAGACATTTCCGATGTTGATGATTTGGCTGAACTATCTACCCATGATGGAATTATTTGTGGCATTCCAACTTGGAACACAGGCGCTGATTCAGAGAGATCAGGAACAGCATGGGATTCCATTCTTGAAGATATAGGTGAACTCAGTTTGTCTGGAAAGAAAGTTGCGATCTTTGGCTTAGGTGATTCATCTACTTACACAGAGAATTATTGCGATGCAATGGAGGAACTGCACAGATACTTCCAACAGGCTGGTGCAACTATGGTGGGCTATGTATCTACAACTGACTATACCTTTGATGAATCCAAGAGTGTAGTAGGCTCCTCTTTTTGTGGACTTCCTTTAGATGAAGATAGCGAGTCTGATATGACCGATTCTCGTATTTCTCAATGGGCAAATCAACTGAAAAGTGAAATGGGTTGTTAAATGTTAATTTTACGTTGGACTAGATATAATAACTTTTTATATTACAAGCCCATTAATCATCAAATTCAGGCTTTAGTTTTTTCTTGATTTTCCCTGTTAATAGTTGATGTAGAGCATCTAAAGAGTTATAAACCTCTTTTAGCTCGGTTTTTTCAGGAAGCAACCCATCTTCTGTAAGCATTTGATCCAGGTCTCTTAGCTCTTGACGTATATAACGGAGGTGAGAGCTGATCTCTTCTCTTTTACTTGTTGACATTACTTACTAGCATTAGTTTTTACCTATATAAAAATATTAGTCCTATCTTAGTAGCTTGCAATATAAGAAATTTATTAGTATGAAAATGCTGATGCTTCAACTTGATCTTAAAGGGATCCCTATTGAAAAAAAAAATCATTCACGAATCTGAACTAAATACTAGTAACATAGACATTATTAATGAAGATTTATTTTTTATTTAGATATTACAAAGATTTTATATAACCAGAGCTTCCTTATTTAATTGTCAATAAGTAAAGGCTCTAGAAATGATCGTTTCCTATTCGCTAAAAAGACTTTTATTAGCTCATCCTATTTTAATTCTAGACCAATTCTTAATTTGCGATAAGTAATTAAAAAGAAAAGCATCCAATTTATTCGATTAAATTGGGGTTTGGATAGTTAAGGAAACCTTAAAATCCAATTCTTTGCAGGAAGCTCTTTGCAGATTTTTTCACGACAAATAAAAAATCTGGTTATATTCATGGAAATAAATTCTATTAGATGGTTAAACAGATTGAATCTTCATTAGAGCCTGAGTCTTTTAGATCAACCTCTAGATCTAATCAGCAGTCTGTTTTTATAGGTAGTGCATTCGTCTTTTTTAACTTATTTATCATGTCATGCGTTGGAGTCTATTGGACAAATACAGCTGTTCATCAATATCTTTCTGGCAGACCTCTCTGATATCTTTTTTAAACCTCTTTATAAGGTTTTTGAATAAATGGTAACTGGATATATCTTTTATGCGTTTACTTATTCCATTAAGCGGGATAATTAAAAAATATACCAGTCGTGACTTAAACCAATGTCACCATATTTACTTCTTAGAAGACTACTAGTATTTTCTTTAGTCTTACTTCTTACAATTGTTCCTTGTAAGGTTGCTAATGCCGTATTAAATGTTGGAGACGAAGTCCCTAACTATGTACGTTCACAGATAACAGGTATTGACCTACATGGACAAGATTTGTCTAAGTCTTCAATTGCAGGCGCTACAGCGAGGGACTCTAATTTAAGTGACGTGGACTTGCATGGAACGGTTGTAACCCTAGCTGATTTGAAAGGGTCGAATCTTAATGGGATTGATTTGACGGATACACTTTCCGACAGAGTAAACTTTCAGAAAACTGATTTAAGGAATGCTGTCTTAGTAAATATGATCGCTTCAGGGAGTAGTTTTGCAGGTGCTCAGATAGAAGGGGCTGATTTTAGTTATGCAGTATTAGATAGTGATGATCAAAAAAATCTTTGTGAAATAGCTGAAGGAATTAACCCTGTTACAGGAATTGAGACAAGAGTAAGCCTTGAATGTTCTGATAGGGGTGTAGGTTATAAGCCTGCAATGCCTGGAGATTAAATCTGAGCTTTATTTAACCGTGAGTGACTTCCTCATTTAATATATTCATTGGAAGACATTACTGGTGTTTATACTTCTATAAGAGTGATAGTTAAAAAGACCTCCTATTTTAAGGAGTCGATGAATATGTTGAAACCCTATACAGTCCGCTATCGCTCATTCGATAATTGCAGACTTGAAAATTGCTTTTATGCAAGTGATTCCTTTGAAGCAAGAATGCTTGCTATGGAATTTAACAAATATATCCATGACCATCCAAATTGCATTGATTTAATTCGTTGTGAAGAAAAGCTTCTTGTACAATCAAGTTTTTAATGATTCCAAGTTATTCGAGCTTCTTAATCAACAAGAATATGTATAAGATAATACATATTGCAAATTCTACTATAGGTCAGATTGCTTCGTATGCTACTTAGCATGGATCTTATTCATTGAGGTGAGACTGCTTGGGAATCATTTATCTTTAAAAAATAGAATACAAAAATTGCCTAATTTAAATTTTGTGCTTTGCTATGTATATTGATAAATATTCTAAATGGTTAATTATTGGCCAAAACGATCAAGTCCAGAGGGTTTTTCAATTGAAAAGTTGGCTAAAAGCTATCGGGCTAAATTAAGTGAGGTTGAATCTGATAGCAAAGAATTATTTATAAAAGAAAAGCTTTTGAAAAAGATAGAGGTCTCTCGAATTGGTCCACTGAAAGAATCTATACCTATTCAAGACAATATAATGAATATACATACTAGT
Source organism: Prochlorococcus sp. AG-436-K22 (assembly GCA_003212555.1). GTDB lineage: Bacteria > Cyanobacteriota > Cyanobacteriia > PCC-6307 > Cyanobiaceae > Prochlorococcus_E. Next base: position 18,447 of record QCPK01000018.1, on the reverse strand, counting down.
CATTGGGCCAACAGGGATTTTAATGAATATGACAATGCCGCATAGATTTCTTAACTTTCATTTTTTTTAATTATATTATTTTGCATATAGAAATTAGTTTAAATTTTCTTGATATTTAAGTTGCCAGTTATATCTCTTATGCCATATTAGATAAAATCTTTATGCCCGTCTTTTCTAATAGTATAAACACTTCCTTTTTTATCTAAGTAGAATATCTGACCGTTCAATTTAGATTTCCCATATTTATTTAACCTTGCTTTATGAATATTTGCCTTTTCTAAAATCTCTCCTTCTTTTTCCCACTCTGTTAGATTTATATTTTGATATGGGTTTCTACTTAGAAAATCAGCATAGCGCTCAAATATTCTTTGATTAGCATGAGTACGACTTGTTAGTTTCTGTCGGAACCTGTTAATCGAATTTGATGAAGTATCCTTTTTAAAGGTTATATTTATTAAATAGATAAATATAATTGGAATTGTGATAGTTAAAATTAATATCAGCATGAATAAGGATTAGACTATATTATAAACTATGATTTCATTATTATATCTATGTCAAAACCCAATTTACTTTGTGTAGACAAAACTTCTTTCTTTAAAAGACCCTTTCTAAGACCATTTATTAGGATAATTATCGATTCAATAAATATAATAGTTACTGCTAGGGTTGTGAATATTGAAATAGAGGTAAGATCTTTTTTTTCCTTTTGAGTTTCTAATTTCGAAGAGTTCATGTCTTTGATGTCTTTTTACTAGGAGGAGTGAAGTTAATAAAATTATAATTTTTTCTTATTATAAGGTCCAAATCGTGTAGCGCACTCAGCTCCACACTTTGCTCCTAAATTAATAGCCTTTGTAATATCCAGGTTCGCCGCAAGACCTGTAGTTACACCTGCAGCAAAACTATCTCCACAACCATAGCTATCTATCTCTTTTTTAGTTAAAGGAATTGCTTTATACCTTCCACCTGGATCTATGATCCCTCCCTTTGACCCTTCTGTCATTATTGTATACCTTGGCTTTGTTTTAAGGACTTCTAGATTGTTTTTTTCATCAGCATCTAAGTTACTTCCGATCAGTGCATCTAGTTGAATATTAGCTTCATTTAATGAAATTATTTTGACTCTAGGTGTAGCGCAGACAATCTTTGCTTTTCTGCAATATTGAATGGTTTTTGCATCTCCTGCTGTAATAAAAATGCCATCCATCTTTTGGAGAAGATTCCACCTTAAAGAGTCTTTTATACAGGGCTCAAGTCTTTGACCTATTACTGTTATTGCTCTGTCTCCATTATTACCTACAAAGCTAATCCCTCTTCTAGTTGGTTTCTCTCGCCAAGCAATATGCATTTCAATACCGAAGGATCTTAGCTCTTGCTCACATTTTTTCCCTATTTCATCCTTGCCTAGTGAAGTAAAGAGGTGAACTTTGCGTTTTGTTAGCTTTGACATTTGAACAGCTGCAACTGCTCCACCACCAGCTGCGTGTTCTTTAATTCTTTTTCCATGACTAATAACACCTTGAATAGGCATCTTGTCTACCGAAACAAATGAAACCCATTCAATATGGCCAACTACGGCAAGTGTTAATTCACCTGTTGACATGATTTATTCTTAATAGATTTCAGAACTATACTAAATATATTACTTAAGGTTATAGTTTGTAGATAAGTTGAGAATATAAAGAGATCAATTAATCATTCCATTTAGGCTAAAATAAATAAGGGACTTCTATTGATGTTAATCCCCCATATCTGCATCTTCACTATTAAATGAACTTAAAGAAATTCTTTCTTTCGTATTTCTATTTAATGATTGGCATAGCAGGAGCAGTTTTTACAACTATATCCAACATTGAATTTGTAAAAGGCTATGGGCCAGGATTTGATGTTGTTAAGTTTTTTGAGCTTGCAAATAATAATCCTGCTTCACAGTCACTTTCTTTTGATTTGCTTTTTGTTGCAAGTGCCATATTCATATGGATGTTTATTGAATCAAGACGCTTGAGCATGAGACATTTTTGGATAATTGCTTTGGCAACATTTTCTATAGCTATTGCTTTCTCTGCACCATTATTTTTGTTTCTTAGGGAACGCAGGCTTCTTGAAATAAATCAAATAGAACATAAAAATAATTAATTTAAGAAGTCTATTTTTATTAGATGTTAGAAAATATCAACTGATTAGCCTAATTTGTTTTATTAGAGGCTTTGCTAACAAGCAGCTAATTGCCATAATCAACCATAGCATCATTGCATTACCCTGATTGTCTATTATAGTCCCTGCTATTAAAGGAAATAATAGAAAACTTATCCCAAAACATTGAGAGTAGATGGCCATGGCTAAACCTCTTTGTTCCTTTGGGGCTATTCTGACTATGGCCTCTGTCGCTGTAGGTAAAAACATTGCAATACCTATAGATATAGGTATTAATCCTATGAGAATTAAAAGTATTCCTGAAGAATAAAAACTCGATATGCATAGAATTAAGCATCCAACTAAGAAATTAATATTGCTAAGAGTAAGACCTACTATCACATTTTTCTGTGAGAGCCATTTTCCTATAGGCCACTGTATAAATAATAGTAGTATAAGTTTATAAGCAATTATTAAACCAACAAAGTTACTGCTTACTTCAGGTCTGACTATTCCTCCTTTAACTAAGTCAAGTTGTATTCCTATTTGCATTAGAGATAATATTCCTGTCCCAAGTAGACTTATTATAAGAATCGGTAAGAGTAACTTAAGTAAGTTTATTATCTCGTTGACCCTATAACTTAAGCTTCTTTTAGTTGACTGTGTCGAGAGTTCTAATCTTCGTAGTAACTTCTCAGAGGGATCAGTTTTATTTAATAAATTTATTAGAGCACACATGCATAGAATTTCAATTATGTAAATTGATCGAATATTTCCAAAGCTTGCTGATATTGATCCAATAACAACCCCTACTGTTACGCCAAGTGCATCAGCAGTGCGAGCAAGAGCAAAGCCCTTGCTTGAGTTGGAATGACCCTCTTCATACTCTTCACATGAAATTGGGATAGCAATTTCTACTGAAGGCCAGTAAATGCCTGCAGCTGCTCCGAGGAATAATTCACCAGCAAGATAGCTGATGTTTGTAGATGCAGTTAGGAGTAACAAATCAGCAATTATTGCAAAAATTGCACCAAACTTTAGGGTTACCTCAAAACCTATTCCTCTGTCGATCCAGATACCTGTAGCGAGCCTTGTAATTGTTCCAGCTATTGCTGCTATGCAAAAACCCAGACCTATTTCCGTAGCACTGAATGAAAGATTATTGAATACAAGTGGAGTTAGGTATAGGACTCCACCAGCACCTATTGATGCTAAAACTCTACAAATTGTAATTCTGCGCAATTTTGAGGGAAACTGGTTCCACCACTGATTCAGATTTTTCGTTGTCTTCAAGACGGTCAATACGAAGAATAATTGCTTGTTATTTTCTTGCCACTCTTGGAGCAAGTAATTTAGTGTTGCCTCAATTGTATGGCGCAGAAAGGGTTGAGTTTCATTTTGAGGATATGGTTATCCCTGTACCTATAGATGAATTGAACATTTGGAATAGAGATATAAATGAAGGAAATAATGACGGGGAATTAAAAACTAGTTCGGAACTGGCTTATTGGTTAAATATGTTGGGCTTTAAAAGTCGAGGAGCATTGTCCAATTTTCTGCAGGCCCCTTTTATAAAAGATGAGAGTATGACTCGGCAGCTTTTAAGAAGCTGGGCTGGCAGGAAATTATTAGATGAAATAAGTGACCTTATTGTAATTGATGATGATAAGACAGGAGTAAAGCTCTTTAACACTTTAGAAAGCCTTCTTGAGGAACAGGAGCAAGTAGCTTTGTTAGATCTCTTGAAATCTTTGCCTGCTGAGGTAATACATTTTGACCTAGATGGATGGTTAAAAGTTATTTCTAGTTGGAAAAATGAATTAAGCCTTCAGCAAAAGTTATTGGAAGATTTAAATGCTTTTTCATCAAATAATAGTCTTTTAGAATCTAAAGAATCTATTCAAAATGAATTAAAAGAATCAATAAATGAAATTGTTATGGTGCCAGTTGGGCATCGTTCTAAAGAATTGGAAGTTGAGATATGGCGACCATTTGCAAGAACTTCTTCAAGAGAAAATTGGATAGTTTTCATGCCTGGTTTAGGCGGAGATCTAAGCCATTTTCGATGGCTTTTAAGAAGTCTTAGTCATCAAGGATGGGAAGTAGTTTTTATAGATCACCCAGGTAGTAATTCTGAGGCAATGTCTTCCTTTATTGAAGGTCGAAATCCAGTCCCAGGTGGTGCAGAAGTTTTTCCTTATAGGTTGGCAGATTTAATGGCTGTTTTGGATTTAAAGGATAAAGGTCTCCTGGATATTAAAGGTGAGAAAGTTGTTTTGATGGGACATTCATTGGGCTCACTTATTTCATTTTTAGCTTCTGGCGCAACACCCCAGAATCGATTGCTTGATCGATGTAATAGGGCTTTGGATGACCTTTCTATTACAAATCTCTCTAGACTTCTTCAATGTCAGATTGTTGACCTTCCTTTAGATAAACAGAAGGACATCTCTTCTTTATCAGCAATTGTAGGAATACATAGTTTTGGCAAATTATTATGGCCTGATTCTTTAAGCGCGGAAATCAATGTGCCAATTCTCCTTACTGGAGGGACTTTTGATTTAATTACTCCGGCCATTTCAGAACAATTAGGATTGCTGCTCTCTACAAAATCAAATAAATTCAGTAGGGCCTTAATTATTGAAGGTGCAAGCCATTTTTCTCCTGTGAGAGTTGCTGATCAAAAAGTCGATGCTAGGCAAAATGATTTATATCAAATTAGTGATGCCTTGGTTGGATTTCATCCCCTTTCTGTCCAAAGCCTTTTAGCTCGCGAAATAGCAAGATTTCTAGATAATCTTGAGAGAAGTAAATCACTCCCTGTAAGCACAAATGTTACTAGGAATGGATTGAAATTTCATTTGTTAGATCGTAACTCTATTCTTAAAATTTTAAATTAATTAAAACTAATTCTTGGATCTATAAATGCTATTGTTAAGTCGACTAGTAAACTTATTGTTACTACAAGGCTTGAAATAATAACAACAATACCTTGCACTACAGGATAATCTCTTTGACTAATGGCTTCTTGTAGTCCCAATGCTATTCCTGGCCATGAGAAAGTTATTTCTATTAGTAGTGCCCCACCTATTAGGGAAGCAATAGTTAAACCTGCTATTGTTAGTACTGGTAGTAATGCATTTGGGAATGCATGTTTCAAGATAACTTGACGTTCTTTTATCCCCCTACTTCTTGCGGCCTGTATATAGTTAGTAGCAAGTATTTTGCCAAGATTTAATCTTAATGATCTACTAAAAATGCCACTTAAAAGTATTCCTAAAGTACTTGCAGGTAAGATAATGTGCCTAATAGAACCTAATAAAGCTTGTAGATTGCCAGCTTTTATACTATCGAATATCAGAAAACCAGTCCCTTCTGGTTCAATCAAATTGGGTGGAAATCGTCCTCCTACTGGAAGCCATCGAAGTATTACTGCAAAGAAAATTTGAATAAGCATTGCAGCCCAAAAGGGCGGCAATGCATAGGTGCCAATCCCAAATAGTCGCCCAATAAGATCTGTTTTCCCTTCTGGCCTAGCAATACCTGTAAAGCCAACTGCTAGGCCTATTGTTATAGCAATAATAATTGCCATGACACCTAGTTCAATACTGGCTGGTAGTGTGTTTGAAATTAATTGCCGAACTGGCTCTTGATTATTTAGTGATTCTCCTAAGTCCCCATGTATAAGGCAATTTAGGTATTTAAAATATTGAGTAAGGAGTGATGCATTTAAGCCCAACTTTACTCTCAAGGCTTCTCTTGCTTCATAATCAGCACGTATTCCAAGAATTGCGTCAACAGGATCTCCTGGTGCAACTCTTAACAATAAGAATACTAAGGTTGATATTAGCCATAGCATTACTGGAGCTAAAAGAAGCCTGGATATGGAATATTTTAGAAGAGACCTTGATCTATTCATTGTCTTTAATCATTTCTTTTAGAAGAAGTCTTCCATTTCCATCAAATTTTGGTTTGCTTAGGTTCTTGAGAGTCCATACCCTTGGTTTTAAATGCCAAATGGGTAGAAGAGCAGCTCCCTCTGCTGCAAGTTTCTCAACTTTACGTAATTCCTCAAGTCTTTCCTCTCCATGTAACAATTCACTTTTCATGAGTGATTTTTGAAGTGTATTGTTTGCCCAAAAAGTTCCTCCAGTTACGGCTTCGCCATCTTCACAGACTTCATCGTTGATTTTGGAGCAGTCCAAAAGTGGAGCTAAGTATGCATAAGGGTCTGGATAATCTCCTGTCCAATCAAGTATTACGGCCTCAAAAGCCCCTTCGGAAAGTTGTTTATATATAGTTGTTGATTCGACGCCATTTAATGAAATCTCTAGACATTCGGATAAGTCTTGTTTTATTTGTTGTTGCCATTTAAGTGCTAAAAGTTTGTCAGAAGGTACATTTGATCTAAAGGTCAAAGGTAGCGTTAACCTTTTGTTATTACATAAACCAGCTTCTTTGAAGATTCTTGAAGCAGATTCGACGTTATATTTAGGCCATGGAGAGTTGTCCCTGATGGCTAAAAATGGTGGAATTAATGATCTTAAGGGTAGTCTTCGTCCATAACTTACTTGATTTGAAATTAGATCCCTGTCTAAAGAAAACAAGAGAGCCTGCCTGATTTTTTTGTTTTTAAGATTATCTGAATTGGTTCGAAAAGCAATATATCCAATTTCCATAGGTGGTCCTTCTCCTTCAATAAGAGTATTTTTCTTTGATAAGTTCTTAAGGGCAAAACTATGAACATCTTCTATTGCGTTTGATAAAAGTACATCTACTTGTCCAGTTTTAATAGCACTAAAAAGTGATGTTGAATTTGTCAAACTAACAAATGTTATTCCTGAGTTTTTAACTTTTTCGCCCCAGTAATTCTCGAAAGGTTCAATAATTTGTCTTTCTGCTGAATAGTTTTTTAATTTGTACGGACCAGTTCCAATGAAATTGTTAATGAGGAATTTGTCTTTATAGAGAGAATAAGCAGTTGGAGATATTGGGGTAAGGTTAACTGATGTCAATAATCCTTTGATTGAAGTTGATGGCTTTGAAAGATTTATTTGTAATAAAAATTTTTCTGGGACCTTTATTGACTTTATGCTTTTGGTTATATATGTAAGAGTCCCTATTTCTTTGAAACGTTTGATGCTAAAAGCCATTGCTTCAGCATCAAATTTAGTTCCATCATGGAAGAGAATATTTTCCTTAAGTGGGATAGAAATAGATAAACCATCTTTGCTAATTATTGGTTTATCTTTTGCAAGCATAGGCACAAGAGAACCTTGCAAGTTAATCCTGTAAAGAGTATCCCCTAAGCTACTTATTAATTGAAGAGCAAGTAATTTATTCGCTTGGGCAGGATCAAGAGACTCTATCTTACCTTTGCTAGCTACGATAATTCCTTTGAAATCAGATTTAACCATGCACGAAACTTGCGCTAGAAGTAAAAGAAACGCTGATAATTTGATTAATAATTTAAATTTAGGCCTAATTGATTTCATTTTTAACGTTGATATTGAGTTTTTATGAATGGTCAATTTCTTCTATGAGACTTAAACAATAGCTATTTCTTGAATTGATATTTCAAAGACTGGAGAACCTGAGGGTAATATGGGCCATTGTCTAACCCAACATTTCTGATGCTTGTTGTCTATTCCAATTACTTGAAATTGGGATTCTTCATTTAAAAGCTTTATGCAGTCACCTTGACGAAGACTTTTTATTGAAGTTTCTCCAGTATTGGAAATACTGGACCTTAACTGATCAGTAACTGCTTTAGCCAATAGTAAATCGAAAACAATAGAACTGATGTTGAGCAAACTCAACTAAATATATAATTAACAGCCTTTCTGAATATTTGCCATATTTAACTTAATTTAAAGACAGCTAAAATGAGCAGCAATTTTTATAACCTCTTTTAGTTCCTCTATCTTGGCTAGCGAATCAGAAATTTTACCTTTAATAACTTTGTGAGTAATCACAATTATTTCTGCTTCTGAATTAGTTAAATCAAATTGAACAATTGATTGAATTGATACTTGACTTTGTCCAAAAATGTTTCCAATGCTACCTATTACTCCTGGAGTGTCTCTTGTAATTAATCGTATATAACTTTTTTGAGGCATGTCTCTTGGATTCGCTAAATAGCAGTTCCTCCAACTGCAAGCTGAGAGAAGAGGGTCGAGCGACTTCTCCGTTTCATTAGTTAGGCTTATTCCTGCAATATTTAAAATGTCTGCGACTACGGCTGAGGCCGTTGGGCCTGCTCCAGCTCCAGGGCCGTAAAACATCACCTCTCCAATTGGTTCACCTTCAATAAGAATGGCATTATTTACTCCGTTGACGACAGACAATGGATGCTCATTTGGCACGAGAGTGGGCTCAACTCTTAAAGCTAAAGGAATTGATTCATTCACTGTTGAGTTCTCATAGAGATGTTGAGCTATTGCGAGTAGCTTGATTTCGTATCCAAGTTGATGAGCGTAATTTATATCGATGCTTTGAAGATTACTGATTCCTTTTGTTGGGATGCTTTCACGATTAATTGGGCCTCCAAAAGCTAATCCACTTAGGATGGCTATTTTATCTGCTGCATCATGGCCATCAACATCAGCACTTGGGTTTGCTTCAGCGTATCCAAGTGATTGAGCTTCTTTTAATACATCATTGTAATTAGCACCCTCTTTTGTCATTTGACTAAGGATGTAATTAGTTGTGCCGTTGATTATGCCAGTTACTTTATTAATTCGATTACCACCTAAAGATTGTTTGAGGGGCTCAATAATTGGAATTCCTCCTCCTACAGCAGCTTCAATAAGTACATAAACTCCTGCAGCATTTGCTGCATCAGAAATCTCTTTCCCATATCTAGCAATTACTGCTTTATTAGCTGTGACAACTGATTTCCCAGATTTAATGGCACTTAGGATTAAGCTTCTTGCAGGCTCAATACCACCTATTGCCTCAACTATCAGCTTGATTTTCGAGTCGTTTACTATTTCAAATGGGTCGTCAGTGAGAATTGATGAATCTACTTTTATTGACCGAGGACGGTTTAAATCCTTGACGGCTATTCGGGCAATATTAATGCTTGAGACTAATGGGTGACGACCCTTAGGTGAATTAATAATATTCACTACACCAGAACCTACAGTTCCTAGTCCAAGTAGACCAATATCTATTATTTGATTCATATCTTTAATTTTCAGATTGAAGAATTTTAGAAGACATAGTTCAGCTACAAGAATTTCGAAGCTTGTGATTTCATCTTAATGAAAATGTTCATAAATCCATTTACGCGTGAAGCAGTAAGGCTGCTGTTTAAACCTGTTGCGATTATAAAAGCTGGGTCTATTTTTACTATTTCTTTAGGTGATAAATTGCTTAGCCCTTTTACTAAAAGCGATAACATACCTTTTGTTATAAGGGCATCAGAGTATCCCTCCCAAAATACTTTCCCTTCTTTTAGGTTGCCTTTTATATATACCTGAGAAATGCAACCTTTGACCTTCATTGAGGCATTGAAAGTTTCTAAGGAAATGTTGGGAAGCTTTCTTGCCAAAAAAAGCAAGTACTCATAACGCTTTCTAGGTTCTGAACATGAGCTTAGTTTTGAAACTATCTTGTCGAGCTCTACACTTCCAAAATTAGTTGTGAAATGTTCAACTGGCGACTCAGCCATAAAAGAAAATCTTGGCTCTGAATATTTTCAAGCATAATATCTAACCTATCTATTTATCTAATCTGAAGATTTCTTTTTCATTAATCCATCCATCAAAAGGTATGTCCCATTTATCTTTTGGAAGCAATGAACTAGATATGCAAGCACTAGGAACTATTACTAATGCTTCTACATCTTTCCACATGCCTTTTGAACGTAGACGGTCAAAACAACCCCCACCGTATCCAAGCCGAATCCCATTACGATCTATAGCTAATGCAGGTACAATTAATAAATTTATTTGATCTGGCTCAAGAGCTGGCTCTTCTAATGGTGCAAGTATTCCATAAACATCTTTCTTTAAAGTGTTGTTAGTCCATCGGTGGTAACTAATTTCTCCTTTTTGTTTGCTTGCTGGTAATGCTAAAGATAACCCTGAAATTTCTTTTAAACTTCTTAAATCAACTTCATCTTTTAGAGGCCAATAGATGCCAACAATATTCTCTGACTCGCTCTCATTTGATAAATTAGTTATTAAGTTCTTAACTTGTAGAAGAATAGAGCTCTCTACTAATAAAATATTTTCTTTCCTTTTTTGCCTGAATAGTACTCTTGCTTCTCTTTTCTTAGTGCATAAATCCATAGAAGATCAAATTAGTATTGATTAGTATAAATAATAATTTTATTGTTGAAATAATCCAGTTAAAGCTATAGCAAGTGCATCTGCAGCATCATCTGGTCTTGGTGGAGTTGTTAAATTTAATTCTCTCATGACCGCTTCGAGTACCTCGTCTTTCTTTGCATGTCCTGAACCTGCCACAGCAAGCTTTATTTGCATAGGAGGAAACTCTACAATTGGAATTTTAAAACGGGCAAGTGTCATTATTAGGACACCTCTTGCCTGAACAACACTAATAGTTGTACTTGACTTATAAAAGAAAAATTTTTCAACTGCTGCCAGGCTAGGGTTCCACTTCTGAATAAGTTCAGAAAGATCTTTGGCTATTTCAACCATTCTTTCTCCTTCACTTTCGGATTTTTTTGTTTTAATTATTCCGCAATCAAGCATTTTTATTTGTTTAGAACTTGTCTCTATTAGACCAAAACCAACTCTGGCTAAACCGGGATCAATGCCAAGAATGATCACAAGAAAATTAATCTACTGATGCTAATTCAAAGTCAGATAGATTACTCTGATCATTTCTTTCAAATATCCTACAAAAAGCCTTGATTACTCTATCTCCAGAATCAATCTGCTCTAAAGGATCTTTGCGAAGTCTATGCCTAAGGGAACAGGAAATGACCCTCGCAATATCTTCTTCTGTTACCTCTGATCGAGCTTCAAATGCTGCTAATGCTTTTGCTGATCTATTTGTCACAATATCTCCTCTTAAACCATCTACATCAAGTTCACCACATACAGCTGATATTTTCAGACGCAAGTCTTCATCAATTTCTACTTTACTAAGGATTTCTTGTGCAGCGATAACTTTCTCTTGAAGAACCTCCTGTGATTTTTGAATTAATGCGGTAAAAGCTTCAGGATCATTGTCAAATGAAGTCCTTTGATCTACTACTTGAACCCTTAGCTCTGGTTCTCTCACAGTGCGAACTTCAACACTCATTCCAAATCGGTCAAGAAGTTGAGGACGTAACTCCCCTTCTTCTGGGTTACCTGAACCAATTAAGACGAATCTTGCAGGATGTCTTATTGAAACCCCTTCTCTTTCAACAGTATTCCAGCCAGATGCTGCTGAATCAAGAAGTACATCAACAAGGTGATCATCAAGCAGATTTACTTCGTCAACGTATAAAAGTCCTCTATTGGCCTTTGCTAAAAGACCTGGCTCAAATGCTCTAACGCCTTCACTTAAAGCTTTCTCAATATCAATCGTTCCACATAAACGATCTTCTGTTGCCCCTAAAGGAAGATCAACCATAGGCACTTGAGCTTTTTCAGTAGGAGGATTTTCACCTTGATCTATTCTTTGCCTTATCTCTGTACTTTGTAAGTCTGGATCACTTGGCGAACTGTTATATGGGTCACCTTGAACAACCGTTATTGCTGGAAGAAGATCTGCTAGAGCCCGAATAGTTGTTGATTTCCCAGTTCCTCTGTCTCCCATTATCATTACCCCCCCAATGCGAGGGTCAATTACATTGAGAAGAAGAGCTAGCTTCATCTCTGCTTGGCCGATTACTGCGGCAAAGGGGAATACCCTGCGCTTTCTAGAAGAACTCACTTTTTAATTGCTTGTCTTGATGTGGATTGTTTCATAAGTGGGATCACTTGAACTTGTTTTTTTAGTAAAAAGCTTTATATAGCAATTTTTGATGAATTGCTTTGATGCTATCTAATCTATTGTTCAAGCAACCATACTTGCAAGAAATAATTAACCATTCCTACTTTATCAGTACTTGTGATAGAGCGTGCTCATATTTAGACATCTTGAGCACATTAGGATAAGATGTTTACCTTCTAGATAAATAAAAATATCTTAAAAGTTTTTTATATTTACTTTTTGCCCTATTGAAAGTATTAATTAATTATTGGTTATAGCATTGCATTAGTTACTTTTGTTTATAATAACAATAATATAATACATTGCTCATGCAGTTAAAGAAAACCAGTTCATATTAGATGTTAATCTATCATGAAGAAATCAATTAACATCCACTCATTGTTGATTCTTCCTAGAATATAATTAATCTTTAGTATTGAAGGATCAGTCTTTTCAACTATTTCTCCTGAGAGTTTTAGCCTTTTATCTTCATAAGAAATCTTAGTAGAAACTTCAATCCTTTTACTCGTCTTTTCTTTAATGATCAATGATTCTAACTTTGCATTAATAACTTGAAATTCATTTGATTCTTCATCTTCTATTCGTTGTAAATTGACAATATCGACTAGGCTTTTTCTAGCAACTTTTGACAATACTTTGCTTTCCCTTCCAGCAAGTACCCCTGCTTTCCCTTCTAACCATGCCTCTATTAAATCAATTAGTTGTAGTTTTGTGGGATTGTCTACCTTTAATGGGTATAAGGAAAATAAATTAACTTTGCTTTTTGAAAGAACTTCTATATTTAAACTTTTGCTAGTTGATTGAGGACTTATATTATTTGAGGTCTTGGCCGAACTATTCCCATTCATACCTTCTACAATCGATTCTTTAACTATAGATTTATTTTCAATGAGAGCTGAATCTTTGTTAATAGGAGATTCCGTAGTTTCAAAACTTTTGATTATCGACCCTGATAAAATTCCCATACCTACTCCGAAAAATGAGAGTCTAATTAGACTTATTAATAATTCATTTGCTTTGTATTTACTACTAGTAAATTTTTTAGAATCCAATTGATTTACTCCTTTTATAATCTATGAATTATAGTTTTTACTCTTAGAAAACCATCTTATTTGTCTTAAAATGCCTCTGGTTATATATATATCTTCTTTTCTAGCTTCTGCTCGATTAAGAAAAGTTTTTATTTTTGCCATTCTTGCTTTTGCTGTATGCTCTTGAAGAAAGCCTATCTCTAGCAAAAGATTTTTCGTATCTTCAATGCAATCGTTAAGTTCTTTTGGCGAGGCAAGTTCATATGTCTTGATTTTTTTATTTATATAAGAAGATGTTGATGAAAAAGAATTCAATTCATGCAGAACAATTGCTACAGCATGTGAGAGATTTAATGAGGGATATGTAGGTGATGCATTAAGGCTGATTACCTTTTGAGCCATTTGCAATTCTAAATTCGTAAGCCCTCTATCTTCTCTTCCAAAAACTAAGGCAATAGGTTTTGAAGATTTCTCTGATATTAGCCATTGTAATGCGTTATTTGATGTTTGAAGAGGAATCTCACCATGATTTGTTCTGCCACATGTTGCTACTACTCGAACACAATCCTTTATTGCCTCAAGTAGGTTTGGGTAAATAGATGCATCCTCTAAAAACTTTTTTCCGTGGACTGCCATTCTTATTGCATCTGGATGTTTTGGATCACAGCGTGGAGAAACTATCCTTAATTCGTCAACTTCAAAATTCCGGCAGAGTCTTGCAACGCTCCCAAGATTAATTTCCCCTAAGGGTTCAACAATTATAATTTTTAATCTTTTAGAAAATATAGACACGATTTCTTAACCGTTTAAAGAATGCAGATACGCAAGAAGATCAGCCATTGATTGCTCATCCATTTCAAAACTAGGCATGGGGGGAGTCAGGCCTTTTACAACTTGATTAATGATTTTTGTGTCATTAAGCTCTTCTGTGACGTTGTTAAGCTCTGGGCCTACGAGCCCTTGAGCCGAAATGCCATGGCAACCAACACAATTCATTCGGAAAAGGTGACTTCCATTGTCTATAGAACCATGAAGATTGAGACTTTTGTTTATGTATGGATCCTCTTCTTCTTGTAGGAAGAGTAAAAGCAGGATTGAAAAACATGCAAAAACACTTATCAATAAAAGCGTGAGTAAGTTTCCTTGGCTTAGGGATTTCCCCTTTAGTGCACCAATTGATGAAGTGCTTTTCACGAAAAGATCGCTAACATGAAACAATTGTGATTAATACTCTCACTTTTTACTAGCAAATGATTGAACCACTCCTCTGTGGAATTGTCTTAGGCTTAGTACCGATTACGATCCTAGGCTTATTTGTGAGTGCCTGGAATCAATATCGTCGCAGTAGTGCAATGCCTGACTGGGAGTGAGGAAAATCAAGCCAGTATCACCATACTGCTTTTGATCTTTAACTTGCCATCCTTCTGGCAAGTTGATTCCATTAGATATTGAAAATTCACATATAGCCATGCAATTGTTGGAAACCCACTCTCCCTCAAGGAGGTTTTCTAAAGCTTGAAAGTAGTCGCCATGATTATAAGGTGGATCTATATATACAAAGTCAAAACGGTTTGTTTGCTTGCCTAGTTTCTGATATGTTTTTGTTGAATATTTTTTATAACCTGATTTCAATAATCTAATTGCTTCTGTATTTATTGTATTAATAAATATTTGAGTGTCCATGCCTTTTTCAGTCGATTGAATATTCAGTCGACATATTTCATATGCTTTTCTATTAAATTCAATTGATAAAAGGTTTTTTGCACCTCTTTCAATTACTTCACACGAAATAATTCCACTACCACTATATAAATCTAACCAGTTAGAATCTTTAATTCTTTCCCTCAATATATTCATTAACGCTTCCCTGACTCGCAAAGTGGTTGGTCGGACTAGCTGACCATTAGGACTTTTAAGCCTTCTTCCATTTGTTAAACGTAATTGGCCTTTCAATATAAAATTAGAGTTTCTTTTTTTAACCAATCCAGCCAATTGGCTAGTAATTTTGCACCAGATTTACCAGATTTTTCTGGATGAAATTGGCAAGCAGATAATCTTTTACTCCAAATAACAGCTGTGATTTTCTCATCACCAAAGTTCACTGATGAAGCAACTTCTTGAGGATTGCTAGGAACGGCAGCATATAAAAGGACTCCTATGACCACTAGCATCAATAACTATTCGTGCTCGATATTTTTTACCAGAAGAGCATAAAACCTCTGTAATTTTACCTACAAATACAATATTTTCTGCTGTTTCTATTGCCCAATCTAGGTTCTCACATCTATCTAATAGTGACTTCTGAAAAGCAGCTTGATCAAAAAGACCATAATCAAAATCATGGGAAGTTGGGATAGCTCCTTCTTCATCCTTTCCATGTCCAAAATAACTGACAGTATTTTTCCAACGATGACCTAATAAAGAAGCCATACCAAGGGATTCAAGTTCCTCTGCCCAAATACCATAAGTATTGGGCCAAGGTTCCTTAGGAGAGTGAGAGGCTAATGCACTTACTTCTAGACCTTGCTGAATCAACTCAGAAGCAATACAAAGGGCAGCAGGTCCTGCTCCCATAACTAATACATCTGAACAATTTTCCAATTTCAATCTTTAGATAAATTGTCTACTTCAACATCATTATTAGATTTTGAAGAATCTTCACTTGACTCTTGTTGATCTTGTTGAGGTGGAACTAAGACGACTTCCGCCAAATGATCACCTGAATCGAGACGTTGCAATCTAACTCCAGTAGCAGCTCTAGACTGTTGTGAAATAAGGTCAGCGCTTGTTCGAACAATCACACCTTTTTCACTAACCAATAATAGTTCTCCTCCTGTATCTACAACTTTAAGCCCCACCAATTTATCAGCTGAGCTTCTAAACTTAATTGCTCTTAAACCCATTCCAGCTCTTTTTTGCAATCTAAATTGGGTTACTGGGACACGCTTGCCAAGACCATTAGCTGAAGCAACTAAAATCCATGGGCCATCAAATTCAGCAGTTGAATTAATCGCTTCGTCTTCATTAGTGCTAGCTATGCAATCAGCAAGGTCCTTAGGCAAAACATCCATGCTAACCAAAGCATCACCCTCACGTAAATTCATTGATCTAACACCTCTTGCTGTCCTGCCCAATGGTCTTAATTCACTTTCATCTAAACGAAAGTGAATTGTCATTCCAGTTCTTGAACCAATTAATACACTATCTCCTGAAGCAGCTAATCTCACCCACCGCAAAGAGTCTCCTTCTTCAAGATTTATAGAAATTAAGCCATTCGCCCTTATCTTACTAAATGCTGAAACAGGGGTTCTCTTAATAAAACCACCTGTAGTTAGCATCAGCAAATGATTGTCATCATCAAAAGAAGTCACAGAGATCAATGATGTAATAGCTTCTTCACGAGGAATTGGTAAAAGTTGAACGACTGGTGTACCTTTGGCAGCTCTACTACACTGAGGAACACGATAAGCAGGTAACGTATAAACAACTCCTCTTGCACTAAATAGAAGAAGGTTGTCATGGTCATTACAGCTAATGAATCGTTTAACCTCTTCTTCACCTTGGCTTCTAGTCCCAGATTTTCCTCTTGTCCCCCGACTCGTAGACTCGAATTCACTAACAGGCATTCTTTTTAAATAACCTGTCTCTGTAAGAAGTACAACTGATCGCTCATTTGCTATTAAATCTATATCTTCAAGGCCACTTCCCAAATCCAATATTTCAGTTCTTCTATCCTGAGGAAATTTATCTTTTATAACTGTTAACTCAACTTTTATGATCTCGTAGACCCTATTCTTATTAGATAAAATATCTTTAAAATCTGTTATTTTTGATAGCAAGTCTTCATGTTCAAGTCTTATCTTATCCGACTCTAAAGCAGTTAATCTTCTTAATTGCATCTGTAAAATAGCATCTGATTGTAGCTCTGTTAGTCCATGAATTTCCTGTAGTTTTTTTCTTGCCATTGAAGCATCAGAAGCAGCCCTGATTAAAGATATTATTGCATCTAATTGATCCAATGCTAGAAGAAGTCCTAGAAGTATATGATTTCTCTCTTCAGCCTTTCTAAGTAAGTAAGTAGTCCTTTTCTCAATTGTTTCTACTCTGAAATCAAGAAAAACTCTTAACATCTTCAATAAAGAAAGTGTGACAGGCTCACCATCAACTAAAGCAAGCATATTCGCACTAAAATTAGACTGGAGTGGCGTCAATTTAAAAAGATTGTTTAATACAACCTGAGGATAAGAGTCTCTCCTTAACTCAACGACTATCCTCATCCCATCACGGTCACTTTCGTCTCTGATGTCAGAAATACCTTCAAGTTTCTTGTCATTCACCATATAAGCAATCCGCTCAATTAATGCAGCTTTATTTGTCTGATAAGGGAGCTGAGTTATCACAATTGCATCTTTATCTGGTCTTCCAGCAATTTCAATGGTTTCTATTTCTGCAACACCTCTCATAGTTACAGAACCTCTTCCTGATAAATAAGTTTCTCTAATTCCACTTCTTCCTAATATTTGCCCTCCTGTCGGAAAGTCAGGCCCAGGAATAATTGCCATAACCTCTTTATCAGTTAAATCTGGATTAGCTATCAATTTCATCAATCCATCTATTAGTTCTCCAAGATTATGAGGGGGTATATTTGTTGCCATACCAACTGCTATGCCAGATGAACCATTAAGCAGCAGTTGTGGAATCCTCGCTGGCAAAACCGTAGGCTCTTGCTGGGAGCCATCAAAATTATCTATAAAATCTACTGTTTCAGATTCAATATCTTCTAACAAACTGTCTTGAGTTAATGCTCTCAATCGAGACTCTGTATATCTCATTGCAGCAGGAGGGTCATTATCAACAGAACCAAAATTGCCATGGCCATCTACCAAAGGCATTTGCATAGAAAAATCTTGAGCCATCCGAACAAGTGCGTCATAAACAGCGGTGTCTCCGTGCGGATGATATTTACCAAGGACTTCACCTACAACACGAGCACATTTTCTATAAGGCCTTTCACTGGTCAAACCCAATTCATACATTGCATAAAGTATTCGTCTATGAACAGGCTTCAACCCATCTCTAGCATCAGGCAAAGCCCTTCCTACAATTACACTCATCGCATATTCCAAATAGGAACGCGACATTTCGTTGCGAAGGTCTGTCTGGATGATCCTGTCTTCAAACTCGCTTGGAACACCTCCATTGAGTTCCGTTGGATCAGCCATACAAAATACTCTTATTAAATAATTCTATTTTATCTTGAAATAAGCTCAACTGTTCGTATCAAATACTAAATTTATTTGCATGATTTGATCTCATCACATCA
>QCPK01000017.1 GCA_003212555.1 Prochlorococcus sp. AG-436-K22 | reverse complement strand
TCTATTGCTTGAACTTGCACTAATTTGATCCCTTTCGAGTTTGTCTGGGTTCATTGCCAGACACATTGAACAACCAGGGCGCCTCCATTCGAAACCAGCATTTTTGAAAATCTTATCTAACCCTTGTGATTCAGCCTCTTTCGCAACTTTTTCTGAACCAGGGACCACAAATGCTTTAACTCCTTTTGCTACATGCTTATCTTTGGCTATTTCAGCTGCTGTTTGAAGATCACTTAAGCGTCCATTTGTACAACTTCCGATGAAACAGACGTCTATTGCTAGTCCTTCAATAGAGCTGCCAGGCTGTAATTTCATGTATTTATAAGCCTCTAAAGCAAGTTGTTGATCGCTTGGATCTATCGATTCGAGACTTGGAATAAATGAATTTATTGGTATTGCTTGTCCAGGAGTAATACCCCAAGTCACAGTGGGGGCAATTGTAGAGGCATTGAACCTTACTTCATCATCATAAATTGCATTTTCATTGCTGCAGATTGACTTCCACCATTGAATAGCTAACTCCCACTTGGTACCTTTTGGTGAATACTTTCTTCCTTTGAGATAGTCAAATGTAACTTGGTCAGGATTAACGTAGCCACATCTTGCTCCACCTTCTATTGCCATATTGCATATAGTCATCCTTTCTTCCATTGAGAGACTTTTTATTGCAGGTCCTGCAAATTCATAGGCATAGCCAACTCCATCTTTAACCCCAAGTTTTTTGAATTACATGGAGTATTAGATCTTTAGCAAAAACACCTTTCTGAAGTTCTCCGTCAAACCAGATGCGTCGAACCTTTAGTTTCTTCATAGTTAAGGTTTGACTTGCAAGAACATCTCGAACTTGGCTTGTTCCAATACCAAATGCAATGGCTCCAAAAGCACCATGCGTAGATGTATGGGAGTCGCCACACGCAACGGTCATGCCAGGTTGAGTCAATCCTGCTTCTGGAGCAATGACATGAACGATGCCTTGATTACCAGAACCTAATTGGAAAAATTCGATGCCGTATTGTTTGCAATTTGACTCAAGTGTTTTGAGCATCTTTTCTGCCAATGGATCAGCAAATGGTCTTATTTGATTTGTAGTAGGGACAATATGATCAACTGTGGCAATGGTTCTGTCTGGAGAATGTACTGGTAGGCCCTTCTCTTCTAGCGCAGCAAATGCCTGGGGGCTTGTAACCTCATGAATTAAATGTAAGCCTACGAAAAGCTGTGTGGACCCTCCAGTAAGTTCCCTTACTCGGTGAAGATCCCAAATCTTGTCATAGAGCGTTTGTGAGCTCACAGATTAATTCCAATGATGAATAGACATTAGCTTTGCATGAGCAGAAATAAACGAAGTCTATCTAGGGCTCTTACAACACTCAATTTTTGTATGCAATCCCTTCCTCTATGAGGCCCAAAATTTTCTTGAATAGATTCTTGTGCAGTTTTGCTTGATATAAATATTTCTACTAGTCCGACCGGTTTAATTTTGTTCCCTCCGCTTGGTCCTGCAATTCCACTTACTGCAATAGACCAATCGCTATTAAATAATTGACGTGTTTTGTTGGCCATAGATTTGGTTACGACTGCGGAAACAGCACCATGCTCTTCTACAAGATTAGGAGGTACCTTTAAGATGTTTTGTTTGATGGAATTGCTATATGC
Source organism: Prochlorococcus sp. AG-436-K22 (assembly GCA_003212555.1). Lineage (GTDB taxonomy): Bacteria > Cyanobacteriota > Cyanobacteriia > PCC-6307 > Cyanobiaceae > Prochlorococcus_E. Next base: position 28,626 of record QCPK01000017.1, on the reverse strand, counting down.
GACTACTCCACCAAGGAAGACATCTGAAGATCCTGGGATGGAAGTAAGGGCAGATGCAATTTGACCACCTGTACAAGACTCGGCAAGCGAGATTGTCTCTCTCCTTTCTCTTAATAAGTCGATCACAATTGAAGCTAAGCTTTCTTCATCTCTGCCGAAAATACTTAGCCCAATCCTTTTTTCTAATTCAAATTCAATAGGTTCAATCAATTCATTTGCTTCTTGAGCAGTTTTAGCTTGGGCAGTTATTCGTAGTTTCACTTCACCTAAAGATGCGTAAGGCGCAATCGTTGGATTTTTTTTCGTAATTAAATCGGAAATTCTTTCAATTAGTGCAGATTCTGGTATGCCTGAGATTTTAATAGTTTTACTTTTAATTAATTTCTCAGAGGGATGATTTTCAAGAATCCAAGGCTTTGCAGTCTTTTCCCACATTATTTTCATTTCTGAGGGAACGCCAGGGAAAGTAATTATTGTGAAGTTATCTTTTGGAGACCATATCATTCCTGGAGCAGTCCCTAATGGGTTGGGAAGAATATTTGCTCCTTCTGGAAAAAGAGATTGTTTTAGATTACTTTGGGGGATTATATCAAAATCATTTAATTTATTTTTAATATCCTTTAAAACAGTTTTATCTTCGACAAGATCTGCTTTAAATGCTTGGGCAATTGTTTCTGTAGTTAAGTCATCAGGTGTAGGACCTAAACCACCTGTAGTAATTAAAATATGACTTCTTTCGGATGTTTCCAGAACAATTTCTTTTAAGCGTTCAATGTTATCTCCAACAACAGTTTGTCGATAGTGGGGTAACCCAATTAAAGCAAGTTGCTCTGCAAGCCACTTAGCATTGCTGTTTACTATGTTTCCTAATAATAATTCAGTTCCAATAGCAAGAATTTCAACACCTTGATTGCTTTTTCCCTCAGTCATGATTATTAATAGTCATTAGTTTGATTGTAAAGAGGGAAACGTTTACATAACTCTAAAACTCTTTCTTTGCATTGCTTTTTAATTGAATAATCTTCTTTGTTCAAAAGACAATCAGCTATAATATTGGCTACTTCAAGAAAGGCTTCATCATCAAAACCTCTAGAAGTTAATGCTGCAGTTCCGAGCCTTAGACCACTAGTAACGAATGGTGATTCAGGATCAAATGGAACAGTGTTTTTGTTAGCTGTTATATTCACCTCGCTAACTAGTGCATCTGCTTTTTTGCCTGTTATCCCAATACTTCTGAGATCAAGAAGAACAATATGATTATCTGTTCCCTTGCTTACCACAGCAATTCCTCTGTTTTGGATCTGCTTGGCTAATGTTTTGGCATTAGATACGACCTGTTTGATATATCTTGCAAAGTTTGGATTGAGAGCTTCTCCAAATGCAACAGCTTTTGCTGCAATAACATGTTCCAAAGGACCACCTTGATTCCCTGGAAAAACAGCTTTGTCAAATTGTTTTCCTAGTTCTTCGTCTCTACAGAGTATTAATCCTCCTCGAGGTCCTCTAAGAGTTTTGTGAGTAGTAGTAGTTACAACATCGCAATGCTGAACTGGATTAGGATGAACTCCTGTTGCCACAAGACCTGCTATATGGGCCATATCAGCTAATAAATAAGCTCCTACTTCATCGGCTATAGCTCTGAATGATTGGAAATCTATAGTTCTTGGATAAGCAGAATACCCGCAAATAATTAACTTGGGTCGATGTTGAAGAGCAATTTCCCGTACTTGCTCCATCTTTAGGATTTCTGTTTTGGCATCTACTCCATAATGAACTGCTTTGAACCATTTCCCACTTACATTTACAGGTGATCCGTGGGTTAAATGACCTCCATGTGCAAGGTCCATTCCCATAATTGTGTCGCCTGGTTTAAGCAGTGCAAGAAATACAGCGAAATTGGCTTGAGCCCCACTATGGGGCTGCACATTTGCCCAAGCTGACTTGAATAGTGATTTTGCTCTAGATATAGCTAATTTCTCAATTTCATCAATATGTTCACAACCCCCGTAATAGCGCTTTCCAGGAAGACCTTCAGCATATTTATTTGTTAATACGGTTCCCTGTGCTTGCATGACTGCTTTGGATGCAAAATTTTCACTAGCGATCAACTCCAGGTGAGTTTGTTGCCTTAAGAACTCCTTGTTAATTAGAAGGGATATATCTGGGTCGGTATTTTCTAGATTTGAACTAATCGAAATCAAGGGAATAGTCTCCTTTTGGAGTTACTGATGGGATAGTAAACAAAGCTTGGCAATCATCAAGAAAAATCCTTCTTAATTTTGCTTTTATGTGTTGATCACGTTAAAAACGCGCCTGGAGAGATTCGAACTCCCGACCCTCTGATCCGTAGTCAGATGCTCTAATCCGCTGAGCTACAGGCGCATATGATTTAGTTAAGAGTTTTGAGATCCTCTTCGTCAACTATAAGATGGGGTAAAGACCACATTCATACAAAATTCCAATGCCTCTTAGGTGGTATGGCAATGGGGATTCTAATGATCCTCTTTACTTACATTTTTCACGAATAGTTAATTTTACTATTCATGCCATGGCTTTTGCAGCTTTAAATAGTGGGCTTTGGCTAGCTCAAGAGATTCGTCATGGTTGGACACATTTGGAATGGTTTACAGGAATCTGGCTGTTTTTGCTGATCTCTCACCTTACTTTCGTCATTATTAGAAAACCAACTCCACTCGAGGACTCTTCCAAAGAGGAGTGAAAAGCTTGCTTTTCCTTAATCATTATGAATTCCGAACTAGAACAATTGCGCGAGTTAGAGTCCTCAATTGCTGATCGATTGTATATACAAATTGGGAAGTGGAATCTTTCCTTGGGTAATGCTGGCCTCGCGGAGGCTCTTGCGATTGAATGCCAAGTTAACCTTAAAGATGGCCCAACTCTCGCGGCTCAAAAGGCCTTAGAAGCAGTTCAAGTTGAATTTGGCAGAGGGAAGAGTCACCTTTCATTGTCTAGATTGATTTCTTCTGCTCAGATTTTTGACCTAGAAGAGATTTTGGCCCCCTATTGCAGATAAGGTTAATTTAGTTGGATTGTTCATATGTTGATTATCGAAGTTACTAATGCAAGAGATGTGGTTCGACAGCAAATTGGGCGACTAGGGGAAAGACTCATTGGAAAAGTGGCTGATGCAGAGTCTCAAGTTGAGAAAGCATTGATTCAGGAAATGGAAAATGCATTTCAGGAATTTGGTATTGAGGCAAGAATAATTTCAGTTAAGGGACCTAAGTTAGATGAGGCCGATTCCCTGCAGATACCCCTTCAAGTTAGAGAAGCGCGTGATATTACCTTGAAAAGTAGGGACGTATGAGTTTGCTTTTAATTACTTCTTTCATTTCATTCACCTCTTGAATTTTTAACAAGCTAGAAATAATGAAAAAGGAGGATAAGCTTATAGTTGATGAAAATAATAATTGAAGTAAGTTCAATAGAAAACTAGCATCTTGAGAAAGAAAGGAATTTGTCTCCAAGGCGATTAATCCTGAAATTGAACCGCAAAATAATAGTTTAAGGAAATCAATCAACCATGCACTTAAGTTTATTAGTTTAAACTTAGATTTTAATTTTAGTAGAAGTATTATGCATGTAAATAAGTTTACTCCAACTGTTGCCAGAACAATGCCACTGGCGCCTAAATTAATTGGCATTTTGTACCCCCATGGTAAACTACTTCCGACGAATATCCAGTCTAAGATTACATTAAGAATGATACCTATAGTAGAAATTTTGAAAGGAGTATTGCCATCTCCAAGTGAATAAAATACACGTACTAATAGATCTCTTATAAGGTATACTGGCATTCCAAGTCCATAGAAAATAAGTAGTGCTTTGACAATTTTTATTGCGTTGTAGTCAAATACACCTCTAGCAAAAATAATTTTAGTAATTGGTTCGCTTAGTGTAATGAAGATTGCCCCTAAGCAGATCATACTTGCAGAAGAGAAAATAAAACCTTGTCTAATTCTTTTTATTAGATCTTTGCTGTCTTTTTTTTCTCCCAGCTTTGATAATACTGGTAATAGAGGTAAAAGAAGAGCATTAGAAATTATGCCTAAAGGAGCCTGAACTATAAAGTTTGCGTAACTTAATCCTGATGCAGCTCCAATGATATTTGATGCAAAAAATAGGTCAGTAAAAACATTGATTTGTAACATCCCTGTTGAAAGTGTTGCTGGGATAATAATTTTCCAAACTTCTTGAACACCTGAATTGCCCCAGTCAAATGCTAATTTGATTTTAAGTAGGTCTTTTTTTATTAATAAAGGGATTTGTATTGCCCATTGCATAATTGCTCCTATAACAGTTGCTTGGGCTAGGATTAGACCTCCTTTTAACGCAATACCTACAGAAGAAATTGACTGGCTTTCATATAAACCAAAGATGCTTACACTGCTAATTAAAATTAAACTTGAAATTATAGGTGAAATAGATGGAAGAAGGAATTCATTCCTTGCATTTAATGATCCAAAGCTTGTGCCAATCAACCCAGATAAACAAACAATAGGAGACATTAACTTCAATTGTTCGGTTGCAATTTTATGAGTGTGAACTTCCAAGCCAGGAGCCATAAGTTGGATAATTTGATCTGCTGCAAAAAATAAAATTACACTAATTAGTATTAGTGGCAAAAGAATGGATGTATTGATTGAATAGAGAATGTGTCCTCCTTCTTGCCTACTTCTTCTACTTAGAACGCTAACTATTGAGTTGTGCAAAGGTCCATTAATCCCTCCGATAAGTACTAAAAAAAATCCAGGAAGAATATATGCATAGTTATATGCGTCATAGGCAGCACCAACTCCAAACACTGCTGCTATTGCAATTTGCCTAATCATTCCAAAAGCTTTGCTTAGCAGTGTGCCAATTCCAATTACCGTTGAAATGCTTCTAAGTGACCTTTTCATGTTTTACTCTTAGCTCTAAGAAATCCCATTAATTATTTAGAGATTTTAAATAGATTTCTTGAATGTATTCAATAGAGGATGGATTTCCATGATTGGCAAGACTATTTCAACTTTTCCACCTCTTACTGAAGGAACCCTAAAGAAAAGATATAAACGTTTTTTAGCAGATATCAAATTAGATACAGGAGAATTGGTTACTGCCCATTGTGCAAACACTGGACCGATGAAAGGGGTTTTATATCCTGGAGGGAGAGTTCGGTTGAGATATTCTCCTTCTCCAAAACGTAAATTGGATTGGTCATGGGAACAAGCCCAAGTGCCTTCTTTAGAAGGTTTTATTTGGGTTGGCATCAATACTTCATTGCCTAATAAGCTTGTCAGAAGGGTGATTGAAGAAGGTTTTTTAAACAAACAATTGGGTGAGAATTTGGAAATTAAAAATGAAGTAGTTTATGGCATAGAAAGGAAAAGTCGCATTGATTTGCTATTAACGCCTAAGGAAGCAACCCCTGACTCTCGGAAAATTTTTTTAGAAGTGAAAAATACAACTTGGGTAAAAAACCAGAAAGCTCTTTTCCCGGATACTGTGACTACTAGAGGGCAAAAACATTTGAAGGAAATGATGGCAGAATTACCCTCCTCAAGGGCTGTTTTAGTCCCATGTATTAGTAGGAATGATGTAGAAGTTTTTGCTCCTGGAGATTCAGTTGATCCGGAATACGGAAATCTTTTTCGGCTTGCCTTAGAAAAAGGGGTGGAGGTTATTCCATGTTCCTTTGATTTTCATTTAGATCGAATAACCTGGGAAGGAATTAAGCCTTTTGATAAAAGGGAACAGTGCAGCTGATTAGAAGATTTTTGTTTGAATTACAAAAGCAAGCGATCCAATGGAGAGTAAAGCTAGGATTAAACCTCCGATCACCATTGGATTAGACCTTTGAGAATCCTTTGGGATACTTTTTTTTCTATCTATCATGGATTTAAAATTCGACATTTTTTAACTTTGCTTTTGTTAGAGATACTGAATCAATTTCTGATTTTGTATTAATGATTACCTGAGGATGGATGAAAAGTATCCATATTGAAATATGTAATAGCTGTTCTTGCAAAAATCAGCTTATTTAGCGTCCTTCATTATTTATGACTACTGCTTTGCAATCGCCATCAAGGCGAAATAGAAGGAGGCTGCAAGAGGTCAGTCTTCTTGAGGGCCCTATGCTCCTTCTCAAGAGTATTCGGGGACTAAGCTCTAATCGCTCTTTGATGTGGCTTGCATGTGTCCCGATGGCATTTATTGGCCTCGGAGTATTTAATCTTTCAGCTCATGCGACTGATGTTTCTCTAAGTGTTCAAGGATTGGCTGACAATCTTTGGGTAATGGTTGCCGCAGTTCTTGTTATCTTCATGAATGCTGGTTTCGCTATGGTCGAAGCAGGCATGTGTAGACAAAAAAATGCAGTTAATATTCTCGCAAAGAATTTAATTGTTTTTACTCTTGCTGTGTCTGCTTATTGGCTCATAGGCTATAAGTTGATGTATGCCGCAGATTGGGTAATACCAGGAGTTCTTAAGATTGGAGGACCTTTCTTTGATCCTGCTGTTACATCTTCTGACGGATTAGTTCCAAGTATAGATTTTCTTTTTCAAGCTGCTTTTGCAGGGACAGCAGCAACAATTGTTTCAGGGGTGGTTGCTGAGAGAATTAAGTTTGGAGAATTTGTAGTTTTTTCCTTAATCTTGACTGCAATTATTTATCCAATAGCTGGTTCATGGCAGTGGAATTTTCCTGATGAAGCTGGGATAGGTGGTGGTTGGCTAGCGAGGCTTGGTTTCATTGATTTTGCTGGATCTACAATTGTCCATTCTGTAGGGGCATGGGCTGGCTTAGTTGGTGCAATTGCACTTGGCCCACGTATTGGAAAATTTGTGAATGGAGAAGCTCAGGCCTTGCCTGGTCATAACATGGCTATTGCAACTCTTGGTGCATTAATACTTTGGATTGGTTGGTACGGATTTAATGGTGGTTCAGTTCTTGCTTTTAATGACCAAGTCCCATATGTTGCTGTTACTACTACTTTGGGTGCTGCAGGTGGAGGAATAGCTGCAACATTCTTAAGTCAGTTAAATACTGGTAAACCAGATTTAACAATGACAATAAATGGAATTTTGGCTGGTTTGGTTAGTGTCACTGCTGGATGCGATGGATTCACTATGTGGGGTTCATGGGTTGTTGGTGCTATTGGCGGATTACTTGTTGTTTGGTCAGTATCTTTTGTAGATGGCTTGCATATTGATGACCCCGTAGGAGCTGTATCAGTTCATGGCACTTGTGGAGTTTGGGGAACCCTTGCAGTGGGTCTTTTCAATACTTCAAGTGGCTTATTAATTACTGGTAAATTTGATCAGCTTTTAATTCAGCTAGTTGGATCTTTTTCCTACGCAATCTTCACAATTGTGACTTGCTGGATCGCTTGGTCAATAATTGGTGGTTTGTTTGGTGGAATTCGTGTGAGCGAAGAAGAAGAGAATATAGGGCTTGATATAGGAGAACATGGAATGGAGGCTTATCCAGACTTTGCTTCTTCTAATTAAGAACAAATGTTTTCTTACAAAAAGCCTGGCATTCAGCCAGGCTTTTTGTGCTTTTTAGCTCTTGCGAATAGAGTCTAATTATTAATGTAGATTCAATAGAAATGGATACGCAAGCTTTTAAACGATCGCTTCATCATTCTGATCGTTATAACCGACGAGGTTTCGAATCCCCAGCAAAAAGGGCTAAAGCTCTTGAAAAGGCTTATCAAAGCAATTTGATAGCTTCTATTCGTGATAATGGATATTTGCTAGAGCATGGAAGATTGAGAGTCAAACTTGCTGAGGCTTTTGGTTTTTGTTGGGGTGTAGAACGTGCTGTGGCAATGGCTTATGAAACTAGGCGACATTATCCAAAAGAAAGTATTTGGATAACTAATGAAATCATTCACAACCCTTCCGTTAATGATCACTTGAGAAATATGAATGTGCGTTTTATATCTGCTGAGAAAGGAATTAAAGACTTCTCTTCAGTGAAGGAAGGCGATGTTGTGATATTGCCAGCTTTTGGAGCAACTGTGCAGGAAATGAAACTTCTTCATGAACGTGGTTGTCACATCATCGATACAACTTGTCCATGGGTTTCAAAAGTGTGGCACACGGTAGAGAAACATAAAAAGCATGAATTCACTTCAATTATTCATGGGAAAGTTAAACATGAAGAAACATTAGCCACCAGCTCTTTTGCAGGAACTTATTTAGTTGTTTTAGATCTTGAAGAGGCTCAGTATGTTTCTGAATATATTCTTGGGAATGGAGATCGAGATGACTTTATGAGGAGATTTGCAAGGGCTTTTTCTAATGGTTTTGATCCAGATAGAGATCTGAAGCGACTTGGGGTAGCTAATCAGACAACAATGCTCAAGAGTGAAACCGAAGAGATTGGGCGGTTGTTTGAAAAAACTATGCTGAGGAAATATGGACCTGCAGAGTTAAATGAACATTTCTTGGCCTTTAATACAATTTGCGATGCTACTGAGGAAAGACAAGATGCAATGTTTTCTTTAGTAGATGAACCACTTGACATGCTTGTAGTTATTGGTGGTTTTAATTCTTCTAATACAACTCATCTTCAAGAAATTGCTTTATCTAAAGGGATTCGTTCTTTTCATATAGACACTCCCGAAAGAATTGGAGATGCAGACAACACAATTACCCACAAACCATTGGGAAATGATTTAACAGTTGAATCTGATTTCTTGCCAGCAGGGAAGGTTAATGTAGGTATAACTTCTGGTGCATCTACTCCTGACAGAATTGTTGAGCATGTAATTCAAAAACTTATAAATCTTAGTGAGTCTAAACTAGAAGCTTAAATATCATCCTTTAAAATAAAAGCTAAATCGATATCAATAAAGAAATTTCACTATTTAATTTCATAAAAACTAGTTCTAGTTAACAGAATCTGCTGCCAAACAACTAACATGTAAGTCTGATGCTTATAGAGTTATGGCTGATTCAGGAAAAATTAATTCACCAAAACCAGATTCTTCTTCATCTAACCAGTCGCAGAAGGTTGAAGTTGTAGTGGCTAGTTCTTCTGATGGGGATGTCAATATTTTGGGTGAACTGGCAACTTTTGTCTTGAGAGTAGGCTTTAGCCTGTTTATGGTTCATCATGGTCTTGAGAAATTGCAAGATCCTCAGGGATTTGCAGAATTTGTGGTCGGAAAATATTTTGTTTTTTTACCTGGAGATCCCATAATTTGGACATTTGCAGCAGGGATAACCCAAGTAATTTGTCCAATAGGACTTGCATTGGGGATATTTACGAGACTTTGTGCCTTAGGCCTTTTGAATACAATGTTATTTGCTCTTTATTTCCATTTTGTTGATACCGGCTTAGAAGGTTTCCCTCTAGCAGTAGTCGAAGGTCATAATTATATATTTGAATTATCTGCAATTTATGCTGCAATATCTTTCTACTTTCTATGCGCAGGGCCTGGAAGATTGGCAATCTTTCAAAAAAAGAATAAAGTAACTTATTACCCTAAAGGTTCTCAAAGTTAAATAGTAAATTTAAAAGATATTCAATATATCTACACTCTTAATGTAAAAAATGTCTTGTTCCAGTAAAGATCATCGCAATTTTCAATTCGTCACAGGCCTTGATTGATAATTCATCTTTAATGCTACCCCCTGGTTGAATAATTGCGCTTATACCGTATTGCGCAGCTAATCGAATTGTATCATCAAAAGGGAAAAATCCATCACTTGCTAAAACTGCTTTGTTTGCTTGTTTGCTAGCAGCTTCGAGAGCTATTTTGGCTGATCCAATCCTGTTTGTTTGGCCCGCTCCAATCCCAATAGTTTGTCCAGAGTTTGCAATAGTTATTGCATTAGAACGTACATGCTTAACTACTTTCCATGCAAAAGTAAGATCTTCTTTCTGAAGTGAGGTTGGTTGTAGCTTTGTGACAACTTTCCAGTTACTTAAATCTATTAAAAGGTCATCACTTTCTTGAACAATTACACCTCCAAGAATACTTCGAATAGTTTTTCTTCCTGCATTCTTGATAAAGTTATTCTTTAGTTCAATTAGCCTTAAGTTTTTTTTATCTGAAAGGATTAACTTAGCCTCCTCATCAAACTTTGGTGCTACAACACATTCTAAAAAGAGACTTTTTAATTCTATTGCTGCTTTTGAATCAACAGCACAATTTAGTGCGACTATTCCACCAAATGCACTAGTTCTATCTGCATCCAATGCCTTTTTTAGAGCTGAATCGATAGAGCTTCCTATTGCAACACCACAAGGATTAGTATGTTTAACAACTACAGCTGCACATTGGAATGATTCATTGTTATTTCCCTCTCCATAATAAAATTCTCTTATTGTCGACAATGCTGCTTCTAAATCTAATAGATTGTTAGTGCTAAGTTCTTTCCCCTGTAACTTATAAGCTCCATCCCAACCTTGTTCAGCGTAACTATACCATTTAGCTTTTTGATGGGGATTTTCACCGTATCTAAGAGTTTGTTTTAAGGGGAGCGCTGCTATCCATTCAGACTGCTTAACTGAGACTTTACTTCTCATCCATTTGCTGATAGCAGCATCATAACTTGCTGTATGTTCAAAAGCTTCAAGGGCTAATTTACATTTAAGAGAGGGCGATATATCTCCTTTTCTGAGCTCAAGTAGGAAATTTTCATATTGACTCGGACTGGTTAAAATTGTTACTGATTCGTGGTTTTTAGCAGCTGCTCTAACCATTGCGGGACCCCCTATGTCAATATTCTCAATAGCATTTTCCCAACTTACATTTGGATCTCTAATTGTTTCCTTGAAAGGGTAAAGGTTAACAATAACTAAATCTATATTATTGATGTTTGCTTTTTGAAGATCATTTTGATGAGATTGATCCTTTCTTTTTGCAAGTATGCCTCCATGCACTTTGGGGTGCAGAGTTTTTACTCTCCCTCCAAGTATCTCTTGTGCACCTGTATAGTCTGCAACTCTAGTAACTGGAATGGCTGCTTCTTCAAGTGCTTTGGCTGTTCCTCCGCTGGAAATGATTTGATAGCCATACTCACTGCTGAGAGTTTCGGCAATAGGAATTAAACCCTGCTTGTTAGAAACGCTTATTAGTGCAATAGGTGCCATAAGACAAGAAATAAATCCATTCCAAGAGTTAACTTAGGCATTAATGATGCAATTTGTTTGATGGAAGAAGAACTTTTTTGTTTTCCTTCTGAAAGCGCCACTCATAGATTGATTTTGCTTCATGGATGGGGAGCTGATGCTGAAGACCTTATGTCGTTAGGACAAAGTTTAGTGAATTCACTTGAAGGCTTTGAGGTTGAATTAGTCTCTCTTCGTGCTCCCCAGATGCATCCTGAAGGCTTAGGAAGACAATGGTATGGCCTTTTCCCTGCAGAGTGGGAACAGGCATCTGAAGCAGTTCAATCTCTTAAAGGACGATTGCAAAGACTTGGCTCGTTTAAGCTCCCATTAGAGAAAACCATCTTGCTCGGATTCTCCCAAGGTGGTGCAATGGCTATTGGAGCTGGAAGCACTTTGCCTTTAGCCGGAATAATTGCTTGCAGTTCTTACCTTCATCCTGGGTTCAGACCACCAATGAAAACCCCATCGGTTTTATTTACCCATGGAAATCAAGATTCAATAGTGCCAATGGAAGCATCTAAAAAACTTTTCGATCTATTTCATCGCAGCAACAGCTCATCACAAATTAATCTTTTTGAAGGAGGCCATGAGATACCTCAAAAGATCTATGGAGTAATTAGGACTTTTATTGAAAGCTGTCTTTGCAATTAAATTTAAACCATTTGATGAATTAATTAAGCAGTTGCTTAAACAAAAGCGTATTCATATTCTTCGATCTCTTCCCAATCATCAGCTGTTAATTCCAGACCTTCAAACATATTGTGCTCTCCTACTGCTTCCACAATTGTTCTTAATGAAGGGAATAGAAAATGATTCTCTTCAGCATATTGAGCACTAAATAAACCTTTCTCACCCCAGAAAAACCTATCGGTAGTATGTTCATTTCTTCGAACATTTACAATAGCAGGAGCATTTATAGCAGTTTCGGCTATGTAGCGCCTAGCGGCTGTTACGGGTTTGTATTCTCCAGTCTGAAGATGAAATGTCTGGACATGGGCCATGACTCTTTGACCAGCCAGGCGTCTGCGGCTAATCCTCTTGCGCTTCTTTGACATGAGATGATGACCCCTGAATAGGAACTAAGAAAGAGTGAATTAAATCAAGATGAAACGGCTACAACTAAAGAAAATTCAAAGATAGAAAAACCTTGCTTGAATTTTGTAGAATTTCTGGATAGAAGCTCTTGGATAATTAAGTTGCCAAAATGCTTTTATCAACCTTTAGTAAGGCTTGGCTCAGGGGACCCATCCACCTCTGAAACAGCCTTAATAGCACGCTTTTTTAGAATTTTGATCAATGGACCATGCGGGGAGTCTCTTGTAAAGTCTCCTAAATAGCCCTTTAATATCTTAATACTTTTTTCTGAATTTTCAAGCTTTTCGCTTCCTGATCCAGATGCTCAAGATTTCTAAAAATAATTATGCAGTTTTCGGACCGATTGTTAAATCTCATTGATCAGCAGTTGAGCAGCTTTGAATTTGATTCTGAACTTGAGTCTGTTGTTGCTTATGTTGCGAAAACCGATGGAAAGGATTCCCCAACTTTGGAGGTTGTAGGTCAGCGGCCAAAGCAAATAGTAAAGAAATTAGGACCTATTGAAAATGACCCAGATTTGAGGGTCCCTTCGTCTAATCGTCGTTGGTATCCAATGCAAGAAGGTCCCATATTATTGGGTGTAATTAGGGTGGAAAGACATCCTTCAGATGGTCAGTGGCCTGAATCACTTGATACTCGATTGCAGGTCAGTGCTGCAACCTTGGCAAACTTTTTAAGTCTAGAGCTGGATAGGGAAAAGCTGGAGAATGAGTTAAATGAACAAAAAGAACAAGTTGGAGTATTGATTCATCAGCTAAGGAATCCTCTAGCCGCTTTACGAACTTATGCGCAGTTGCTTTTGAGAAAGTTGGGACCAGAGAGCAGCCAAAGGTCATTGGTCGAAGGATTATTGAGTGAGCAGAAACAGGTTGATAAGTATTTAGTGGCTTTAGATAAGCTTTCTCAACCCAAGCTGGCTTCTAAAGATATTGCTCCTGTCAGATTACTTTTACCTCCATTGATTCAAACTGAAAAACCTTTGGATCTGATGGAATTATTGAATCCTTTAATTGAGCGTGCTAAAGCAACAGCGAAACTACAGGGTAGAGAATGGTTTGGGCCACAATATTTGCCTGATTGGATTAAGAAATTAAGGCCAGCTTGTGAAGGGGTTACTGCTGAAATAGTTGCTAATCTTTTGGAAAATGCCTTTAGGTATTCCCCGCTATCATCATCAATAGGAATTTTTATTAATGATCAAGGGATTTGTGTTTGGGATAGCGGTACTCCGATTCCTTTTTCTGAAAGAGACAAAATATTTACTAGTGGTTTTAGAAGTTCTAAAAGTCAAGAGTTTAATGGTTCAGGTTTAGGTTTAAGTCTTGGTAAAAAATTAGCTGAACAATTTGGCGGAGAATTAAAGTTAATTGTCAAACCATCTAATTTTGAAGAATCTCTACCTAACGAAGGGAATGCATTCGTGATTAATTTCCCGGTAAAATAAAGGCTAGGCTTACTAATAAAAATGTTTCTACTAGAACTACCGAAGCGCCATAAGAATCACCAGAGTGGCCACCAATTCTACGTGCTAAAAAATATGGAATTATGATGGAAGGTATAATTCCAATTAGAGAAGCTATTATTAGACATTGTTTTAGGGAATAGCTCAGACTTGCAAAGGTGATAAAAAATATTAAGAGTAGGATCAGGATCAATGAAGGTATTGATTCTTTCAAATTTCCTTTCCAATTATCTCTATGAAAGTCAGAAGAACTTTCTTTTTGTATAGAAGGATAATTTCCGATTGCGATTAACTGAGAATACCTTCCCCAGAAAGAAGCTATTGGCAGTGCAAATAAGCAAAATAAACTAAGCTTATTTAAGGCTGCTAACTGTAGGGCAATATTAATAGTTAACGCAATAACACCACTAGCCCCAACTCTGCTATCTTTCATCGCTTCGAGACATTTTTTGGGACCGGCTGAAATACCATCTGAAGTATCAATTAATCCATCAAAATGTAACCCACCTGTGATCCATAAATTAAAAGCAATACCAACAAATGGTAATGAATCTTGAGGCCAATTTAGAAAGAAGAGAATTAGCATTAAAAATGCTTCTAAGATTCCTATTAAGAGGCCTATTAAAGGAGCGAAACGAGCGATGCGTTTGAATTTTGGAGTAATCCATGGCCATTGAGGTAGGACAGTATAGAAAACCCAAGCTCCAGAAAGCTCTTTTAACCAATTGGGTGATTTCAGGAGGAAGACCTTTTGAAGAGTAGTTAATTAACAAAGTAGGTTGTAAGAGCAATCAATGCTGAAAAGCTTGTGGTTATTTTTTATAGATTTGAAAATGTTTGATTTTCAAATTCATTCAGAATGTCCTAATACTGCTGGGAGAGTTGGAAGTTTCTCTACTCCTCATGGCAATTTAAGTACGCCTCAATTTATGCCAGTAGGGACACTGGGCACAGTTAAAGGTATTACTGCAACTCAATTAAAAGAAGTTCATGCGCAAATGATTCTTGCGAATACGTTTCATTTGCATATCCAACCCGGTGAGGAAATTGTTAAGAAGGCTGGAGGATTACACCATTTCATGGGTTGGAAACAACCAATTCTGACTGATTCAGGTGGCTACCAAGTTTTTAGTTTGAGCAAGCTCAACAAAATTGATGATCAAGGTGTGTCTTTTAAGAATCCTCGAGATGGAAGGAATATTGACTTAAGCCCTGAAAAGGCAATGCAAATCCAGATGGACTTAGGCGCTGATGTCGTAATGGCTTTTGATCAATGCCCTCCATATCCATCTACTGAGGCTGAAGTTGAAAATGCTTCTAGAAGAACCCATCATTGGTTAGAAAGATGCATCAAAGCGCATTCAAGGCAAGATCAGGCCATATTTGGAATTATTCAAGGTGGTTGTTATCCGCATTTGAGAGAAGAAAGCGTGAGACGAGTTTTAAGTTTTGATTTGCCTGGTGTAGCAATTGGTGGAGTTAGTGTTGGAGAACCATCGTCAGAGATTCACAAGATAGTTCGACATTTGTCTCCTTTTTTGCCTGAAAAAGTACCAAGGTATTTAATGGGGATTGGAACTGTGAGAGAGATGGCCATAGCTGTTGCAAATGGCATTGATCTATTTGATTGTGTTCTTCCAACAAGACTTGGTCGTCATGGGACTGCTTTAGTTCGTGATGAGCGATGGAATTTACGAAATTCTTGCTTTAAAAACGATTATCAGCCTTTAGACACAACTTGTAAATGTGAAGCTTGTCTTAATCACAGCAGGGCTTATCTCCATCATTTAATTCGTAATGATGAATTACTTGGCCTTACGCTCCTGAGCTTGCATAACCTCAGTCATTTAATACGTTTTTCACGTGCAATGACGCTTGCAATTGAAGATGGATGTTTTTCAGAGGATTTCGCTCCGTGGCAGAAAGACTCGATTGCGCGTCACACGTGGTAGCGTCACTTGCAAACGTAAATTTATTTAGGGATGGTACCGTTGACCTTCGCTTTGCTTGCTCAGTTGCCTGAGGCTTATCAAATTTATGCTCCAACGGTTGATGTGCTTCCGTTGATTCCATTGCTTTTCTTCTTGCTTGTCTTTGTTTGGCAAGCAGCAGTTGGATTTCGTTAATTCTTTGTCTAGTTAGCTTTAATTGGCTAAGCAGGCTTTAGGTTCTTTTTTTTCTTTCTGGCAAGAAGCTAGTTAGAAAATTCTATGACTCTTATTTTAACAATAAGAGGTAATTTATATTGGTTTATCCAAAGTAATACCCTCCCCAGGCTCTTCCACGGCTTTTTCAATTAAATCAGCAAGAAACAATGCTCTTGAAGCTTGGGGACCATCTACTGCAGGTACTTCAAGGCCTCTTACACATTGGAGAAAGTGTTCTAGTTCTGCATAAAGTGGTTCGATGGATGTAGTGCTCACTTCTTCAACAAAACCGTCAGTCCTATAAAGCAATTCTCCGTGGTCTGCTGAGTACCATTCATGAGTTTTTCGGTGAATATGAAGGGTGTGATTTAAAAAGTCAGTTTCTACAAGACTTTTTTTGCAGTGAGCACTTAAGGTGCGTATCTTTCTATGACTCATTTTGCTTGCAGTTAGGCTTGCAATTACTCCATTTGTAAACCCAAGGGTTGCGTTCACATAGTCCATTGGACCATCGAGGCTGCACCCCCCAACTGCAGCCAGTCTTGAAACAGGCGCATTGGCTAATTCGAGAATCAGATCTAAATCATGGATCATTAGATCTAGTACTACTGAAACATCATTTGCTCTGTCAGGATGAGGACTGTGCCTCCTTGCTTCGAGGACCAGAACTTCTTCTTCAGTGACAACCTTTGTAAGCTCTTTGAATGCAGGATTAAATCTTTCAATATGGCCTACTTGTAATAACCTGTTTGCATTATTTGAGGCATCAATAAGCTCAGTGGCTTCTTTTTGACTAGCAGCAATTGGCTTTTCTATCAAAATATGCTTCCCCGCTTCTAAGCAATGAATACCCACTTTGTGATGAAACAAAGTGGGTACAGCTATACAAACTGCCTCTACTTTTGGTAGCAGTTCTTCGTAGTTTGCGAACCAAGCACAACTGAATTGCTCTTGTGCTAATTGCCCACGCTTCGAATCAAGGTCTGCCACTCCCACAAGTTCTGCGTCTTTTAGGAGACTTAAAACTCTTGCATGGTGCCAGCCCATGTTCCCTATCCCAATTACACCAACCTTCACCGGGACAATGGCGGAGGTCATTTTAAAGTCACCATATTATTCACTGAGAATATCCTTTATAGATTTTCTTTTGAAGCTTTTGATGGCAAGTGTATCTTTACTCTTTCAATTCTAGGACCTTTCATTGAGATTATTTCAAAATGGATTCCATTATCTAATAGAGAGTCTCCCTTCACAGGAACTTGCTGGAATTTCTCTAGAAGAAAACCTGCAAGTGTATGGTAATCATTGGATTCAGGTAGATCAATAAGAAGTTGCCTATTGATCTCAATTATTTCTAAATCCCCTGCTGAGAGCCATTTCTCAGGAATTTTTGTTATCTGCTTTAGAAAAGGATCCTTTATTGAATAAATCTCATCCCCAACTATTTCTCCTGTGAGGTCAGCAGAAGTAATCAACCCTTCAGTCCCTCCATGCTCATCAACTACAAGTAAAAAAGGGCTGCCACTTTTTATCAGAGGAAGAATCTTATCCAAAGTGCAGGTCTCAAGAACTTTTGGAACTGATTGAACGTACTCGCGTAAGCATGTATCTAGCTGCATTGTTCCTTTGGATATTGGGTCTGCAAGTTGACGAAGGTCTAATACTCCTAAAACATCATCTAGTGACTTGTCTGTAACAAGAAAACGTGCATGTCTACTTAAGTGAACTTCTTTCATTAATTGTGAGAAATTTACATTACTCGGCAATGTGACCATTCCAGAGCGAGGAACCATTATTTCTCTTACTTGAGTATCTCGTAAGGCAAAAACTCCTTCCAAAATATTTTTTTCATCTGGCATTAATCCAGTTACGCCACCTCTCTCGATAAGAGTTTCTAACTCTCCTGCAGAAAGAGCAGATACTAGTGAATCCCATCTTGTATTGAGTCCCAATATCTTAAAAAGAGAGGATGAGATTTTTTCTAAAAAGAATAAAATCGGAGCAATTCCTCGCATTATTAACTCTAGAAGAGGAGAAAGATTTAGAGCTGCTTTTTCTGTCCTACTAAGAACTAATGCTTTTGGGATAAGTCCTCCCAGCAAAGTTATGAGTGTTACGCAGGTGATGAATAAACCCAAGTCCCAAATAAGCTTTGATTGAGCCGCGAGAGGCCACCAACCGCGAGAGAGGTCGTTTATTGACCATCCCATTGCTACCAATGAAAAAGTTATTCCTAGCTGCGTAACCATTAGAAGCATTCTAAGTTTTCGCTGTAATCGATTTACAGAATGAGCTCCAGATTGGTTTTCTTCTATAAGCCTTTCTACACGACTTGGTCGTAAACGAAGAACTGCAAGTTCTCCGGCAGCGAAAAAAGCTGTTAAGGCTATTAATATGCCTAGTAGAAGAAATTGCATTAATGAATTTGAAATGGGGGTGGCGAGGATCGAACTCGCCTAAGGCGAATTATGAGTTCGCTGCATTCACCAGATTGCTACACCCCCGAAACAATGGGTTTCTAAAATGGCCTTTGGAGAATTTTAAGACCTTTAGAGGAATAATAATTAGAACCTAAGCCTATGAAGTAAGGCAATGCTCTAAAGATTTAATTTTCCTCATGAATTCACCTCTTGAATCTAGTCAAACTTCTAGAGAAAAGCTCCTAACTCTTTTGGTTTCAAAGGCATATAGGTATGGGACCTTTACCTTGTCCTCAGGGAGAGAAAGTAGCCACTATGTCAATTGCAAGCCCGTAAGCCTAAGTGGTGTTGGCTTAGTTTTATTGGGAAGCATGATGTTGGAAAAAGTTGAATCTGATGTAAAAGCTGTGGCAGGAATGACTCTTGGGGGAGATCCATTAGTGACTGCAGTTGCTATAGCAGCGGCTCGATTGGGAAGATCTTTAGATGCATTGATAGTTAGGAAAGAGCCAAAAGGATATGGAACAGCAGCTTGGTTAGAAGGGCCTCTTCCTGAAAAAGGCTCTTTGATTACAGTCTTAGAGGATGTAGTCACAACTGGGGACTCTTCATTAAAGGCAGCGAATCAACTTATTGAGGCTGGATATAAAGTAGAAACCATTATTACGATTGTTGATAGACAAGAGGGTGGCGAAATGGCAATTAAAAAAGCAGGTATAACTTTAAAAAGTCTTTTCTTGCTTGAGGAAGTTTCTGGAAAATTTAATGAACTTGGGAGATGAACTTTTTGAATAATTATTTCTGGGATACATCATTTCCTTTATTTAAATTAGAAGGACCTGACTGTAAAAACTTCCTAAATAGTCAGACAACTTTTGATGTTTCAAGACTTAAGGAAGGAGCTCTTTTTCGCACATGTTGGTTATCTCCAATTGGAAGATTTAAAGCTTTATTGGAAGGGAAAGTGGTAGGTGAATGTATAAAATTTATTGTATTATTAGGAGATATTAAAGAAGTAATTGATGGTCTAAATAAAGTTATATTTCCTCTTGACAGAGTGAATATTATTGCTTGTGATCAGGTCAGAAGATTGCAAATAATTTCTATGAATGAATCTTGGAAAGAAACTGATACTCAATGGCTATCAAATAAAGACAAGACCCCTAAAGGTTATGATAGAATTAAGTCTGCAAACAAGGCTATTCTTCAGGAATGGAAATTCAAGCAGGGGTTGCCTGATAGAATGAATAATATAATTCAAAAATGTAATCCGTTTGAAATAGGCCTCTCTGATTTCGTTAATCTTGAGAAGGGTTGTTACTTAGGACAAGAAACTTTATCCAAGGTTAAGAATCTTGGTTCTTTGAAGTATAACTTAAGATTCTTTGAATACGAAGGTGAATTAAATTCTGGTGAAAAGTTAACACTTTCATGTGAATATGATGAAAGTAATTCTAATAGTAATGTAGGTAAAGTATGCTCTTCTATTATTTCTTGTTATAATAAAACAATTGGATTAGCTTTAATCAGGAAGAGGTTTTCTTCGTTCGATAATTTGCAGTTAGGTGAAGGTCGTGGGATTATTAAAATAAAAGTTCCCATAGGATTCAAAGGGATTTAATAATGTAAATACTAAAAATTATTCCTCATTTAGTAACCATTCTGCTATTTTCCATGTTGCAATACAATCATCTTGATTGTATTTTAGAATCCAATCTAACTTATTTTTTCTTTGGCTTCTAACTTCGACTGATCTTTCCCATTGTCTCCAACAAAGTAATGCTCTGGCGCCACTACTGCCTTTGTAAGTCCATCTAAAATCTAACCATTGAGCAACATTTTTTAAGCTATAATTTGATATAGGTAGAAGCCAGCCTCCTTTTAGCCTTGAATGAATATCTATAAAGTTAACAGTCATCATTTTGATATCTTTTTCATTTTCTCCCTGTTTTCTTGCTAATTTATAAAGAGACAATAGCTCTGTCTCACCATAATGCAGTACGGGAAAATCTTGAAAAGATTTTAATCTCTGTTTAATTTTATTCCAAATAGCTTTTTCGTTATTATTCTCTATGTTTAATATTGGTTCATATTTGGCATCATCTAAAGACCATTCTCCGTTATCTCTTCGTTTAATTAAAACAAAACCATGCAGAAAGTCATGCTTAGCATCTGGGTCTGATTCAATATCATAAATTAAAACTCCTTTAGCAAATTTAAGCTCAGGTAGAATTATATTTTCTCTTAACTGTTGTGGGATTAAATTGATTTGAACTCTTGCTTGATTAATAAGTTGAGAGGCAATTTTTTCATGGGCTTCTCCATATTTACTTAGCTTTTTACTTAAATTTATCGGACTAGTTGAGGCAAGTTCATTTAGATTGCTAATGCCAATTTCTTGAAGAATACTCTTCCTTTTTGCTCCAATACCATTGACTTCACTTAGATCTCCTTCTTGACTAGCCTTTTCATCACAGAGCTGCTTCCAAGAGCAAAGGGTGCATTTTTTCCTATCAGAGGTAAGTGCTGGTAAATCTTCTTTACAGATATCTTTATTGATTCTTTCCAATGAATCCAGTAATTCAGCTTTGATTTTTTTTGAGAAAATAACTTTTTCAACTTCCAAGTCATTATTTACTTTAGAAATGGCGAGGCCATATTTAACTTCAATTTTCTGAAATTGTTCTAGTAGATATCCCCAAAAGGCAAGTGATAGTCGGTTCTCTCTTGTGACTCTATGACCTTGGCGAACTGTTATTGGTATATAGGAGAATTCTCCCAAGAAGCTTTTCCCGTTTATTTTTTGAAGTAGCAGAGGGTGACCTTCTATATTTAAGCCTAAAGAAGTAACTCCTTTTAAGCGAACACCCACAACTTCTCTTGCGCCTATTATCAACCCTTCGATGCCTTTTTGGGGAGAATTATTGAAGAATCTTTCTAGACTTTTATGCTGGTGATCAAGTTGCAGGGCACGATGAGCTGACCAGACTTTTTTGTGATTATTTTCATTGTGATCTAACCAAGCCTTTCTTTTGCAGCGTATCCAGCTGCATAAGATTCGATCAGTTATTGTTTTATTTCCTAGAATGTGAGAAGTCATATGGCTAGATTAATTTTAATTTTATGAAAATTTATTTAATTAATTGTTTTGAATGTTTTAGTAAACTATGAAACTCGAAGCATCCCCAATCCAATTTGGCACTGATGGCTGGAGAGGTCTATTGGGGGTTGATGTCACTATTGAAAGACTTTTGTTAGTAGCATTGGCGGCAACTGAAGAAATGATTTATAGGGGGAATTGTGATCTGGATAAAAAGGTAATTATTGGTTATGATAGAAGATTTTTGGCACCTGAATTTGCTGAGGCAATAGCTTCATCAGTAAGTGCCTGTGGTTTGGTGCCATTGTTGGCAGATGAAGCCGTAACTACGCCTGCGTGTAGTTTGGCCGTAGTTGAACAAAATGCTTTAGGTGCGTTAGTTATTACGGCTAGTCACAACCCTCCAGAGTGGTTGGGGTTGAAAATCAAGAGTCCTAGTGGAGCTTCCGTTGATGAGGACTTTACAAGAGCTGTTGAGAAAAGAATTCTTTTTAAAGGACAATCCATTCATGAAGTTCAAGAAATTCAAAAATTTAATTGTCGTAAGAATCACTTAAGCAGATTGAAGGAAAAATTTGATATACCAGCTCTTATTGAGGGAATGAAAAATATGGGATTACAAGTGATAGTTGATTCAATGCATGGTTCTGCTGCAGGTTGTATCAAAGAACTCCTGGGGAGAGAATCAAAGGAATTTGTGAAAGAAATACGCACAAACCGTGATCCATTGTTTGGTGGCAATTCTCCTGAACCATTGGAGAAGAATCTAGGGGAACTTATTGCTTCTACTAAAAAGTCTTCCAAAGTTGGTAAACCTTGCTTAGGCTTGGCTTTTGATGGTGATGGTGATCGAATAGCAGTTATTGATGAACGAGGAAGATTTTGCAGCACCCAAGTATTGATACCTCTTTTTATTGAGCATATGGCTCAAATTAGGAATATTCCTGGCTGTGTGATAAAAACTGTGAGTGGCTCTGATTGCATACGTTCAATAGCAGAAGCATTTGACAGAAAAGTGATTGAATGCCCAGTAGGTTTCAAATATATTGCGAAAGAAATGCTTCGAACTAAAGTCTTGATTGGTGGAGAAGAGTCAGGAGGGATAGGGTTTGGTGAGCACTTACCAGAAAGAGATGCTCTATTTGCTGCGTTACTTTTACTTGAAGCAATTGTTCAAGGTAGACAGCCCTTAGGTGTTCGACTAAGTAATTTAGCAAGATATATAGGTCCTAGTGTTTATGATCGTATTGATCTTTTACTTGCAAACAACGACTCAAGAGTAAGATTTGAAGAGTCTTTGAAAAGCGATCCGCCCTTATTAATTGGGACCAAAGAAGTTAAGCAAGTAATTTCGATTGATGGATGCAAACTAAAGTTTGGAGAAAGAGATTGGCTGATGTTTCGTTTTTCAGGAACTGAACCTTTGTTAAGAATTTATTGTGAAGCACCAACAAGTGAAGAAGTACAAAGAACTCTTTCTTGGGCCAAAGATTTTGTTGCATCAATATGAATGTGAGCCTTAAAAAAAATGCTTTTCGTACTCTTGTAATTGCGAGCACTAATAAAGGGAAGGTCCAGGAATTTAAAAGACTTTTATCAAACTATCCGCTTGAAGTTATTGGTCAGCCAGGCGGATTAGAAGTTGAAGAGACTGGAAAAAGTTTTCTTGCTAATGCTCGTTTAAAAGCCATTGCTGCAGCAAGTCATACAGGAGACATAGCTCTTGCAGATGATTCAGGATTATGTGTTCAAGCTTTAGGTGGAGCCCCAGGAGTATATTCTTCACGATATGCAAATACAGATCGAGAGAGGGTTACAAGGTTGCTAAATGAGTTGAGAAATTATTCGAATAGGAGTGCTTTTTTTTTGGCAGCTCTTTGTGTTGCCTCGCCTAGTGGAAAAGTTTTACTAGAGGTTGAAGGACGTTGTGATGGTTTTATTGCACATGAGCCAAGAGGGAATAATGGATTTGGCTATGATCCAATTTTTAAGGCTAAAGCTACTGGATTGACTTTTTCGGAAATGGGCTTTGATCAAAAACAAAAAATTAGTCACCGGGCTCTTGCTTTTAAATCATTAATACCTGGTTTGAAAACGATTTTAAATTGTGAGCTTGAATGAATTCATTTTTCCATTAATAATTCATTTGAGTCGACCCAGCTTCCATGCAATCCATGAGGGATTTTGATAGGTATTCTCAATGTTGCTTGATGGCTCAGATCTTTGGCACTTAACACTACTAGTTCAGTTTTTTGTAGGGCTCCATTCCAAGTTAATACCAATACCCAGCCATGATCTTCTTCTGTAGAAGAACTCTTAGGAATCATTAAGGGTTCACTTACAAAGCCTCTTGGAGCAATGGTCCAGGTATGTGATTTTCCATTAACTAAATCTAATTTTTTTATTGATTGTAGAGGTCCGTTGCCAGTTTCTTTTTCTGCTGTAGCCATCCAGCTATATCTAGCGTGAAGTCCGACTTTGCGGGGGTTTACCATTGCAAATTCACAACATTGATTGCTTAATGTTTTTTCTTCGATTGAGTTTGTTAATAGATTAATTTTGCACCTTTTTAAAATTCCTTCGGGAAGTTGAGTGAAGTCGATTTTCTTGAAATCTTGATTTGGCTCAATTGAAGGAAAGTCATCATAAAAAATGCTTTCTACATATATTTCATTATTGTTCTCCCATGCATTTAAATGATGAAAAACAAAACCATCTGGTGCATCAATTATTCGTGGACTTGTTTTAGCAGATACTCCATGATCTCTTGGTATTAGCCAAAATTTACTGTTCCTATTGAAATTAGATTTTAAGCATTGCGCGGCACCTTTTTGACCCAATAGAAAAGGTAGAGGGTTGAAATCTATTGCATTTTGAAGAAAGATTGCCCAGTTCGGGGTAATACAGAAGTCATGGAGGAAGGCAAACCCATTGAAGGTATCCTTCCTTTCTGTAATAAGGCAACCAGTATTTGCTCCTTTCGTAGAAAATTCCATAAGCCTGATAGTGCTTTTTGGACCTGTTTTGACACCAAAGGTGACCATCCTAGGGTCGTTATAGTGTCCTGGATCAAAACGTGGGTGAGCACTAAGTGCTTCATTGTCTGACAGTGCCCCTTTTAAATTAGATAATCCATTGGTTTCTAAAGTTTCTGGATTTAGGCTATAAGGACTACCTGCTTCCCAGAGAGCAAGAAGTTCTTCTCCGAGTTTTATTACGTTGGTATTGGCAATATTTTTTAAACGAAGATCGAATACGTTTGAAAGAGCTAATCCAGATTTTTTGGTTCCAAATACCCCTCTGTATAAGAATTTTCCTGCTCTTTCTTCCTCTTCCCATGCTTCTGTTCTTACAAAACGATTACTTAAGGTGACTATGCCATTTTTGAATTGCATAGATGCAATCATCCCATCACCATCAAAAGGATGGTGAACCCAGTCTCCTTTGCGCTCTAGTCTTCCTGGTCCATTTCTATAAAATGTACCATTTAAATCTTTTGGGACTTCACCCTTTATTAATTCTAATTCTGTATTTTGATATTCTTTTTCGACATTGCAATAGGCGCTAGACCAATCTTCTTGATTAAAACCTGCTGACTTTTTTGTTGTATTTGCATCTATTACAGGATTCATTGTACAAATTGATTTATCAAACTAATAGATCTTCGCGTAAATAGTTAGAAAACGCGAGAGTAAATTGTTGAGGAGTAAAGATTGCTTTTAATTGCCTGCTTGTTCCAGAACTCCTTTGCTGCTAGGTACTTCACCTAATCGTCTTGGATCAAATTCGATTGCCATCCTTAGGGCCTTCGCAAATGCTTTGAAGCATGCCTCAACTATGTGATGTGAATTGCTCCCACTAAGTTGTCGTATATGTAAAGTTAACCCACTATTATTTGCAATTGCTACAAAAAATTCTTTGATAAGCTCTGTGTCGTAGGTGCCAATTTTTTGAGTGGGGATTTTTAATTCATAATTTATGTGCGGACGACCTGAGCAATCCAATACAACTTGAACCAGCGCTTCATCTAAAGGAGCAGTAAATTGACCAAATCTGTAAATTCCTTTTCTATCTGCTAAAGCTTGTGATAAGGCCTGCCCAAGAGCAATGCCAACATCTTCATTAGTATGATGATCGTCTATGTGAGTGTCACCTGTTGCTTTTACTTCTAAATTAATTAGGCTGTGACTTGAAAGTTGATGAAGCATATGATCTAAGAAAGCAATCCCAGAAGAGATGTTGCTCTTCCCAGAGCCATCAAGACCTAATCGAACATTGACATCAGTTTCGTTTGTGACGCGATGAATCACTCCTTCCCTGTGATTATTCATATAACTAATTAACTAGTTAACTAAATCTATGGTGCCATTAAAACTACATTCCGTTAATACAATATCCTGCATCTACGTAAATAGTTTGCCCTGAGATACCACTTGAAAGCTCACTAAGAAGGAAAGCTGCTGTATTCCCAACTTCTTTTTGAGTCACCGTTCTTCGTAAGGGTGCTTTTTCTTCAACATTGTGAATCATGTCAAGTATCCCTCCAATTGCAGAACTGGCCAGAGTTCTAATAGGTCCAGCGCTTATTGCATTTACTCGCACTTGCTTTTCAGGTCCTAGCTCTGCAGATAAATAACGTACGGATGCTTCCAGTGCTGCTTTAGCTACTCCCATAACGTTGTAATTAGGGATTGCTCTTTCTGCCCCTAAGTAAGTCAATGTAACAACACCTGCTTTCTCACTAAATAGTGGCTTTGCATATTTACAAAGTGGAGCGAGTGAATAGGCACTTATATCTAGAGCGCGTGCAAAGCCCTCTGAGGTTGTAGCACTGTAATTTCCAATAAGTTCTTCCTTCCCAGCAAAAGCTAGACAATGGACTAATCCATCTAATTGTCCCCATTTATTCTTTATTTCATTGAAGACCTCTTCAATTTGAGAATTGTTTTGAACATTCAACGGTAAAAAGAGGCTTGGCTTTAATGGTTCTGTAAGTTCACGAACTTTTGCCTCGAAGCGTCCCTTGTCATCAGGCAAGTAAGTAATGCCCAATTCAGCTCCGGCTGCATTTAGTTGTTGGGCTATTCCCCAAGCAATGGAACGATTGTTAGCTATGCCTGTTACTAGGATTTTTTTGCCACTTAGATCGAGAAGCATCTTTTCAAGAAATCTTTATAAGGTTTTTATAATTCTCCCTTACTAAGGGTGCATTCAGCGATATAGATAAGAAACTATTTTTACTAGTTTCCCTAATTATCTTTGAAATTATGGTTAGGACTGCATCAACAATGCTTCCTTTAGGATCTTTGTTGCCACCATTTGACTTGCCTTTTGTCCGAGAACGGCTAAAAAAACAGGCTCTATCTTTCAAATCTATAGATCGTATTAATAATAATATGCTTGAGCAGAAGCCAGTATTAATAATGATTCTTTGTGCTCACTGTCCATTTGTAAAACATGTTGAAGAAGAGTTGGCAAAGTTGGATTCTGACTTTGCTAATCATATTCAAATGCTAGCTATAGCAAGTAATTGTACAGAGACTCATCCTGAAGATGGACCTGAATTTTTAGCTAAGCAAAAAGAAGAGAATGGATGGACTTTCCCTTATTTGCTTGATTCAGATCAAAAGTTTGCGAAGTCATTGATGGCTGCATGTACCCCTGATTTTTTTCTCTTTTCTGCAGAACATCAATTAATTTATCGGGGTCAAATGGATGGAAGTCGACCAGGCAATAGGATCCCTCCAAGTGGCTTAGATTTAAGGGCTGCTATAGAGGCAACCTTGAATTCGAAATTAGTTTCAAAGGATCAAAAGCCTTCAATTGGATGCAACATCAAGTGGAGAAAGGGTTCTGAACCATCTTGGTTCAGCTGAAGTGCAAATCAAGATAAGCGAATATTGGATAGGCCGCTACTTAAAGCTTTAAGCTGACATCTATGCAGGTACCTCCGTTTAGTCTTCAAAAACAATTGTCCGAAATAGGACAAGAACTTGATTCCGCTGTGTGGAGCGTGATTAACAGTGGCCATTTTATAGGCGGGGAGGAAGTGAAAAACTTTGAGAAATCTTTTGCAGAAGCCTGCAATGTTAGTTATTCAATTGGATGTAATAGTGGAACTGATGCATTAGTTCTTGCCCTAAGAGCATTGGATATTGGACCTGGAGATGAGGTTATAACTTCTTCTTTTAGCTTCTTTGCGACGGCTGAGGCTATCAGCAATGTTGGTGCGAAACCTGTTTTTGTAGATGTAGACCCTATTAACTATTTATTAGACCTCAGCTTAATTAAAAAAGCTATTAATTCTTCTACAAAAGCAATTTTGCCAGTACATCTTTTTGGTTGCCCTATAGATATGACTGAATTAGTTTCTTTTGCTAGGGAAAAAGGATTAAAGGTCATAGAAGATTGTGCTCAGGCTGCAGGGTCAAGGTGGGGCGGCAAGTCGGTTGGGAGTATGGGCGATGTGGGGTGTTTTAGTTTTTTCCCAACCAAGAATCTAGGCGCTGCTGGAGATGGAGGTGCAGTCACAACAAATGACCCTGAATTGGCACAACGTATTAGACAGCTTGCTGTTCATGGAATGCCTCGTAGATATTTTCATACAGAAGTTGGATATAACAGTAGACTGGATTCTATTCAGGCTGCAATCCTTAATGTAAAATTACCCCTTTTGCCTAAATGGATAAGGAAGAGGCAGCAAATTGCTGAACAATATCATGATTTGTTAGACGGATTGCAAGGTATAGAATTGCCCTTTTCTTCTTTAGAAAATGATCATGTTCACTCATGGAATCAATATGTGATTAGAATCAATGATATTCCTTACGTTGATGCAATAGAAAAAGATAATCGTTGTCAAGGGAACGAAACTATATGCTCTAATTTACCCAATAGTAAAGCTAGGGACTGGCTCAAAATGAGTCTTGAGAAAAAAGGAGTTCATACAATTATTTATTACCCAATTCCAATACATCTCCAACCTGCATATAAAGGACTTGAGTGTAATTTCAGATCTCTAAATAATACTGAGAGGCTGTGCAGTCAAGTTCTGAGTTTGCCAATCTTTCCTGAGCTCACAATAGAAGAGCAAGAGCATGTTGTAAATGCACTTAGACAATTAGTACAAAGAAAATAGTTGAATATAGCTTATTTTTATAGAAATAATTTAGTTTTTAAAAACTGACAGGTTCGATACCATGCTGTGATGCTTTTACCGTCTAGAGCTTCGTTACCACTAGCAATGGCATTATTTAATTCATTCTC
>QCPK01000016.1 GCA_003212555.1 Prochlorococcus sp. AG-436-K22 | reverse complement strand
AGTGGGATGTGTGCTAACGTTTAAATATCTCAGATGAGATAAAGCTAGAGATAGAACTCTCACCAGAAGTGATATTGGATAGTCCAATTCATTAAAAAACAAACACAACACAAGGATTCTTGATGACCAAAACAGAATTAAAAAAGAAATATTCAGCGGTAATGCTGAAAGCTGATCAGGCTTCAGGTAGAAGAGAGGCTATGGATCTTTACAAGGAAGCAAGATCCATAAAAAAGAAACTTTCTGGCGATGAACATGAAGGCCCTCTGGCCTAAAATGTAAACGAAACGATATTGCTACTTTCATTACGCGTATCGTTATTATTTCATTTTCCGGCTTTTGCATATACACTCAGATATTTCTACGGCGGGCAATATTTGTTCTATATCTCTAGCGTGACATCTTAGATCTCCCGAAGCTGTTAAAACTTCGAATACAGGACCCGTCATTTTTACCCTCAAACACAGGTTTTTAGCAAGCATTAAGCGGTTAATTTAAACTGTATTTAGCGTGTAGCTGATAGAGATAAGGTAAAAGCCAACCAATTTATTCAAGAGGAATTAAAGGAATTATCACAAATTAATCGATCAAATGACTCTGGAGTGATAACTTTTGAGTAAATAGCTCTAGTAATCGCATGCTCAGTGAGGAGGTGATCTATTAAATTTACTTTTACTTTGGGGTTCAAACATTCCATTTTTTAAATTTACTGGCGATAAAATACAAAATTTTCGAGAAAAATTAATTATTACTTAAGACGCAAATGTACACAAAAGGTTTGTTGTTATGGAAAAATTTTATTCTAAATTATTTTAAGTAGGTAAAGGCAAGTGGCAGCAGCTACAAAGGAAAAGATGAAAAAGGATTCTTCTATAGAGCTGAAATACGACAGTGCTGCAGCCATGAGAATTTCAAGAAAGTTTGCTGAGGAAGCAAGGAAGAACTGGCTTTGAACAATGATGCAAGTCCCGAAAATTCACTGTGAGCTTTGCAAAAAAGATACCTTGAGCACCTTTTGGACAAAAAAGGGAATGATTTTGTGTCTGGATTGCAAAAAGAAATTAGACCTGTCAATGACGCAAGAGCAGATTGCAAGTTAGCACTGATCTTGAGTCTTCGTTAGGTTGAATACAAGCTCTATTGCCTTCAGGTGAATTTCCCCTTATAACTCTTAGTTGCTTACTTCTTTCAAAGGAATTGACTAATTCAAGCGAGCTTCATATAGAAGCAATGTGTTCATTTTTGGTTTAAAACTTCATGTATTTACGAAGCCTTGATAAATGCTGTTTAAGAATCGGCTCATATCCATCCTTTGATTATGATGCAACAAGTGGAGGCGGACCGGCTTTTGTTCATTTGAAAGAACAAGCAAAAATTAAATACCTGAGATTTGACTCTAGTACATTTTCAATACCTCCTCTTACTTGGAGGAACACAAGATTCCTATCCCTCCCCATCCCTCCTGGATTGAAGATAGAGATGCTTATGGATAAACTTGAAGGAACCTTGGATTTAGCTACAGGTGATCTTTCGCTTGATTTTGAGTCGAGGTTTGTTTTTTCTATTTTCTCAATCTTTAGTTTTCCTAATCTTCTTGTCAAGACGTCACTGGTTACTGGGAAAGTAACTAGTGAATACTTTGAGGAGGAAGGGATGGTTGTCAATGAAAACGGTAGAATTAAGCTTGTAGGCATTGCAATTGTGCCACCTACAGGCAGCCATTTATTGGATACCTTTCTTGGCTTACCTAATGAAGCATTGGCAATTCTTAATTGTGAATTCAATTAATTTCTATTCTGAATGTATTTAAAACTAGGCTTTTGGTATTTTAGGTAGCAGATCGTATGAAGACTAATTCGAAAAAATATGCCATAGATCTACTTTCCCAAGCTTTTAAGGAAAAGTCTTAGATAGGGATTTAAGACCTCGCTGAATATGGTGGAACTGAGAGAGGGTATTGGTTGATTTTTATAGCCTTTAGCTTGGCTGTTGGAACTTTTCTTGAGACAACGAACCTATATTGTGACTTGGTGAGACACATAGCCAAGGTTATCTAGAATATGTAAAGGTAGATTTATTTGCTCTAAAAAGATTCTGATTTAAATCATTGAATTTCTTTTAATACTCGAATTGATTCCTTGATATGAGCAGGACCATTGAGGAGGTCTTCAAAAATATGACAGATCTTCCCTTCTGCATTAATTATATAACTCACTCTGCCATCAATCATTCCTAGGAACTTGGGGACTCCAAATGCTTTCCTTAACGAATTGTTTTCATCACAAAGCAATGGGTATTGGAGCTTGTGCTTGTTTGAAAAAAGTAGATGACTTTCCTCGCCTCCATTACTTACACCGCATATTCTTGCGCCTAGAATTTTAAAGAGATCATACTTATCCCGAAAGCCACAAACCTCTACTGTACAGCCAGGGGTATCATCTTTTGGATAAAAGAAAAGGACTAGAGGCTTGCCTTCGAATTCTTTATTGCTTCTTAGTTTTCCTGATTGATCCAACAAGGAGAATTCAGGTATTTGATCGCCTACTTTTAATGCCATGAAAAAATAATTAAGTCTGATTTAGTAAAATACTTTGATTTAGCGCTGAGAGCATTAGCACTGGAAATGTTCTTACAACGCTATTTTTATCATCTAATAGTCCTGCAAATAACTCTATGGGGCTAGTATAGAGATTGGGTGAAAACTAACGATAGAGATAAAAGCAGAAACATTTTCTATAGTTGCCTAAAGCTCATTCATTGTCTTTTAATATATAAAAGAATCATAATAGCTCCTTGTAAAATCTGTGATGGCTATAGTTTACCTTGGAATTATTCCGAGGTAGAGCGCTCTAGCTACATTTAATTGAGAATCAACAGTTCAATTTTAAAACTGTGCAAAAGACTCGTATTTAAGCTTGTTAGATTGGAAGCCTTCTTGTCGACTATACTTTTGACTCCCCTCCCCCACTTTTTTTAACTTCCAAGGCTTTTCTTAGTAAAGAAATCTAGTAACTTAACTCGTTAAATGAAGTGTTCTTTTGTTTTTTAGTCCTCAGATTTTTTGTTTAAACATAAATTGAAGCAAATGAGACGGCCTAATTTCTTTTGAATTTATAGTAAAAGGAAGATGGTGAGTTTTTTTTTAGGTTCGATTGTATATTACGGAAAAATTGTTTGCAGGCATTGTAATTAGCTTGCTTCTTTTAAAGCCAGAACCCTTGGCTATTTCATCTACTGCTTCGAGATTCCTGATTCCCCAATCCTTATTGCGATTTTTTAACGATCTATCGAAGATGGTATTACTTTCAGCTGTATGAACATTCTCCCTTATAAATGGCCCGTAAAGGATTAACGGTGAACCGCGTTTTAAATACTTCCCTGATTCTTTAAATAAGAATTGCGTGCAATCCCAGTGCGCTATATGGATCAGATTGATGCAGACAATGGAACTTAGCTTGGATATAAATTTTTTGGTTAAAGGCCATGGAGTCTTCTCAACACTTAAATCGATTGCTAAGGGCATTTTTCCAGTTAATCTCTCATGCCTGATCCATGAATTAATACTTCTCCTGCAAGATTGATCTGAATCGCTAGCTTGCCAAATAATATTTGGGAATCTTTTCTGAAATGTTACTCCGTGCTCTCCACTCCCACTTGCTATTTCAAGTGTAATTCCATTCTGTGGCAAGCACTCGTCAAGGACTTCTCCAATAACTGACCGATTTCGAAGTGTTGCGGGAAAGAATAGTCTTTCGTCCAATGAAGACCCAAAGGTTTTGTTTACAAACCTATTTTGTCTGATCCTGTTGGTTTGGGAAGACTATTTGGAAGAGCATTTAATCTTGTGCCAGAGGATTTTCCTTTCTTAAGGCTTCATCCAATTGTTCAATATTTGGTAGCTGCCATGTTCAAATAGCCTCACCAAGCAACTGATTTATTGCTTCGTCAGGGCAATCAGTTTCTTATTGAAGTAAATGACAGGCGCTGTCAATAATGTCAAAGAATTCTTCAAAATAGGCTTCATGTTCATCTAAGAATTCGAAATCTGACACTCGTAGCAGAATCAGCTTGCTATAAATCTATCTGAAAGATAAAAAAAGCTTAGAATGATTAAGAGTTTAGTTAATACACGCATCGACAATAAGGCTTTTAATTTTGAGCTGTCATTATAAATTAAGCCTTATGTTGCTTTTTATGTGGGTAAGTATTGATCTATGTCTTGTTCCTGTGGGGGTAGGTGTTTCCCTCTCTCCGTATATAAGAGCTTGTAAGGCAATTATTGAAAAGAATGGATTAGAGCATGAACTGGGCCCAAATGGCACAGCAATTGAAGGGGACTGGGAAAGTGTATTTAAGTGCGTTAAAGAATGCCACCATGAAGTTCATCGATTGGGTGCAAGTCGTATTTATACAACCCTGAAAGTAAATAGTCGGACTGATCGTGTTCAATCTTTCAGAGAAAAAGTTCCTAGCGTTATTTCTAATGTTTAAAATTAATGGATCTCTTATTCGCTTGAGGTTGATTCAGTTTCATATAGTTGATACTCAATAAGAAGTTGTTGGATTAAATCTATTGACACTTTTAATTAACCGTTTAGAAAGAATTAAGAGTTAGATTTTTTCAATTGCCTACACAAGATGAAATTGAAGCTATTAAGGAACATCTTAAGGATGTAGACAATGCTCAAGAAGCAATTTTAGAAGCAATGTTTGATGATCTTAGAATTAATTATGAATTAGACTTGCCTCATAAGAAGTTAGATAGATAAAACATCATGCTTTATTGGTAATACTTTTTTCTCAAATTAACAAATTCACATCACTTTTCTTTACATATAATTCTTTGCACTTCCAAATAGCATTTTTTGTTAGAACTCCTCAATTATTGTTTTCTTTTTCCGACTTTGTTTTTTCTCTCCATGCTTTTTCTTAGAATTCACTCTCCTTCTTTGTGATGATTTCGTAGGCTTGGTGACTTTTCTTGCTTTAGTAGGTGGCTCTAACGCTTTTTCTATGAGTATCCCTAGTCTCATTAGAGCTAATTTTCGATTTTTATATTGAGTCCTGTGCTCTTGCGTGATAACTGTAATTCTGCCATTGACTATTTGGTCGCTAAGTTGTTTTGTTACTTGATGCTTTTGATATGAAGTTAAAGCCCTGGAATTTTCAATATTAAAAGAGAGATTTACCCTAGTATCTGTCTTGTTGATGTTTTGACCACCGGATCCTGAAGAGCGTGAGAAACGCCAATGAAGTTCATTGGATGGAATTACTAATCCAGGATTAACAAATAACTCCATTTTTATGAGACATTTTTTAGATCTTTCGAATTGTGAACCAGTTAATGATTTGTGGGCAGAGTTTTCAGAAACTTTAGGACTAGAGAAAGCTACTAAGGCCGTGAGACAAGCAATTGATTTGCAAGCAATGAATGGTGTAGAAGGTACTTTGCCAATCTTATTTATAGAGACTTGTGGTGTAGGCTTGACAAGCTTTAGTACTTTAAGAGATCAGACAGGTATATCTCTTTTTGGTCCAAATAAAGTCCTAATTTTTAGTAAAAAAAAGAAGTCTTTCCAAGTTCTTCATGAGGTTAAATGAACTTGCAAGGAAGTAAGTCAGAATAATTCTCATGATTTAACCAAGCCCAGTAAAGAGTTCTTTGTGAACGACAAGGGTCTCATAAGGAGTAGTACCTGCTTCAGGAGTTAAAGGAATACCATCAATGGTTTGAGCAGTACTGCAAATAAGATCTCCATCCCAATGCACAGCATGCTCACTGATTGATTTGGACCATAGGCGGATTGCTGCGAAATGCTCAGGAACTTGAGCTCCAATCTTTCTACATATCTCACAAAGAGTAGATAAAACAGGAGGCTTTGATTTGATCCTTAGATCTCTAATAATGCTTGGCTGTGAGAAAACACCTATATATCTTATGTATTCAATTAACTCTTGATCACTCTCAGATAATCTGGCACTTTCGATTGCTTTCTCAAAGGGTTCAAGAGAGAGAACCGGTCTAAGTTGATTTTGCATTTGTTTAAACCCGGATTACTTTGGTGAGGTTGACTTTATAAGTAGAGAAGATGAGCTAAGTCAATGCAATGTTGCGATCCCTTCTATTAAAGATGTATGGGATTTTGCAATGAATACAAAAAATAAAGTAGCGCTTAAGATTTTATTTTATAGCAGGTTAGAATATTTTTGTTAAAACTTTCAGGCATCAAGCTTGCGACTATGTTCGCACTGACTCCTTCTCAGATGGGATTAAGCCCTCTAGGGATATCATTACTTTTCATCTTGGGAGTATTCTTTTTTATCTCTTTTTTGCTAACAAGTAATAATATGGATGTTGAGGTTTTATTAAGAGTTCTCTATTCAAAGCCATTTAGGCGAAAAGATGGAACAGTTGAATAACGCAAGGAAGATTGATGGAGCTTAACTCGCTAACTGTTGGCAACCCCATAACACTTTTAATAGAAAGGCTAGTTTATTTATCCATTGGCATTTTTTTTATTGTAGCTTTGTATAAAGGTGTTCAGAGAGGGAGGAAAAATTGAATTAATTAAGATTTTGGAATCAAAAAGCTTTATCCAAATGGAACTCTACCTGTAAGAGGACTTACAAAAAAAACTCCATAAATATTCCAGTAGTTGCAAGGGTGAGTACCCCAATAGTTATAAAACGAGCACCAAAGAATCTCATTGAATTAGAACCATCAACTGCTTTTTTTGTTGAGGTATAAATTGTCTGAGACTTGTTAACTGTGTAGTTCACCTTTTTGTAAGCTCTTATTGGGTTGGATGATCTTATTAAGTCGCTAAATGACTTTATAAAAAGTATTGGGAAAGCCCAAAGAGCCATGAATCTTGGACCAATCCAATACCTTGGATGTGGAAAGATGTATTGCTTCTTTGCGCTTTCCTTTGGGAACCCTTTCTCTATAGCCTTGAAGATGTCATCGATATTAGTTTCTTTTTGTATATAAGCTTTTTGAGCATTCAGGTTTTTATCGACACTTGGAGTACGTTTGTCTGCAAAATCAGGAACTTTCTTATTTTTTTTTCAAATAGTGGTCTATCTATTAAATGCCTTTTCTCCAAGTAATGACTTATCCTCTAACTTGAAATCATTTCATTGTTTAATGATTTTATTATAGTTTGGATTATTATCTTCTTTTGATCTGGTAGTTAGCAGCTCTACTATAAATATAATTCTTTCAGTTTCAATTTTTATAGTTTTAGGTCTTCCACTTTTCTTTAGTCTTCATTCTCAAGGTGGTTCTTTTGCTTCAAGAAAAGTTTCTCTCAGAGAATTTTGAATATAAATTGCTTTTCTCTTAACTCAATACTCTAAGAACCTAACTCGCTCTTTTAAAAGGGTTAATTTAGAAAAATGGATATTCCAAAATCTTGATTTTTCTTAAGATGCATAATAATCGTTATGATCGATGAGACTTTTTATAAGGAGTTGAGAAAAAACTGCAATTGATTACTGCTATAACTGCTAGCTTTTATAAAGCTCAAAACTAAATAGTCATGCTGGTTAACATTACGGACACCATCGTTGAAACTGCAATAGGAGAAAAGAAGAGTCTTGGTGACTATACCGGGAAAGTTTTGCTGATTGTTAACGTGGCGAGCCGTTGTGGTAATACCCCACAGTATTCAGGCTTGCAGAAACTTCAAGATAAATATAAGGCTCAGGGCTTTGCTGTTCTTGGATTCCCTTGCAATGATTTTGGAAATCAAGAACCAGGCTCTCTCAATGAAATTAAAGAGTTTTGCTCATTAAAATTTGGAGCTAATTTTGAACTCTTTAATAAGGTACATGCGAAAGGTCCAACTACTGAACCTTATACAACACTCAATAAGACTGAACCTGTTGGAGATGTAAGCTGGAATTTTGAGAAATTCTTAGTAGGTAGGGATGGAAACGTCATAGCACGTTTTCAACCAGGTATTCAGCCTTCGGATGAGGAGCTAGTAGCAGCAATTGAGGTCGCTTTGTCTTCTTGAAAATGAGAGTATGACTTTTAAAATTGAGAAACTTGATTGACAATAC
Organism: Prochlorococcus sp. AG-436-K22; assembly: GCA_003212555.1. GTDB lineage: Bacteria > Cyanobacteriota > Cyanobacteriia > PCC-6307 > Cyanobiaceae > Prochlorococcus_E. The sequence continues at coordinate 22,612 of QCPK01000016.1, read as the reverse complement.
TGTGTACCTATTTTTACTTGGACTGACCTCTTTAGAAGTTTACATAAGATTGACTTATGTATTTTTCATGCGGCCTTTTAATTGAGCCATAGCGAGTATTGAATTCTCAGCTTTTTCACTTTGATCTAAGCACCTATTATCAAACGTTTTAGGAATAGTTGTAGCACAAGAGACTGCTTGGAGAAATTAAGGCTTGCTAAAGCATGTCTATTCTTTTTTAAGTAGAATAGAAAATCAGTCGTCTTTTTAATACCTTAAAAAAACTTTTACATTTTGAGCTTTTTAGTCACTGATTGTCTTAAGTCAAAGCTGGTGGGGTTGTTGCTTTAGGAGCACTCTTTGCACGCCTCGCACGTCTAGCCGGCCTGGCTGTAGCAGCTTTTTTATTAGACAGTGGCTTTGCTACAACGTCTTTATTTGAGCTAGTCTTCTTAACAGTAGAAGCTTTGTTTTTTGTGGCCTTTGCCTTTGGCTTTGCCGTTGCCTTGATTGCTTTCTTATTGGTTGCCGGGTTAGCAGCTTTTGTCCCCTTACGAGTCCGATGGCTTAATATTAGTGCCCATTCATCGGCACTAATATTTGCTGGCTTGTTGCCATGAGCTTCAGAAATTTTGGCCGCCTTCTCGATATCTTTAATTAGATTGCTCCAGGAAGAAGCATAACGCTTGTCTGACTGTGACTTTGCACCACTCTCAACTAGGGATTCTACAACTCCTGCAGCAGTGATTTTTTTACGTCGCCGGTTGAAGATTTCCTTTTGAAGTTGGGCTATTAAAGCATCAGCCTTTGCACTGAGCTTGATGGTTAATTGAGACATCGATAAAAATTACCTATAATAATATCTACCACATAAAGGGGCATTACTCAACTGAATTCTATTTTTAGGAGACAATCGTGGTGTTAATGAAAACTTTATAAGAATCGATAGTCTTAAGTTCCACTGAAATTTCACTGTAGGCATACCTTTTATCCTTGCTAGTAATGATAATTATTAGATTTTTCTAGGCGGCTCTTCTCTGTGACTGTTTGAGGAGTTTTCTTGCCCTTTTACGTTTAACAACCTTGTTCATTTCTTCCGTTAATTTTATATATCTGTGCATAGCATCCCTGTTAGCAAAACCTTTTTCTGCTTTTCTTTTCTCTTCCTGCTTGACTTGCAGCAGGAGCTCTGTCATTGACCTTAGTATGGGGAAAACCATTAGTTTTTTTTTAAGACCTGTCTATTTTGAGATTTTAGAAGCAATTCTTCATTCTTGACTCTATTATGAGCAGAAGTTATGTACGTCAGGTCATAAGTAGACAAGCCTTGTATATTGGGATCGAAAAGGTTGCTTGAATTTCTCTTATGCCTAGGTTTTTGATACATTAAATTCGTTTTTTTTTATTCTAATGCTTATTTTTAGTTCATCAAGGGATTCTTCCGGTATCACTGACTGTTAGTCTCTCTTTTTGATCCTTCCTCTTTATCTATCGGATTTTGAGCAGTTAGTTGGACTATCTCGATACATCGAAAAATTTAACGGTTCCCTTCTCTGATAAGAAGTTCAGAACCTCAGATGTATCCGTTCATGAATGATGAAAATTTCCTCCAAAATTTTTAAGCAACTCATTAAAACTTCTAGAAATCACTCTTTTGCAATTAAACTAAGCCCAGTATCCTCTTGTTAGAGCATTACTTCTTTTTTATATAATGAGACGATCTAGTAACTAGATCAGATTAATTCTAAATGAAATCCCTATCATCAGTAAGACTATTCAGAGAAAACTTCGTTATACAATGAAAAAGCCCCGGCAAAGGATATTACAGCCCCAAGTGAATAAGTTATGAATTTACCTTTCTCGCCTGCTTCGTAGACGTTCGTTACTACTAGCCCATAATCAATAATTATACTGAGTATAAGCCATGCGATTATCCATCCACAAGCATATAGAAGAAGGCTAAGGGAACGGTTCATTCTGACAACGTATTTGTTTTGGTTATAAATAGTTCATGTTTTAAGTAAAAGTTCTATTACGTTTAGAGTTCTTTATGAGACTTAATTAAAAGTCATAAAAATACCTATATTCTTCAGTTATAGCTTTCTTTTAGTTATTAATACCCACAGCTCTTTGATTCTATTTATGACGATATCTTCTTGGCTAAAATATGAGTTTAGATATTCTTTTTTGTACAATTTTTTTAGACTTGAGTTATAAGTTCACCTGCTCTCACATCTAGGTTCTGAGAAAAATACCTTAAGTTGACCGTTCCTGGTTCTAAATTAGAAAAAACTTTCCTCCTCTAGCCCAATAGTTTGAAAAACGTTCTTCTCTCTGGCCTTAATGGTCAGGCTTTGGCAGTGAAGATGACTGACATACCAAGCATGTCAGCTATTGCTAGTGTCGTCCCAAATCGATGCTTTACACGTCAAACACTTACATCTCTAGCGTATCTGTGCCAGTCAATTTTCATTCAGGCAATTGTAGTTGTAATTGGTTTTTCTATACCTCTAAAGCTATCAATGGTTTTGGTATGGATTTTATATGCAATGATTTCAGGCACTACTGCTATGGGTTTTTGGGTGATTGCTCATGAGTGTGGTCATGGTGCTTTCTCAAATAATCGAAGATTAGAGACAGTTATTGGATACCTTTTGCATACGATTCTTTTAGTGCCTTACTTCTCCTGGCAAAGGTCTCATTCAATTCATCATAGATTTACTAATCACATAACAGATGGTGAAACACATGTTCCTTTAGTGATTGGAGCTAATGGCATTAGTGAACAGGCTGGTGGTGATGAAGAAATAGCCTATTCTCAATCTATTGGGAAGATAGCTTTTGGTGTTTTGCAGCTTATTCTTCACTTGTTGCTGGGTTGGCCTGCCTATTTAATTGCTGGCAAAACTGGTGGACCTAAGTATGGTCTCTCGAATCACTTTTGGCCAAGGTCACCTTTTTCAAAGACAATGTGGCCTGGAATATGGTCTAAGAAGGTTTGGATATCAGATTTTGGGATAGGAATATTTTTATGCGTATTATTTTATTGGGGATGGAATTTTGGAATAATGCCCGTTTTGACTATTTACTTTGCGCCTCTTTTAGTAGTTAATTGCTGGTTGGTTGTCTATACATGGTTGCATCATACTGATACCGATGTTCCACATTTATCTGGCTCAGACTTTTCGTTTATGCGTGGAGCATTTCTGTCAATTGACAGACCTTATGGGAAAATTTTGAATTTTCTTCATCATAATATCGGCTCAACCCATGTGATTCATCACATAGCACCTTCAGTTCCTCATTATCATGCAAAGGAGGCAACTCGGGCAATTAAGGAGGCTTTCCCAAAGATTTATCTTTTTAATCCCACTCCTATTCATAAGGCTTTGTGGATGATCGCAAGTAATTGTGTTGCTGTTAAAGCTGAAAAAGGAAGCTCTAGATATCTTTGGCAAAAGCCTTAGATAGTTTCCACTTGAGTCATCGTTGCTTTATAGATGCTTAGGAAGTAAAAAATCTGTTGATTTCTAATCTTCCAATAGATAATCAATGAGGATTTTTAATTGAACTAAACTTTGAGAAAAGATTGTTTTATAACGAAAGGGAGGGATATTCGACTATACCTATTGAAATCAGTTCTCGAGCTGTTAGAAAAAGCTTAGTAATTTCAAAAATGAATGACTGTTGGCACTTATCTCAGAGATCAAAAAAGAGATGTTGGCTCGAAATTTCATATGATTAGAGATCAATTAGAATTAACCTATGAGTTAATTCAAGGACAAGTTTATTCAAAATTTTATAGTATTAAGAAGATTCCGACTGCTATTAACCTCAATTCTGGGCAAACTTCTTTTGAATCTTCAGATGAATCTTTCCTCATAGATTTAAGGGGAACCATTGCAACTTTTTTAGGCTCTTTTGATTTAGCAGGAGTTTTAGATAAGAATTTGAAAAATATGATTAAAAGAAGGGTTGACTGGACTCGAGGAAGATTTACTGGGAAAATCGAAAAAATAATTTTAACGAGTGGTGTTATTCGTGAAAAGGCATTTCTAACGGCGAAGGGCAACATGATTATTGTTAAGCGCTCAGAGCTAGGGATATTCACTAGATTATTTGAAGCTTGATTTGAACAAAATTCATGAATACGATTTTGTTTTTAGGCGATTCATTTGGTTCCTAAAACCTTTATGTCTGCCTTTAAGTTTTCAGAGCTTAAAATTTTAATAGCTTTTGGATTTTTATTAACATGATTGGTATTTAAATTTTGGATACGATGAGAAAACTTAGTTGGGATGATTTTGACTCTTCTTTAAATCAGATTACCTATGAGTGTAGGCATAAGGTGTTCTCAGGAGTATATGGTTTTCCTAGGGGGGGACTTTGTCTGTCAGTTGCCATAAGTCACTTATTAACTATTCCATTTCTCAGAGAGCCTATACCTAACTCATTAGTAGTCGACGATGTTTATGAGACAGGTTGTACTTTTAATAAGATTAAAAGGCTACCTGGGGTTACAGCATTTGTTTGGTTCAGCAAAGTTGAACCAATTTGGTGGAATGCTGTAGAAGTATGTGATGCTTCAGAGTGGCTTGTTTTTCCCTGGGAAAACCCTGTGCTAGCAGAGCAAGATAGAGAATCTTTTCAACTGAGGAGAGGTAAATTGTAATAGTAAAAATAATTATAAAAGCTAATTAGCTAGCTTCGTTATGTGGACTCTATCTGCAATGGAAGTAAAATGAGATATAGAATTGATACGACTAAGTTTGATTGAATGTAGATTCTTTCATCTTAATCGATTAACTTATAAGAAAACTTCTTCACATGATTCTTTTAAAGATAACCAATGCTTCTGAAGTAGTAAAAGCTAAGGCAGGTAAGCTATTCGAGAAAATGACACCTGATAGGATTGATCAGAAATTAGTGGAGGCCCAAGTCATTCAGTCAATGATTGAACAACTTACATTAGAGGGTCTTAAAGGGGAAATTTCTAGTGTGAAGGGCTTGGAGCTTCAGGGAACTTCACTTTTGACTAAGAGTAGTTTCGTTGTGAAAGAGACTAAAATATTTTAGATTTTGATTCAACGTTAGTTTTTTGATGGCAAGAAAACATTGATTTTTACTGTCTTTGTTGAGGTCTTTCATCTATGAAGAGGTGTTATCAATGATGAGAAATTGATAACTTTGGATCTTCCCTGTTGCCCTTTGAAAATAAGATGTAGGAAAGAATTTACCGATTTAGATCTTTTTAAGGCAGTTGAATGCGATACTTATAAGGTGGCTGGAAAAACTTGGTAGAATTTACAAAGAATCAAGCAATTAAAAGGTCTGATTTTGTCATTGCTCCATATTTGCATAGGAGTAATGCAAAGGCATCCTGGCAAGTTTTAATAACAATTCTACCAATTGCAGGACTCTGGATTTTAATAGAATCTATATCTAAATCAGGACTATCCGATTTTCTAAAGATCCTGCAAATTGCACCTTTTCTGGTGCTTTTGACTTTATTGTCATCACGAACATTCTCTTTAATGCATGACTGTGGACATGGATCACTTTTTCGTACCCCTTGGCTTAATAGATTAGTTGGTTTTTTCCTTGGAGTAATAAATGCAATTCCACAACACCCCTGGTCAAGGGATCATGCTTTTCACCATAAACATAATGGTAATTGGGAGATATACCGTGGGCCGATTGATGTACTTACTCTCGAGGATTACCAAGCATTGCCGAGAACAAGCAAGTTTTTGTATTCAGTTAGTCGTCATTGGCTGATGTTATTCCCGGGAGGTTTTTTTTACCTTGTTATTAAGCCTCGAGTTGCTCTTTTAATGGCAACAGCTCACTTCTTCTGGTCACTATTAACTGAATTTGTACATAGCTGCATTAAAAGAGACTTTGTGAATCTATTCAGATTTAAAACTAGGTTCAAGGCATATCACACTGGGTACGGCGATACACTTCCTGAGAATATGGATTTAATTTTTAATAATTTACTTGTTATAACCTCTTGGGTCTTGATGGGTCGATGGCTTGGATTTGCCTTATTCCTAACTTGCTATTCTCTAGTTATGACTTCCTCAGCAGCAATATTTATTTGTATCTTTTTTGTTCAGCACAACTTTAAAGGTTCATATGCAAATGCTACTACTCAATGGAGTTCTTTGCGTGGTGCAATTGAAGGTAGTAGTAATTTGAATTTACCTGGGCTCTTAAACTGGTTTTTAGCAGACATCTCCTATCACAGTATTCATCACTTATGTGATCGCATCCCTAATTATAATTTGCGCAATTGTCATAATCGCAATAAGCATTTACTTGCAAATGCAAAATATCTAAGAATTAGAGATATCCCAGGGTGTTTCAAGTATATTCTTTGGGACAGGAAAGCTCAGCAGCTTTCAACTACATAATTTTCTTTTCCAATAGCTTTGTTCTTGTCTGGTTTTCTAGAGATAGAAAAACATACATACTTAATGAATTAACTCAAAAAGGATTAGAATTTAGTAGCTACTTATTTCTTATTCCCAAGGGTATTTTTTAAACATTTAGTTCTTGTGAAGAAACTTTTATTTAATCTTTCTATAGTATTTGCGACATTTGTCATAGTTGCTTTTTCTCTTGCTAGAGGGATAGATGCCTATCCTCAGGATCAATATCAGGAATGTATTCTTGCAGTTAAATCGAACCCCGTAGTAGTTGATATTCCAGAGGTTGCGCTTGAATCTTTTTGTGATTGTGCTCTAAGAGCAATTATAGATGACGGTAATACTGATGAAAACTCTGCTAAGAAATGTGCTAGAGAGACGTTAAATAATTAGCTAATGGCAGTGGGTACTCAAGAATTTTGAATTTATACTGTTATTCTAATTCTACTAAATTAATACACCTCATTTCAATGTCGTAACTTCTTACGAAAAATGCAGACTCATTGAAAAGAATGGCGAAGATTTCCTGTTAAATTGCCAATATTTTTCTCTAGTCTGTTAGATCTTTATTTAGAGTTCTTTCCTGAGTCCTTTTAAAATGGGTTTTCCACATTGTCCTTTATGTATTGCTTTGGCAGGACTCTCCATTTCTTTTGCTGTATCTAGAGTTACAATGATTTATAAACTGAAAAGTCTTACCATTTAAGTTTTGTAGAGATCAAGAAAGCTTTTAATGTAGATTTACCAAATATTAACCTATGAGAAGCATTCAATTTCTCTTAAGTTAGAAGCAACTGAGAAATAACAACTATATTTTGTTGATATTCCCAATTTGAAAAATACTTATGTAGTTGTAGGAAATTATAAAAGTAAGTTTAGCTTTGATTTAACAGTCTTTTTTTAGATTAATTGCTAGACAATATGGGATACACTAATTTTTTGCTTAGGAAGCTATGCCTCTTATTAATGTTAGAACTTCTGTTTCTCATGTCGAAAACCCAGAACTGCTCCTTCAAGAACTATCTAGTGAATTGGCTACCATGACTGGTAAACCTGAAAAATATGTAATGGCCTTATTGGAAACAGATGTCCCAATTCTCTTCTCTGGTTCCAAAGACCCTTCTTGTTATATAGAAATTAAATCGATAGGTGCAATTAAGCCTTCTGATATGTCAGAAGTTTTTTGCAGGATAGTTTCTAGTAACACGGGAATTCCGAGTAGCCGTATTTATATTAGATTTGAAGATGTACCAGCAAAATATTGGGGGTGGGACGGAAGGACTTTTGGGTAAATTAACCTATAAATAGGTTTGTGTGTTTTTGGTTTAGAATTAATTTTTTACTTAAAGGATAAGGAGAAGTTCTTTTCTGAATTTTAATTTGGTTAACTTTATAATTTCTTCATTCAAGGAAGAACGCTAATGATCATTTTTAGAAGTTCACAATGGATCAAAAAGAACGTTGATATCAAATAAGACGCCTAGGCTCTTAATGAAGGTCTAGAATAGGATTTCTTTAAAGATTTAAAGATTCATAATCTATGAGGAGATTATCAAATTTATTTTACCGATTGTTACCTTGCAACTCCCAACCCGAAAAATGTGTGTGCAATGAAAAGGATACTAAACCCCCCAAGGAAAAGTAAGCCTAACCAACATAAGGATTTCATCAATGGACCGTAATGATACTGGCGACCAACTAGCGGACTATTAAGAGTATCCATTGCCATCCATGCAAAGATTGGTGCGCTTAAGAAGCTGCCTGTCATAGCTCCAAACACAAAATCTTTGACAGTAACCCCACCAGACCTTGCAATTAGAAGACCTGCTAAAGAGGCACATATATGCAAAACAATCCATAATCTTAAACGTCTACTTTCTGAAGTAGAAGAATTAATCCCTCTGTCTTTTCCTTGGAGAAGACCCTGAATAGCAGAAATGCTTCTTGGATAAGCATCTAGACATGTCAGCGTTGTACTAAACATTGCTGCAAATGATGCCGGGATGATGATCCATTTAGCCCAGTCTCCTATTGATTCTGTATAAAGACGAATAAGGTTCTGAGCAAAAGATACACCGCTTCCTGACATCATTGCTTCACCACTTCCATACATTGTGAAAGCACCTAGAGATACAAATAGCAAGGCAGTAATGACAGTAATTGAATAGCCAAGGTTAAAATCAAACTCTGCTTCCTCTTGTTTTGCGACGTGGTTTGTGTTCTGCGACTTTGAAAACATCCAGAGAGAAGGCCATACACATAACTCAACAGGGCCTGGCATCCAACCCATTAATGGTATTAAAAAAGCTAAGTTATCAAGCTTCCAAGGACTTGGAGTGCTATTCAGAAAGTTTATGTCAATGCTTCCAATAGCACCACGATGTATGAGTGTGAGAAATGCAAAACTAGTGAGAACTGAAAGTATTAATACAAGTGCCTTTGAAATTCTATCAAGAGCTTGATATTTGCCTAATAATAAAATTAAGCCACTTATCACCAAAATCCCAATTGCGAGATCTATTGGTGGGAAGGCGGAGAAAATAGGGATATTTGTTAAGAGAAGAGCTGTGACAAAACTAACCGCAGCAATAGTTAATGTTCCTGTTACCAATCCAACGATTAGATATAAAGGTAGATATATTCGGTTGCGAGCTTTAAACCCCTCTAATAGTGAGAGACCTGTAACTGCAGTGAAACGAGTGCCAACTAAGAGAAAAGGATATTTAAATAAATTGGTAAGCAAAATTAGACCTACTAGTGCAAACCCAAACTTTGCACCTGCTGTCGTCGATGACATTAAATGTGAACCACCAATACAAGCTGCGGCTAGAATAATTCCAGGACCTAAAGATTTCTCAATACCTTTTTTTGAAAGTGTCATTATTGAATCACTACTTCCACCATGCTGATGAAATTCTCTACAACTTTCAACTCATATAACAAATAAAAAACTGTGATTATTTATTAAAATAGAACTAGGTTATAGGGAAATCCTAATGTCTTTATAAAAACGGACTCATGAACATCTTTAAGATGTCTTAGCAATTCAACTTAAAATTATTTTAAGTTGAATTGCTAAGAGTAAAAGAGAATTACCAAGCCTTTTTTTGAGTAATGTGATTCTCTTTCTTCTCTACTGAGATCAAGGCCTACTTCTAAGCCTTCTTTTAGAGCATCCTCATAGAAGGCTTTAGAAGAGCTAGTGAGCTCTTGTGTACATAGGGCTGCTATCCCTATGGGTGTAGCGTGCCATTGGAATTTTGATGTTTGCCCTATTGCAGGTTCTTTAAGTGAATCCTCTAATAATTCTTGAGTAGACATGTTTTTATTGAACTAAAAGGGATTTATTAGTCACACGATGACAAGAATTAAAGCAAAATGCGATAAATTCTTTCTTTTCAGAACTTAATTTCTTTTGAAATCTTGATATAGGAATAATTGCCCTCATCTAAGAATGTTTTTCGAGCCCTTTTTTTTGCTTTTAACAGAAACTTATTTCCTCTTTTATTGAGTTCGACATTTTTTTGTAAGGGAAAGTGCTTCCCTTGTGGGGGGAGTTACTGATTTGCAAGGCGGGTAATATATGATTCTTTGCTCCCTGCATTAATCCACCCAGTAGCAATTGTTTTTGTTGAGGTATTGCTTACACGACCCTTATGAATATGAGATAAACCAGCAGGAAATATTAAGAGTTTTCCTCGAGTTGCTTCTTCATGATGTTGTTGCCAGTAGAACTCTGTTCCGGCTGAATCAATATCATTGCAATAAAGAATCCATGCTAATACCCTATACATGGGCTCGGTTGCTTCATTGCTAATTGTCCAATCACAGTGCCATTGTTTGAAGCCTTCATTGGGAGCATACCTTTGCAAGTTAAATATTGGATTGACAAACAATGATTTTTCTGGACAGCAATCTCTTAAAAGAGGCCGCTCTGTAAGATATTTCTCCAGGCCAGCATTCACTCCACGAACTATAACTTGAGAGAGCGCAAATGCTTCTGGATCTGAAGTGTCTATAGACACAAGACTTATATCAGTAGAAATCTTGCTTTGACTGCTTGATGAAGGTGTTGCAGTGTTGAAAGTTATGCCCTTCTTTTGTAAGTCAGTGCGTTTATCAAAGAACGCTATAACACCATCAGCAACGGCTTCAAAACCTGAATTATGATAGCTACCAATTAATTTCATAACGCTTGAGCTTCCTCCTGGTTTTGATATAAGCCGGGGAGAAATTGTTGATACTTGGTGTATTGACTACTAAGAGATAGGCTCGTCGCAGTCATTGCTTGTCATGTCTGGGAATGCAATCACATCCTCGTAACTCGGTAAATCAACAATCCACTCAGCAAACTCATTTATAAGTGCGTATTGATCTTTTCCTTTTAGATGTTTTGATCTATCTAAAACATGAATAACAGCAAGAGAAAGTGATTCTAGTGCTGAGTTGACTTCTTGCATACATTTTATAACTCAATTCAAAGTACCTAATACTTGTATGAAAAGCTACTCTTCTGTAGATGAATAAAAATGAATGCTGTCCTTGTCTTGATAGGCTCATAGGATGAGTGCCTCTTAGAGCTACCCTTGTTTATGCAGAAGTTCAATTAGTTAAAAACATTAATTCCAAGAGACCTTGTGGATCATGCATTGTTTCTTGAAATTGTTAAAAATCAAATTAAAATAGATTTAAGAATCAGTGGTGATTCTAATCTCAGTAAATAATGCAAAAAGATCTTTGAGCTGAAGAAACCTGCAAATGCTATCGATTAAGTTTGCATTGATACCCATCGTGTGGATCTTGGGAGATCACCTTCCTGAACCAAACCCTTCTTGAGATTCTTTGAGTAATAGGAGCTGAAATAACAGAAGTAGAAAGAAGCGGACATCTTTTTGTGAGATTGCTCTATAATTATTCAATTTAACTAGCTGCCTTTTTATAGGTCTAGCAATTTACTATTCTAAAAAATAGATACTTTGGCATTCTGTTAAGAAGCTTTGAATTAATAAACTTTATATTCAGGTCATGATTCACTGGCATGTGAATACCTATTAATGTTTGCAGGGATTAGCTTCTAGATCAATTTAAATGATCAATTCGACAATTCCTTCTGCTACATATTTAGCTAAATCTTCTAAATTACTTTCTATTTCATCAGTTTCTAAGCCCCATTTGTCAGACATCTTGCTGGCTAATTTGTGTTCTTTTGAATGATTCAACATAGATTTAATCATATATTCTGATAAGCTTATTTTCATTCTTATGTGTAGATAATCCCAAACAGGTTTAGTTAAACCATGAATGTATTTAATATCGTCTGTACCAGTATAATCATATAACTCCATAACTCCGTGATGGCAGAATATCTGACCTAACTCGTCATAAGAATTCTTTGCATCCTTAGCATGTTCATACTCAGCTAACATCCATTCCAGCTCTTTGTTTTTTTCTTTATTTCCATCTCTTGCTGCTTGGAGAAGTTTATAAAACGATCCGAATTCAACTGCGTTCGTCATTTGATGGTTTTAGTTGAATTAACGATACTGATCTTGTATGCGTTAGTAAATGTTTTGGAGAAATCTTTTGATTAAATTCTTTATTAAGTATTTTGATTGAAGGCAGTATTGTAATAAACTATATATGACTGCTCCAAATGGCTCTCTAGATTGTATTAAGCCCAAGAGGCTTTGACAATTAAAGAACTTCCTTGAGGACCATTCTTTTTTTTCTTACTTAATTAGGTCCTTATTTTTATGACGATTTTCATTGGGAATCTTTCTTTTGATGCTGAGCAGGAGGATATCATTGGCGTTTTCAGCAGTTATGGCGAAGTTAAAGATTGCAAAATACCACTAGATCGTGAAACTGGGAGGAAGCGTGGTTTTGCATTCGTGGACATGGCCAATCAGGAAGATGAGCAGAAAGCAATTGATGATTTACAAGATGTTGAATGGATGGGCAGAAATATTCGTGTTAATAAGGCTGAACCTCGTAGAGACTCTAGAGGCGGCGGTGGATATGGCGGAGGTAGGAATCGCAGATGATTTTCACATGAAAAACTTTAGGCGAACATTTATATATCGTAAAATATCTTATTTTTGTTAATTAAGCGTAATGTCCAATTCGCTAAGAAATAGCCATCTCTCTTCTTTATTTTGAATCTTTTCAGTCACTTCTGCTAGGTCTTGACTTAAAGAAGAAATATTAGTTTCAACACTAGCTTCAGAAATACTCTTCTCAAGAATTAATTTCCTTTCTTCTAATCTATGTAAGCTTTTTTCTATTTCTTTAATTTCTTCTTTTTCCTTGAAGATAAGTCCTTTGCGCTTCTTTTTATTAGACAAATAAGTACTTTTTTTTTGGCTCTTATTCTTCTCTATAAGAAAACTTCCACTTTCCCCTTGCTTATTAGCTTTTAACTTCTTGTAACCTAAAAATGAAGTGTAATTTCCTTCATGTCTTATTAATTGTTGATTCTCAAAGTTGAAAATCCTATCTACTGTTCTATCAAGGAAGTACCGATCATGGGAAACAATAACAACACATCCTCTAAAATCATCAATAAAATCTTCTAATACACTAAGAGTCTTTATATCTAAATCATTAGTCGGCTCATCTAATAGTAATACATTTGGTGATTGAATAAGCATCTTGCACAAGCTTAGTCTTCGTTTTTCCCCTCCTGAAAGTTTTTCTAATGGACTATGTTGTTCAGATGGAGAGAATAGGAATCTTTCAAGTAATTTTGATGCATTAAGTTGTTTGTTCCCGATCTCAACTTTTGTAGCAGCTTCTTCTACAAAATTTATTACCTTTCTTTGCAACCCCTGCCCATTTGTTAATTCATTATTGTGTTGATCTAAATAACCAATATGTATAGTTTCTCCAACTTCTATAGATCCTTGAGTAGGCTCTCTTCTGCCTGCGATAAGGTCTAATAGAGTTGATTTGCCAGTTCCATTTGGCCCAATGATTCCTACACGATCTTCTGGGGTAAAGCTATAATTGAAATTTTTTAATAGATAAGAAGTATTTTGTCTCCCATCAACAGTCACATGTAAATTAATTGCTTCAATTACTTTCTTTCCAATTCTTCTTGATGCCGAATTCATTTCAACGTTTTTCTTGAGCTCATATGCAGATTTTGCTTGCATTTCAGCAATCCTTTGAAGTCTTGCTTTCTGCTTGGTACTTCTTGCCTTAGGCCCTTGTTTTAACCAGTTTAATTCTTTTCTTAATATGCCTTGAAATTTCTTTTCTGAGATAGCAGACAATTCTTCATTTTCAACCTTTTTGCGAAGATACTCATTGTAGTTACCATAATATTTAGATACTTTACCGCGATCAACTTCAATCATTGTTGTTGTTATTTGATCAAGAAAGTATCTGTCATGAGTCACAAGTATAAGCGCACCTTTATATTTTGATAACCAGGATTGAAGCCATTCAACTGCAGAAGCATCTAGATGGTTTGTTGGCTCGTCAAGGAGCAGAACATCAGGATTTGATACTAATGCTGAGGCTAAGCCTATTCTTTTTATATATCCACCAGAAAGTTCTTTAATAGCTTTGTGAATGTCCACTATTCCAAGCCTCATTAGAATTTCTTTGCATTCCTGTTCAATATTCCAAGCATTAGCATCATCCATGAGCTCACTAAAGTGTCCTAATTGCTTTAGAAGACTGCTTTGTTGAGGATTTCTTTCAAGCTCTTTCGTAAGTTCATTGAATCTAAGTAATAAATCTCTTTTTTTTCCACAGCCTTTAAGTACTTCTTCTAGAATTGTTTTTTCCTTATCTAAACGATCTTCTTGACCAACTAAAGCTATACGTATCGAAGAAGAACATGTTCTTTCACCTGTTAATAGAGGTTCTTCGCCTGCAATTATCTTCAATAGTGTTGATTTACCTGATCCATTAGGTCCAATTAAACCAAGTCGTTCATTTTTACTTATATATAAGTCAAGATCTTTAAACAGAGTTCTTACTCCAAAATCCTTTGAAGCTCTAGTAAGGCTAATTAATACCATCTTTGAAAAGGATTATAATTAGATTTGCGTAGTAAGAAAAATCTGAAATTTTTAATTAGTTAATAATAACAATAAGATATTATCAAAATTCTTAAATATAATTAGCTAAACTAATAATAATATATTTATTATTAGTTTAGCTAATTAGCTCTAAATTTATTCTGCTGATTCAAATGAGCGCAGTAATTTAAAGCCTTTACGTATAACTAATATTATTCCATATGTTCCAAAGCCAATTGGAAATATTGATAGTGGATTGAAATCGAATTCCGAATAATTCTTCACCCCATCTGCATAGTCAACACCGTGGCAAGGCGATAGATAAAGAAGTGTCGCAAAAATAAGACTCCATCCAGCTATGGAAAGCAGTCCATCTTTTGTACGCCCTTCGTAAAAACGGTCAAGCCCTAAGCCCCAGCCAATTGAAAGAACAGCTAGACGTGTAAGGGCCCTTTTTTCATCTTTGTTAAACAATGATTCACTCCAATTTTTAAATATTCAAAACAACTATAAAGGTCAAAAGTTTAAGATGTGGATTTTTTTACAATAAATTTTTGTTTCCGCGATATGTTTTTTCTTCTTCCTTATCTCATCAGGTAGAAAATAAAAAGCTAATTATCTCATGAACTTTTTTGATCAAGTCGTATAACTAAGAACTTGATTGCTATATTAATCTGGAATATCCTCAAGTTTTACTATGAGGTGGTGTTATAAATCTAATATAAATTCTTCTTATGCTTAGCTAAATATGTCTAAGACTTTTAGATATTGTTTTCTAAGTAATTTAAAATAACTACATTCTTTTACTATTTTTTTGATTATAATAGTTGAAAAGTAAAAAAAAAAAATGAAGTTCAGGATTAGACGTCATGATGGCATTGAAGATGAAGTAACTGTTAGAGAGTTTGAGACATATGAAGAAGCTTATGATCTTTTAGAAAGTATTTATGCTGACATATGTTGTAGTGATTCTGATTATGAGGATCGTCCCTACTATGATATTTTTGATTCTAATGAATGTAATTCATTAGAATCAAGCTCTAAATACAAATTGAGCTGAAAGCTCTTAATAATAATTTTACTTGTATATTCGAAAATACTAAAATTTAAAACCTTACCTTTCTTTTAAAAAGTTATATCTTTAACCTTTTAAAAGAAATTGTCTTTTTTTATAAAGCTTTTTTCTCTTCTTAGATTTTATAAATAATTTATCTGTTTGGATTTATTAAATTGATTTATTTAATTTTTAATTGTCATACTATTTTAAGCCAAAGCTTTTTATAATTAGATTCAAGATTATTTATTAATTCATCTTGAGCCTTGTTAAAGCACTGAAATTCTAAGCTGTAGTATGATTTATGAACTTAGATCAACACTTTTCTATTCATGATTAATAATAGGTACACAGAGGACGAGCTCAATGAAGTTTGTGAGGATGCTTTTGTAAATATCAAAGAAGCTTGCATGCGCCTTCAGGAAAAGACAAAATGTTCCAATAAGGTAGTTATAGAGATGCTTAATAACGTTATTGAATTTTATGACTCAAAGCTCCCTAATAAGGCAGATCAGTTATAATTAATTTATTAATTTTATTTTTAAAAAAGATTTTTTATTAATATCCCCATGGCTTCACTTTTCCTTGTTGCTATGCATTTAACTAAACTTGAGATGGCTGTTTCTCTAATGGCTGGGTTTGGTTTTATTATTCTTTTTGTGATCAGTTCTGCTCAAGGGGGCTATATAGACCTTGTTGATACCACCTTGAAGAATGATCAAACCCGTCGTCTAAGGGTGAAAAAGTAAGCATTAAGATTTTCTTGACGCACTACTCCTCATTTTCAAGCACCCTTCTTTTCTCATGCATTTCTTCTATTTCTTTATAAATCTCTTTTAACTTATCTTTTAAATGGTCTACATCCTTTAAGCAGTCTAGTGCTTGCATTATTTGAATCAGATTCTCTTTTGTTTCTACGAGCCTTCTGCATTCAAGGCTACCAGATTCATAAGACATAGGAATAATACTAGGTGAAACAATAAAGGGAATTGGCTAAGGTCTCTTTTTTTTGCCAATTAAGGACGAATTTAGAGCGAGACACTTATTCAACCTGTATTTTTTTTATATTAATATTTTTAAGCTTTAAGTGTGTTTTTGTGAAGCCATGAATTTTCCCCCAATTCTTCACCCTTTAATGCTTAAAGTCAATTTAAGCTATTCCCTACGAAGCCATCTTTTTATGAGATCGCCTTCCTAGTATTTTTTGAGTTTGATTCCATTAGATATAGAAATGAATTTTGTGGTTACTTATTATGGCTCAAGTGGTTGGTTTGTTGATCTTGATGGTTTTAAAATACTCATTGATCCTTGGCTGACAGGGGACCTTGTCTTTTCTCCAGGCCCTTGGCTAATAAAGGGAGAACTAACGAATGACATTCCAGTACCAGATAGGATTGATCTATTACTTCTTACTCAAGGATTGCCGGATCATGCTCACCCGCCTTCTTTAGAACTTCTTAATAGATCAGTCTCTGTTATTTGCTCTCCAAGTGCTTTTAAAGTTGTTGACCGATTAGGTTTTTGGAAGAAACAAAAACTTGTCCCTGGTGAAGTAACTAATTTTGCCTCAATATATATTGAGGCAACTGAAGGAGCAAGAGTACCAACAATAGAGAATGGATATATTGTTTCCAATGAAAACTTTTCATTTTATATTGAACCTCATGGCTTCCTTGATAAAAACATTAAGTCACGTCAAATAAATACTGTTATAACTCCAGTTGTAAATCTGAGTCTACCTTTGGCTGGTTCCTTTATTAAAGGTAGATCTGTGCTACCAGATATTCTTCAAAAACTAAATCCAAAGACTTTAATCTCTAGCACTACAGGTGGGGATGCTATTTTTACTGGACTTCTTAACAATTTTATTTCTGTTGAAGGTTCAATAGAAGAGGCTAATTTGAAACTTATGAATAGAGTTCGATTTATCGACCCAGTGGTTGGGAAATCTTATTTTATTAATTAAAATGGTGTTGTTGGTATGAAATGTAGAATTATAAAGCCTATGCCTGCAGCAAATAAAACTGAAACTGCAATTGCTGCAAGACCAGGTACCATTCCACCACCTTCTTCATTTGCCATGCTTGATAATTCCTTAGGTATACTTTAGAAAAAAATATAACAGCTTAGATTGATAAATGTGACATTTATCAAAGTTCTGGGAAATAAATTTAATTTTATTCTATAGCCATAATTGCTAATAGATTAATCTTTTTAGATAGTTGCGCTTGTGTTATATCTTTCGAAGTTAGTTTTATCTTTATAAATAGAAGTATCACTACTTTTTAATGAAATCAATATTATTAATCAAATTAAAAATATTAATCTAGGCTTTCACGCAGACACTAGCCCTGATTGAAGAAGTACTTCAAGGACCCTAGCATTTCTGCTTTTAGTTGCCTCTAGTGGTCTTAGCTTGTCAAGCAAGGCTGCATTACAAGTTATCCAATAACTTCCCCTTGGTACATTAGCTTCGTCACAAACAATAGCAGGAGCAATCCCTGGATACCTATTGTAATGCATGCTATTTAAGGAATTAAACCAATTTCTCTCTAAGAAATCAATCTCCTTATCGGTTATTTTTTTTGAATAGCAGTATTTCTCTAATATTGAGCAGAGATTGAGGTTTGTTAGCATGATATGTGTGTCAAATCAAATGAAAGCTACCATCAACTCACAGCTTAGGTTGATTTCTATTTCTTTAGTGATCATTAAGAGATTTTCGCGAACTATTTTTTGAGTTTTCTAATTAAGAAGCAAATCTAAGATAATTGGCAATTTTTACTCAGGTTGTTTCTCTATAATATCTATATATTTTGAGGCTTTTTCAGCTTTTCTTATTGCCTCTTGCACATCCGTTCCTTTTGATAGTGCAACTCCCATTCTCCTTCCTTTCCTTGCGTTTGGTTTGCCGAAAAGAAGTATCTGTGTATTTTCAATTTTCATGGCTTTTTCTAGTCCTGTATAAGCAACCTTATTAATTGGGCCTGTTGAGAGAATTACTTTGCTAGCAGAAGGAGACTCACAAGTGATTTGAGGAATTGGTAGTTTTAGGATTGCTCTTAAATGTAATTCGAATTCACTAATATTTTGACTAATAAGTGTAACAAGGCCCGTGTCATGAGGCCTAGGAGACAATTCAGAGAATATAACTTCCTCATTTCTTATAAAGAACTCCACACCAAATAGGCCTTCACCACCCAGTTCTTTTGTAATCTTTCTTGCTATTGATTTCATTTCATCAAGTAGTTTAACTTTGAGTTCTTGTGGTTGCCAACTGCATTGATAATCTCCATCTTTTTGCACATGACCAATTGGAGGACAGAAGAGTGTCTCGCCATTAGATTGCTTGATAGTTAAGAGTGTAATCTCTAAGTCAAAGTTTATAAATTCTTCAATAATTACCTGGCTTGAATACCCTCTGGCTTGTTGAATTGCTAAATCCCATGATTTAAAGAGATCTTCCTTAGTCTCTACTAAACTTTGACCTTTCCCTGAAGAACTCATTACAGGTTTTATTAAAAAAGGAAATTTAATAATTTCAGAAACCTCTGCTAACTCCTCTTTGCTTCTGGCGTATGCGTAGCGGGCGGTTTTAATGCCCAGTTTTTTAGAGGCTAGGTTTCTTATTTGATCTCTATTCATTGTGATGGAAGTAGCACTTGCTGTTGGTATTACCTTGAAGCCTTCTTTTTCTATTTCCTTTAAAGCTTCTACAGCAAGTGCTTCTATTTCTGGAATAACAAAATCCGGCCTATAAGTTCTAATTACATTTTGAAGCTCTTTTTCATTACTCATGTCTAAAACAATTCCAACATCAGCAACTTGCATGGCTGGTGCATCTTGATAGTTGTCACATGCGATAACCTTGCAACCTATCCTTTGGGCTGCAATAGATAGTTCCTTTCCTAGCTCGCCACTTCCTAGGATCATTAATGTTTTTGGGAAGATCTCCATAAGAAAAAGTATTTCCTTAACTATGCTCCCATGAGTTAAGAGTGACTAAAAGGAGCTTATGTCCTATTTTTATTAATGTGAATTATTTTGATGGCAATTCAAATTTTAATTTTAGGATAAAATAATCATATATCTATGAATAGTTTTATAAATCAACCCTAGGAATATAAGCTGCTTTGGGTTTACTTTTAATTCTTTAGTTTTCAACACTCATCTATCATTTTAAAACATTAAATATATGTGTCTTATTTATTCATAACCTTTGATTAATATTCAGAAGTATCTTATGGAGATATGCCCATTAAGAGATAGAATAAATATATGACATTAGAACAACTAAAGGCTTTCCTGCATAGAATGCAGGAAGAACCATCTTTAAAAAGCAATGTCCTTTCCTGCTCTACAGCTGATGATGTAGCCCAAATAGCTTTAAAGCTAGGATATGAATTCTCTGGAGATGAGCTGCTTAGATTTTCGGGTAAAAAGGTTGGTAAGGTTACAGTAAAGAAAAATGATGTACCTGGCGAATATAATTAAAAATTTTTTCTTTTATAAAATTCTAATCTTCAGTAATTAGCTTGGATGCCTGTCGCCAAATATATATCAGCCCAACAGCCATAAGGAGAACCGTAAATATAGCTTTAAGCGAAAATACTAATATTGTGAATAAAATTAAAAGAAGAGATATTTGAATCCATTTTGGGTAAAGAACTTTAGCTGTATCACCCTCTTTGCTGTTATTCGGAATAACCTCAGGTTCGATAGCCAAAGAATGAATTCCCAAATAATTTTGATTTTAACCCAATATTATAAATTCCGTTAATGTAAGTTTTGATTTTAAAAAATACTCATGTACTTTAAGCGAAATTTAGATTAATAGCCTTTTAATTGAAAAAAACAATAAAATGAGTAAGATAAGTATAATCCTTTCCTTGATACTGCACCTTACTTTCAATGCCTGAAGCTGATTTTAAAATTGGTTCTGACTGCAAGAACCTATTTAGAAGGGCTTATGAGAACCGTTATTCTTGGAATGAAGATTTCAAAGGATATTCTGGTTCTTGTATTTATCAAAAAGGTTCTACAATATATAAAGGAAATTTCTTTCTAACTAGTGATTTGAAGACTAAGGTTAGGGATATAAAAGATGATAAAATTACTAAATTAATTTCATCTCAGCTTTGGGAAGTTGCTATACATAGAGTCAAAAGAAGTTTTGAGGATGTTCATGGTGGCAATACTTTTACCAGCGGAGATGTTAATCATGTCGGCTTAGAGGTATTGGTTGGAGGTCAGAGTAAAGGAGATAGTTATAGAATTAAAGATGATATTGTAACTATGGTGAATAGAAATATGCATGGTGCCTTAATTAATATACTTACTAAAGAAATTAAAGATACTTCTAAAGGATACTTATCCACCTCTTATAACAGTCAATATTTTGATCCTTTATCTAAACAACCTAGAAGTGGTAAATGTTTATATGAAGATAAATTTGTTCCTTTAGGTCTCCACGAACAATGGGTCCTCGAAAGTAGGTCTATTCAAAAATTTGATTTAGAAGGGATAAAATCTGAAAATGAAAAGTTCTTTTTTAAAGAATTACATTTAATTGACAACTAGCTAATCAGATTCTCATTATGATTAATGAACCTATAACAAAAGCAGTAAGCAATAGAATATGTAATCATATGAATCGAGATCATAATGATTCTATTATTAAATATGTAATTCATTATGCTGAAATTAAAGAGCCTAAGGTTGTTAAAATGTTGGAAATTAATTCAAATTATATGACTATAGAGGTAGATGGAGAAGGAATTAATATTCCCTTTGAGCATACTCTTTTAGATAGCAAGGATGCACACATAACTTTAGTTAAAATGTTAAAGGATATCTCAGATTAATTATTTACTAGTAAGTATTATTCTCTTTTGACCGATTCAACTTTTCTTATGTAGGGAGATTAATTATTTTTAAAGATACTTAATGATATATAAAGTCCCATTTTTATACTTATATAATTACTAGAATTGAAGCTATCTATAATATTTAGGCTAATCATTGCTCTACAAGAAATAGCCTTAATCGCCTATTGCTCTTAAGAATTTTCATTGAAAAGGTTTTAGCCAAAACCAATTAATCTTTTTGTTTTGCCAAGCTGAAAATAAGCTTTTCCTTAAAAAATATTACTTTAATGATGCGAGAATAAATAATTTTGTCATTTTAAAAAAAGAATACCTTCTTTAATGACCAAAAAAATTCAGAAATTAAGAGGGAAAGAACTTACTTCTTACATAGAACAACATAAGCAAGAATTCGACGGGAATGGAGATAAGCTTTGCCTTGCAGCGGGTTATGGAATACAAGCTGATGATGGCAAGGAAAAATGCGATTTCAGCGATTTTGTTAAGGCCTTATCAATTGAAGAGATTGAAAAAGCTCAGATTGCTTCAGAACAGAAGCACGAGCAGTAATTTTTTTTTGCTAATGGAATGTTTAACTCAAAACTAATTGAATAAGTATTATTTTCTTGAAATGGCTCTCCTGAAGAAGTCCAGCAATCCTTCGTCAGTTAAATCTGGGATTGTCCATATTTCGTCCCCATCTGAATTTTCTTCTAGGATCCATTCCTTAAACTCCAGAACTATTGAATCGCGATCCTTTCCCCTAAGTACCTGTATTCGCTTTGAAAGATAATCATCAATTATCTCCATGCCTTTATTAGAAGGACATGACAGGAATTGCATGAGTCTTTAGATTCTCTTTACATTCTACCCCTTTGTTGGCATGGTCAGAATTCTATTAAGATTTTGGTGGTTAAATTTCAATAAGGTTGTTGCTTATATTGAGTTACTTTAATTATTTCTATAGCCTTGGTACACGGGCTGCATTAATCCACCACCTTGGTCATCGTCGTCACCACTATCCTGAAGGACTATAAATGCAATAAAAATAACTGCTAATGAAAAGCTTATAGATAATTCTTGGTATTCGATAAGACCAGCCTTTAAAAATTCAACAGATATTAGTCGATAACAGCTTAAATTTATCAAAAGAGTTCTCAATGATTACAAAATTACTCATAACCGGTTTTTTTTGAATGGGTATAATATATTTTTTTATCTTTCAAAGTTGAAATCCATTGCAATAAAAGGCTT
>QCPK01000015.1 GCA_003212555.1 Prochlorococcus sp. AG-436-K22 | reverse complement strand
TAGTTCATTTGCAAACTTCATTAAATGCCCAATTCTTGTTCATTTAGAATAACTCGGACTGCTGAAGATCTTGCTCAGACAGTGGCTGCAATTTCACAAAGATTGGTGACGCTTGAGCAGCGAATCGAATCTTTAGAGTTGCGTTCTACTGAATCTAAAGATGTCCAATCAGATGAAGAGATGGTTATGCTTGATGGCGTAGATCAGCTTTTGCAAGAATGTAAGGGTCTGCTAAATAATTCTTCTAATGATGTCGATGCTGAGGAGATTTGGCATGAAGAAAGGGTTAGCAATCATGATATTGCTGCTTAAGACTTTGGTCCCTAAGACTGCCTGATTAACTTGATGTCCAAGAAAATTAATTGGATTGTTTGTTTAGGATTTTTGTAGCAGTGGCAACTCCTGTTCCTAGAGGTTTTTTTAATTCATTGAGTTGATCTAAAGCTGACTCTATTGCAGCCACTGCAGTAATAATATCCCTATCATTGACAAAGCCAAGATGGCCAATACGGAAGATCTTGCCTTTGAGATGATCTTGCCCACCTGCAAGAAGAATATCAAAGTTGACTTTTACGGTTTTTCGTATTGTTTCTGCATCTAGGCCAGTCGGTTCTACGGAGGTAATGGCGGGGCTCCCAAAACCATCCTTTGCAAAAAGATCAAGACCCATTGATTTCATTGCTTCCTGAGTTGCATTCATATGCCTTTTGTGTCGATTAAATATCGAAGATAGACCTTCATCTTTCATCATTGAAAGTGATTCTTCAAGTGCAAAGTATAGGTTCACACTTGGTGTAAATGGATTGCTATCTTTATCTATAGATTTTTTGTAAGATTGAAGATCTAAATAAAATTTTGGAAGATTAGATCTTTTACTTGCTTCCCAAGCATTTTCATTCATTGCGACAAAACTGAGTCCCGGGGGCATCATGTAACCTTTTTGAGAGCCGGATGCTATTACATCTATTCCCCATTCATCCATTGGAACATTACATGCACCAAGACTCGTTACACAATCTGCAATTATTATCGCATTTCTATGAGCCTTCACGTGCCTACTTATTGCCTTTAAATCATTAATAATGCCTGTAGATGTTTCAGAATGAGTTATTATTACTGCACGGATTTCATCGTCCTTGTCAAGGATAGATTTAAACTTCTCAGGATCTAAAGGCTTCCCCCAATCCTCTTTTATAGTTGTGACATCTAGGCCATAGGCTTTAGCAACTTTTACCCATCTTTCCCCAAACTTTCCATTTTCTCCACAGATGACCTTGTCGCCTTGGCTAAGAGTGTTAATAATTGCTGCTTCCATCGCAGCAGTGCCACTACCAGTGATTGTTAGCACGTCCCCATTCGTTTGATGCAGCCACTTAAGGAGTTCAGTTGTTCTTTTTACAATTTGTTGAAACTCTTGACTTCTGTGGCCAATAGGATGTTTCCCTAGGGCTTTTAAGACTCTTTCTGGTACCGGCGTTGGGCCTGGGATCATTAACGTAAGTTTGTCTTGCATAGAAGAAGTACCTATAAAAGCTATCTTAAAAAACTATCAAGCAAATTTCTTGACTCATTACTTCTTTTGTTGATTTGCGAGGATTCACTCTTCCTATTTGGGTAACAGCAGCAGCTAAAGCGGCAGCTCAGGCTTTAACTGAAAAATCGGTTGATGCTAAACAAAGGATTGATTTTTCTAATAATCAGGAGTCAATATTTGTTCCTATTAGATCGGCAGCTTTATTGGATAGCGGAGAAAAGGCAATTGCTATCAGTAATTGTGACTCTGCTGCAGGATTAGATTTAACACGTGATTTAGAAATATGGACTTGTCTAGAATTTATAAAGATTAATCAGGAACAAACTCTTGAAAAGAGCTTGGCTGAATCTAAGAATTGGTTGAAAATTATTCCTGGTTATGGGGTCGGGAAAAACTCTTCAACCTATGAAATCTCTATTTCTGAATTTGCTCGAGAATTGTTGACTTTTAATCTTTACCCTTTTTATAAGAAAGGATACTTGCTTCGACTAGAAATAATATTTCCTTGTGGAAAAGAATTAGCGAAGAAAACTAGTAATCATGCATTTGGTGTTGTTGATGGACTTGCTTTAATTGGAACTCAGATTGATGTACAGGTAAGTGCATCACCTCAACAATTGCAAAAGACAATTGAATCTTTGCGAGGACGTTGCTTACAAGAAAGTTTTTCAGGTTCTCTAATCTTTGTGATTGGTGAAAATGGTTTCAACTTAGCCTTAGATCATGGGATACCTCCTAATCAAATTATTAAAACTGGTAACTGGTTAGGCCCTTTACTTGTTTCAGCAGCAGAAGAAAAGGTTAAAGAGTTATTTTTATTTGGATATCATGGAAAACTTATTAAATTAGCTGGGGGTGTTTTTCATACACATCATCATTTAGCTGATAATCGCTTAGAAACTTTAATTGCTTTGGCATTTAAGGAGGGTATATCTTCTACTTTTATCAAGGGGTTTGAGAGTGCAAATTCTGTTGAGGAAGCTTTATTGATATTAGAAAGAAATGATTTAACTAGTGCTAAAAGGCTTTGGGCTCGCTTAGCTTTAGAAGTTGAGAAAAGAAGTAAACAATATCTCCAACGATATGTATCTTCTTCGATTGAGATAGGTGCAATTATGTTTGATCGAAAAAGAAAATTAAGGTGGGCTGGCCCTTATGCTTTCAACAAAATGAAATCTCTTGGGTTGAAGTTAGAAGACTAGTATCATTTGAAATTGTATCTATTCTGAGTTTCTAAGAACCTTTTGATTTTTGTTTAGATATGGACGATTCTAATTCTAAAATTGATCGGAAGCCATCCATCATCATTCTTGACTTTGGCTCACAATATTCTGAGTTAATAGCAAGAAGGATTAGAGAAACAGAAGTCTATTCAATGGTTTTGGGTTATACCACAACTGCAAAACAATTACGAGAACTTGATCCCAAAGGGATCATTCTTAGCGGTGGCCCTAGTTCAGTCTATGAAAAGGGTGCCCCTAGCCCTGATCCAGCTATTTGGGATTTAGGTATTCCTGTTTTAGGGGTTTGCTATGGAATGCAGATTATGGTTCAGCAATTGGGAGGTGTTGTTGGCTCAGCAATTGGGAAAGCTGAATATGGAAAAGCCCCTTTGGAAGTAGATGATCCAACTGCATTATTAACTAATGTCGAAAATGGTTCGATTATGTGGATGAGTCATGGAGATTCTGTGCAGAAATTACCCGATAATTTTGTAAGCCTGGCTCATACAGGGAATACTTTAGATGCTGCAATTGCATCACATGAAAATCGTTTTTATGGTGTCCAATTCCATCCTGAAGTTGTTCACTCTACTCAAGGGATGGTATTGATTAGGAATTTTGTATATAACATTTGTTGTTGTCAGCCTGATTGGACCACAAAGACTTTTATAGATGAAGCAATTTCTCATGTGAGACATCAAGTTGGAAAGAAAAAAGTTTTGTTGGCATTATCCGGTGGAGTTGACTCTTCTACACTTGCTTTTCTTTTGAAAAGGGCTATAGGCGACCAACTTACATGTATGTTTATTGATCAAGGTTTCATGAGGAAAGGTGAGCCTGAATTCTTAATGGAGTTTTTTGATCAGAAATTTAATATCAATGTCGAATATATTAATGCTAGAGAGCGCTTTGTCTTGAAACTAAAAGGTGTTACTGACCCTGAAGAGAAGAGAAAAATTATAGGTACTGAATTTATTCGTGTTTTTGAGGAGGAGAGTATACGTTTAGGACCTTTTGATTATCTTGCTCAAGGAACTTTGTATCCTGATGTGATCGAGAGTGCAGGAACTAACATTGATCCAAAAACGGGTGAGAGAATCGCAGTAAAGATAAAAAGTCATCATAATGTAGGCGGATTGCCTAAGGATTTACAGTTTAAGTTAGTTGAACCGTTGAGAACTTTATTCAAAGATGAAGTAAGAAAAGTTGGGAGGTCTTTAGGCTTGCCAGATGAGATTGTTGAACGTCACCCTTTTCCTGGACCCGGTTTAGCAATTAGAATATTAGGTGAAGTGACAAATCAAAAATTAAATTGTCTTCGTGATGCAGATCTAATAGTCAGAGAAGAAATAGCAGAAGCTGGTTTATATCATGATATCTGGCAGGCCTTTGCTGTTTTATTGCCTGTTCGTTCAGTTGGTGTAATGGGTGATCAGAGAACATATGCATGGCCAATTGTTTTAAGATGTGTTTCTAGTGAAGATGGTATGACAGCAGATTGGTCTCGGCTGCCAAATGAACTTCTAGAGACAATTTCAAATCGGATTGTAAATGAGGTAAAAGGAGTTAATCGTGTTGTCCTAGACATAACTAGTAAGCCACCTGGAACTATAGAGTGGGAATGAAAATGACTACAAAATATAGTTATAGATTAAAAGATATACTTCGTCGTGGAATCTTTTCAATTTTCAAGTGATAGAGTGACAAGGTATCTCAAGTAGGCACTTCACCCTGACTTCGCTGCAGTACGTTGTGATCATCTCAAAGGAGAAATTGTATAAGGAGCTTTTCACATACTTGGATTAGATTAGAAGGAAGAGTAATCGTTTATATCTTTGGGAGAACTTTGGGTAATAGGTACGGGAGCTATATTGACAATGGCTGAGGCAATGTTTTCTGTTCGTCAAAAACAAATTCGGAGACAGCAGATTTTCATTTCAACCTTGGACTTCAAAATATAATGATGGAAATTTTATAGAGCATATTTGATTACAGCAACGCAATTAGGATTAACCCGAAGTATTAGAAAGTGTACTCCAATTGAGCAATTGTAAAATTGGAGTTAGGTAATCTCAAAGGTGCTTTTTCTAATTGGAGACTAGTATTTGATCTTGGAGATCTAGACTCTCTCCAGTGGGTAAGGAATGAATGCAAATAAGTCTCTATAAAACCCGTTTCACGCAAGTTCCATTTGGTATTATTAAACATATAAACCATTGATATACAAGTCTTTTTATCTTCTATCCTTGATAGGAACTATTGAGTATAGAGTAATTAAACTAAATCTTTTGCTAATTTTGCGTAGTATTTATTGTTTTTAGACTGGTAAAAAGAAGAATAATAGCTATTTTGAGTTAACTTCTTATACATGGCATTGACAGTCGCTAATCAGTCTGAATTAGGTGTTGATCGTAGACTTCAGTATGACAGCATCAAAATATCAGGAAAAACAATTTTTCTTAATCCTTTTCTTTATTGGCGTAGATTAGATAGCAATATGGATAGATGGTTAAGAGAGCCCGGTCAGATTAGTGAAGAGCAAATTGCTCAGAATCGTACCCGTTTTTATCCAGAAATTGATTGGAATTATTTAGAAGAAGATGAACGGAACATTAAAGATGCATCTATAGAAATGTTTTTAAAAAGTCTTGAGTTGATAAGTACTTTCCATCCTGATTTAAATGCTGGTCAGTTACTTGAGATAGAACGTAAAATGGCTGTCACAAAAAAGCGTGCTTTTGAGAGGTGGGTGGCAAAGTCTTTTAGAAAGCGATGGAATCTTGAGGTGCAAGAAAAGCAACGTTTTGCTAGGGAGCGTTTTTTTCGTGAATGGAAAGAATGGCTATCTTTGGAGACCACACAAAAAGCTCTTATCCCATTTGTAGCAGTATGCTCTTTGGCTATTTTTGGCGGTTGGTCATTAGGTTTTTCTAGTAATAGTTGCACGCCATATTTCTCCTCTACAAATGCTACTCAAATGAATTAATCTAGGTTTCATGGCTCAAAATCTATTTTCAATCTGGCATATTGCTTTGATGGAGACTGCACTACCTGTAGGGATTGCAATTGTTAATCGAGCTAAAAAAGAAAATGTAGGTAAAATACTCGATGGACTAATGTCCGCAGATACTTCTATTGGAATCTTAAAAGAAGAAGGCAGAGAAGATGCGCAATTAGTAAGAATGCAACTTGATCGAGTTATTCCAGGCTTAGGAAATCCTGTTATAGAAGTTGAAGTATCAGTAAAGCCTAAAGCTAATAATAGTAAGGCAACTTTTAGTGATCCTGAGTTGGTTATTATCCTAAATAGAATAGAATCTAGGATGAACGAATTAAAGATATATTTAGATGATTGATTTACACAAAGCCACTAGCTTATTTTCTTATTATATAAAGTGATTAATAGGAATAGACACGATAAAATTTCATCAAATCAAGTTAATATATTATCTTTAATCGTTCTTATATTTTTTTCATCTATCATTTCTAGATTATTTTGGCTGCAAATTATTAAAGGTTCATTCTATAGAACTCTTTCTGAGGAAAATCGTATTCGCTTAGTAGCTAATCCCCCTATTAGGGGTAAAATTATAACTGAAAATGGTAAGTTATTAGCTGATAACAAATTAAGATATAATTTAATTGTACAACCTCATTTAATACGAAAGAAAGAATTACCAGGCCTGATAAAAAGGCTTGCAATCTTACTAAAAGTTAATCCAGATACTCTGAATTTATCTTATCAGAAAGGGGTTTTAAATAATGACTTTAGTATTGTATTATTAACTAGCTTAACTAATACACAAGTATTGCACTTTAGTGAACATGAATCAATCTTCCCAGGATTTGAAGTAAGTACTGAACTTATTCGCTATTACCCTAATGGTAATTTTGCCTCGCACGTTCTTGGCTATACCCAATTAATTACATTTGACGAGTTTAAAAATCTTTCTAGACAAGGTTATAAAATAAAAGATGTGATCGGAAGAAGTGGATTAGAAGCAGTATTTG
This sequence comes from Prochlorococcus sp. AG-436-K22, assembly GCA_003212555.1. GTDB lineage: Bacteria > Cyanobacteriota > Cyanobacteriia > PCC-6307 > Cyanobiaceae > Prochlorococcus_E. Next base: position 25,380 of record QCPK01000015.1, on the reverse strand, counting down.
AAAGACATTTACGGGGTAAATGGGGAGGAGAAATGTTAGAAGTTGATGCAGCTGGAAATATCCAACGTAGTATTGGTTACCAACCTCCACTTTCTGGAAATGATTTACAATTAACTTTGGATTTTCATTTACAAAAGGCTGCAGAAAAAGCACTTGAGGGTAAGTCTGCTGGAGCAATAGTTGTTTTAGAACCAAATACAGGGGCTATTAAAGCAATGGCTAGTCGACCTGGCTATGATCCTAATTTTTTTACAAAATCAATAAGAACTCAAAAAGAATTTGAGGAAATATTTTTGTCATCAAAGAGACCGTTATTAAGTAGAGCTTTGAATGCATATGATCCAGGAAGTACCTGGAAAATCGTTACTGGGATGGCTGGGATGGAGAGTGGAAAATTTAAACCAAATGTTCGTTTAAAAACGGCCTCTTGTATTAAGTATGGATCTCATTGTTTCCCAGAACATAATCGAAAAGGTTGGGGTGAGATTGGTTTTGAGGATGCTTTTAGAGTTTCTAGTAATACTTTTTTTTATCAGATTGGAGCGGCAGTTGGCATTGAACAATTGTATGATTCTGCAATTAAACTTGGCTTTAATAATCAAACAGGAGTAGAGACCTCACTTGAGGAAAGTAGAGGTTTTGTAGGCAATAAAGAGTGGGCTTCTGCCGGAAGAGGATGGGGTAAACCTGGAACAACACCTTGGATACCAGAAGATATTGCTAGTGCATCGATTGGTCAGGCTGTAGTTCAAGTGACACCTTTACAATTAGCACGGGCTTATTCTGTTTTTGCAAATGGTGGATATTTAATTACTCCTCATTTTGTCGATGGAGGTATTGATTGGCTCTCGTCAAAATATAGAAGAAAAGTGGATATTAAACCTAGTACATTAGAGACAATTAGGAGAGGATTAAAGAAAGTAGTTGATTCAGGTACAGGTAGAGATCTGAAAAGGAATTTACCTACTTTACCTCCAGCTGCTGGTAAAACTGGAACAGCGGAAGATAGTACGGGTGGCTCTGATCACGCTTGGTTTGCTTGCTTTGCACCTTATGAATCAAGTGAGATAGTAGTGGTTGCTTTTGCTCAAAATACACCTGGTGGAGGATCAGTTCATGCATTGCCGATGGCTCAGCAAATTTTAAAGGTTTGGCACAATCAGTCTCTAGAATAATTCTTACTCTTTTATAATTTACTAAGCAGCTTCTGGAATTGTTGATTTTTCAGAAAGTCGATCGTCTAATAATTGTTTAGCTTCAACTAAAGAACAAATATCTGTTCTAAAAGGTAATAGGAGTAAGGGGCTGTTTTCTGGCCTAATTAACCAACTCTTGTTGTGCTGTTCTATTAGAAGAAAACCTTTGTAATGAAAGATTGAATTTTCTTCAAAGAAAGAACCCATTTGATTAGGGATGGGTAGGTTAGCCATTCCTACATTTCAAACCACATATATAGTGTACTAAAGCAATAGACAAATTTCTATCAACGGAAAAAAAGAGATCTTAAGGTGATGATGTGATGAGTTAATGTTAGTTATAGATAAGCTTTATAATGAATTTATCGTTGTGAAGAAGATAATTATTTTTTCTGTAGATTTTTTAGAGACCCTATATATAGGTTTAATTTTTTAATGACTTATAGGGTTAATGCTTTCATTTGAAGCAATCTATTTAGTATGTCGTTGATGGATGAATCTTGAGCGGGGTTTTTGCTATTACTAGCTAATTGCCGACCGACTACTTGTGCACCAAGATGCGTGAATTGTATTCGCATTGATAGAAGCAGTTCCATGCAGCCTCCTCCAGATACACTTGCCATTGCAATCGGCCTTCCATTGAATAAGCTACGAAAATCTGACTCTTGTACTGAGAGCCATGCAATTGCGCTTGTTAACACAGGTGGGATTGAACCATTATATTCAGGTGCACAAATAACCCAGTAGGTGTTCGACACCATTTGAGAATGAAGACTCTTTATTGTGGATGGAATTCCTAACTCAGCATGCTTTTTTGGACTAAATAGTGGAAGATCTAGGCTAGTCAGATCTAGCAATTCAGGGTTTGTTCCCATCTTTTTTCCTAAAGATACAAATCGATTTGCAAGCTTTAGATTTTCCCCATCACTAGCTGCTATAACTAGTAAATTTTTATTGGTATTCATATGAATAATTTACATGTGTTCTTTTATTAGGTCTACCAGAATTTTTGATTAATAATTTGCTCCAGTACGACGATGATGAACAGCTGTCACTCCATTTTGATCTAGGACCTTGCCATGCAGAACTTCTGCATAAATTAACCAATGGTCTCCACATTCCATACGTTGCTTGACACAACATTCTATCCAGGCCAAAGCCTCTGGCAGAATGGGTTGATTTCTTGGACTCCTTAAGAGATTAAGACCTGACAAACGATTTGTTCCTGGGGGAAAAGGCTGGAGAAACTGTTTGAGTAATTTGTGGTGATTATCCTCATTAAGAATATTGAGGGCAAAAAGGTCGTCATTATGAAGGAGAGACTCTACAGCTCTATCTTTAGCTACAGCAATTGTGATTCCTGGAGGAGAGAAACTGGCTTGACTAATCCAGCTTGCAACCATTGCACTGTTAATGTTGCTTTCTTCTTCATTTTTTTGAGCTGTTAAAACAGATAAGGATCCAACAATTTTTCCAAGTGCTAATAATGAAGGATCACTTTTGTTTATATTAATTCCCCCACTTAGTCGACGTTGCTGTCTTCTTTCTTCTGAAATTAGTTTCCGACCAAATTTTGTTCCTGTTTCTTCTATCGTTTTTAGTATTTCTGCATTCGGACTGAATTTAATTTTGATTGGATTAAAACCAAATTCAAAGCCCCCGTCAAGTAATTTACTTTCTAATAGATCTAAAGCTTCTCCACTCCATCCATAACTACCAAATATACCTACTTTCTTTTTCCTGTCTCCTTCAGAAAGAAGAGTCCCAAGAGCTGAAACAATAGGGGTGGGTGCGTGTCCACCAAGAGTTGGAGAGCCAATGAGATAGGCATCTGCTTCTCGAATAGCCGCTACTAATTCATTTGCTGAAGTAAATTCACAATTAAGGCTTCTTACGTGGACTCCTGTTGAATTAATCCCCTTGGCTAGAGTATCTGCTATCGCTGCGGTGTTTCCATATGCACTGGCAAATAGCATAACAATATTGATAGATGCGTTACTTTGTTGACATCCCCATCTTTGGTAATCATTTAATAAACTACGCCAACTCGTTTCAATAGTGGGCCCATGACTTGGTGCAATGGTACGGATATTCAGTAATTCAAGTTTTTCTACAATACGATTCACTTGGCTAATCATGGGAGTCATAAGACAGTCAAAGTAATGTCGTCGCTCATCTTCTGTACTAACCCTATTTTTTTCTTCCCATTCTTGACTACATATATGTGCTCCAAAAAGTTTGTCACTCATAAGAAAACCTGTTTTTTCTTCAAAAGTTATAAGTCCACCTGGCCAACGAGCTGTTGGAGATGGGATTAACTTGATTACATACCCATTAGATATAGATATAGAAGTCTCTTGCTTTATTAAATTAATTTTTGGGATTGGAGGAATGTCTGGTTTGAGAGTTATATTGTTAGCGTTTGTAGGCTTAATTTGAGTCCAAAGTTCTTTGAGTAATTTGCCACCTGGGTTAGAACAGATTATTGTTATATTATTGTATTGATTAGATAGCTTTCGAAGAAGATTAACTCGATTAGGATTGATATGACCAACAATGACTATTAGTTCTTTCAGATTTTTGGGGATAACTTTGTTTAAAGCTGGAAGAAATACTTCTTCAAAATTTGACCCTGGAGGATTAGCCAACACTGCTGTTAAGTCTTGTTTTTTATAAAAAAGAAAAGAATTAGAGGTTGTACCTTTCCCGAGGGAATATTCAATTTCAAACCGTAGTTTCTTTGGACTTAGACATCTCAGTGAAATAAATCCATCATCGATAGAAAAATTGATAACGCTTTTACTGTTTGTTTGTTCTTCTAGCAATTGATTGATTGCAGGATTTGGCATTAGTACGAGGTCCCGACTTTTCTATGATGGACGGCAGTCCTTGCCTCTGAATTGGAAATATTCCCATGTTCTACTAATGCATAGATGATCCAATGATCAGTGGTTTCGAGCCTTTGTTTTACTAGACAATCTAAATATGCAAGTGCATCAATTAATACAGGTCCTCCTTGTGCAACATTGTCAATTATTGATATGCCTTCAAAACGGTCTGCCCCTGGAGGAAAGCGTTTAAGAAATTGTCTAAATAGTTGTTGGTAATTATTCTCTTCTAGAACATTTAAGACAAAACGATCGCCTACTTGCATTAGTGACTCAATGGCTCGATCTTTTGCAACTGCAACAGTTAACCCAGGAGGTCTGAAACTAGCTTGACTGACCCAGCTGGCAACCATTGCTCCTCGACGTTTCTCTTGATTTTGACCTTGACTTGCGGTTACGACATATAAACCTCCACTAATGCGTCCAAGTGCTTTGACTAGATCACCATCAAAACTTTTAATAGTAGCAATATTCTTTTTACGGTTTAGTAGTTGTCCGAGGTCAGTTCCTGCTTCTTCGAATCGTTGAAATGTATTGGCATCAGGTGACTTTTTAATCCTCAATGGTGAAAACGCTTCTTTTTGACTAAGCCCTCTAAGTTGATTGGCAATTACATCGATTGGCTCATCATTTTTCCCATAACTTTCATATACTCCTACCCATTGCTTTTGTTTTAATGCTGCAAGTAATGTTCCTATTGCACTCTGAAGTTCTGTATCAGCTTGACTTGGCCATGTTGGCAAAATTACAGCTTTTGCTTCTCCAATGAGTGCACTAAGTTCTTGAGTGTCAGATGCTCTGATGTCAACAAGTTGAATTTGAGCTTCAGCTTTACTTGCTCCTAAAGCAATTGCTTGACTAAGCCGATCACAAAAACCATATTGGCTGATATAGCAAATAGCCGCATATCCATCTGTAGTATTTCGTTGACGACTCCATTCATGATAATTATTCAGCCATAGCTCTATGTTGTGATGCAGTAAAGGTCCATGACCAACGGCAATTGTTTTAATATCTGGCAAGCTTTTAATTCGTTTGAGTGCTTGAAGGACGCTGCGAGCATTTGGTCCCATTAAGCAATCGTAGTAGTAACGGAAATCTGAACTAATAACATCAGGTTCTAGATCAAAAAGTTCATCAGTACAGTAATGGAGTCCAAAGGCATCACATGTATAAAGAATATTTGTTCCATGATCAAATGAGAAAATAGTATCTGGCCAATGGAGATTGGGAGCACTGATAAATTGAAGTTTATGGTGAATTCCATTAGATGAATTTTCCCCTAAGTCAAGCTCATTACCAGTTTTTATAGCGGTTGATCTGAAGGGTCGATGAACTTGGTTTTGCAGAAATTGTATAGCTACTTTTGAACCATAAATTTCAATATTGTTGTTTAGGTCAAGGATGTCACTGATTAACCCAGAATGATCTGGTTCCGTATGGCTTACTACTAAATAATCAATTGCTTTTGGATTAATTTTTTCTTGTAAAATTTTTAACCATATCTTTTTAAATTTCAGATGACTGCTGTCAATTAAAACGGTTTTTTCACCTTGAATAATAAAACTGTTATAGGTTGTTCCATTTCTTAAACCAAACTCAATATCAAAGCGACTCCGGTCCCAATCCAGTGAACGAATTGTAGTTGTATTTAGACCTATGCTTTGGCATTGTAAGGAAAGCTTAGGGTTATTTGTTGACGTTTCAATGACGGTTGGTGAGTTGTTTCCCATAGGTTCTACCGATCATTATTAATACTGTAAGTTGTACTCGATTGAATGTGCGAGTTATTCTAGAGAACAGAAACGTTAGAGTCTAGTTTCTAAGTTTGCTAGCGATGCAATTTATTTATGAAAATCTTATAAGTTGAATTTCGTTTAGTTTTTGATTTTCATTGCGCTCAACATTGCTTTTTGGGCTTGAACTTGACTGTAAGAGAGTAACGCTCGCATAAAATTATTTTGTGATTCAGGGAATTGTGGATTTGAAGCTAATGGTAATTCACCTGCAATTGCAGGACCAGCTGTTTCTTCTTGTGAAGGTGTGATGACTACCAGTTCATCATCTAATGCACTCTTATATTCCCACCAGCGATCTGGAGTGGTTATCATATTATTTTGACAGGTATTTTCTCTTATAGAAGATGTATTCTCAGACTCGTTAGTTGCTTGTTTCCTTTCTTGACTTAACATTAATCTCTTGTGGACTAAACTTGATAATAATGTAGTTCTATCTTTTCCACGCAATTGGAAAAGAATAAAAGGATCTTCTTTAAATTGATCTCCCATTAAAAAATAAATAGCACTAATATGTTTGCACGGATTTGCTTGATCCGGGCAACTGCATTCACTTTTTACTTCTTGGAGATTAAAGGGGAATAGCCTTTTCCCAGTAGTTGCAAAAGCATTTTCAATGTCTTTTGGCATAACTCCAGCTAATAATTGAGCTGACCATTTTGCTTTTTTTGCTAATGCGTCAATTACATATTCCCAATCCTCATCATCTAGAACATCTAGCCAAAGCTTTACTTTGTATGGCTTTTCTTCTGTACCCTGTACTCTTGCATGAACCCTTCGACCCTCGAAGCGTATTGATATGACATTTCCTTCTCTTGCATAACTCCATGCACGTTCTAGGCGTTTTTTATAGCGATATGAGTTGATTAGTTCCATCCATTGCTCGACCCACCAGGCTTGCTCTCCTAGTCCTTTTTTAGTTAGAGCTGTTGTTATTTCAGTCTCATGCATGATTAGTTTGGAATTTTATGCATTGTTGTCTAAGACAACTAATTTGCTTAGCTCGTCAACACTAAGCTTGCCAAGCCAACTTTCTCCAGATCCCACTATGTTTTCAGCAAGCTGAGATTTTTCAAAGATCATTTGATTAATTTTCTCTTCAATAGATCCTGTGGTAATGAATTTGTGAACGATAACACTTTTAGTTTGCCCAATTCGATATGCACGATCTGTCGCTTGATTTTCTACAGCTGGATTCCACCATCGATCAATGTGAAACACATGATTAGCTCTAGTTAGATTTAACCCTAATCCACCTGCTTTTAATGAAAGTAAAAATAGTTTTGGGCCTCGTGGATCATTTTGAAATCGATCTATCATTTCTTGTCGTTGTATTTTTGAGCTTCCTCCATGCAGGAAAGGAACTTCAGTTTCCCATTTTTTCATTAGATAAGATTGAAGTAAGTGTCCCCATTCCGTGAATTGAGTAAATAGTAAAGCCCGGTCATTGGTTTCCAAAATTTCTTCAAGTATCTGATCAAGTCTTTGTAGTTTTGATGAACGTTCTAGAAAATTTTGATTAATCTCTTTTTCTTTTAAATTGAGTGCAGGGTGATTGCAAATTTGTTTAAGACGAGTTAGTAGTCCTAAGGTTTTGCCATGGCGTTGGCCTAGTGGTGATGCTGCGATTTCTTGTAGATTTGTCTCGACAGTTTTGTTATAAAGACTTTCTTGCTCTTTACTGAGACTTACCCATTCATTTAACTCAATTTTACTTGGCAAGTCTGAAATAATCGATTGGTCTGTTTTTAGTCGTCTTAATATAAATGGGTTCACACGTGATTTTAGGTCTTTTAAAGACGAGATATCTCCATAATGTTCAATAGGAAGCTTGTACCTTTGATTAAAAAAAGCTTCTTCGCCGAGTACTTTTGGATTTAGGAAATTCATCAGAGACCATATTTCACTGATACGGTTTTCGATGGGTGTTCCTGTAAGTGCAATTCGAAGGGGATCATGTTTTAGACCTTGGCTAATTTCTCTGATTGCAATACTTTGTTTTGCCTTTGAGTTTTTTATAGCTTGTGCTTCATCAATGACAACACCTTGCCAGTTGATATTGTTTAATAGCTTACTATCTCTACAGGCTAGGCTGTAACTTGTTATACAGATATCAATTTCCTTAAGTGAATGATTGAGTTGTTCTATGGTCTTTGCTCTTTGGGTGCCATAGTGTTCAATAAGAGATAATCCTGGAGTAAATGCTATAGATTCTCTTTTCCAGTTGGTTAACACTGAAGTTGGTGCAATAAGTAATAAAGGTTTTGTCAGTTCTCCCTGGTTCTTTAATTGTTGGATAAATGCTAATAATTGAATAGTTTTTCCAAGTCCCATGTCATCTGCGAGGCAGGCCCCTTGATGAAATTGATATAGAAAAGCCAGCCAGCCTAGACCTCGTTGTTGATATGGTCTGAGTTGCCCATGAAACCCTTCCGGATCTGGTATAGATTGAGGAGAACTGTGTTGGTGATATTGTTCTAAAACAGACTGCAATCTTGGTCCAGGATTAAATTGATGTACTGGAAGCTTGAGAAGGGTATTTCCTGTAGTGGAAGTTAGAGTTAATGCCTCATCAAGGTTGAGGTGTGGTGGGTCAAAAGAAAATCTTTCAACTTTTTGTAAATCATTTGGTCGTAATTCAATCCACGTACCTTTGTGATTCACTAAAGGACTTTTTTTCTTTCCAAGTATTTCTAATTCTTTTATAGTTAAATCTATACCACCTATCATTAAACTCCAACTCCAATCTAGACTGTCTCCTGGTCGAGCCCCGTGAGTTGCATCTTTAAGCTCTGCTTTGATTGTTATACCTAGCCGACTTGATACGCCTGTGGATAGACTTTTGGGAAGTATTACGCCAATTCCATTGTCTCGTAGTTGCTGTGATGCTGTTTTAATAAATACAAACGCTTCATCTGGAGATAGTTGCATATTGTGAGGTGTGGGGGTTTCTAGACCTCGTTCGATAGCAGGAAAAATTTGCATTGCTCTGCCTAGGCCTTCTAGAAGAATTTCACTAGCTTTTGCAACTTTTATTTCGCCAATATCTATGCTATTGGAGTTTGTTTCCCAAACCTTAGCTGCAGAAATTGTAAGTGCTGAATTCGATTCTGCTTGTAAAAGAAAATGTAGGGTCCATATTGTTTCATCATTAATTGGTGGTATTAGTGCAAGGCATGTTTTTGCATCATTGAGCTTGGGATATAAGGCTCCCTTCCAATGTTTAGTAGCTTTTTCTAAACGTTTTAGATCTTCATCGCACAAATCAATGAATCCATTTGTTGATCCAAGTGATGTTTGCCAAGCTGCTAGTAATGGATCTAAGTTGGTTGTCTCCTTCTTAAAGTCTTTTCGAAGCTGGGAATCAAGAATTTCTTCTAAGATATTTATCACTACATTTCGGTCCTGTTTAACCAGTGATGATGCAATAGGGTTTGCTACAGAAAGAGATTTTGTTGATTTTGATCCACTGTTGTTTTTGCTTCCCTTGCTTTTATCTATCCAGGGAATTGAGCACATGACTCCTAATGGCATTTTTTGGATAAATTCTTCTAGTCTTTTTCGTTCATTTTCTTGATTAAGTAATGGTACCCAGCGAGCACGATGATGCTGGTATTCATTTTTTCTTAATGCAATTTGCGGAAGCCATAATCCATTTGCAATCAGACTTAAAGACCAACGTTGTAAATGTGTCCACCAAAGTATTTCTTCACTTAAGTCAGAATCTTTTTGAGATAGAGGTAATTGTGTTAACCATTTTGAGGCGTCCCAAGCGTTGAGTGCGAGACCATTAATTTTCCATGGCCACAATTCATAGTTTTTTGGGGTTGCTTCTCCTGCTAGTAAGGGAAGCGTCGCCCATTCTTGATCTCCTTCGGAGCCCTTGCCATTAGGTGCTTTTCTGGTTTTGAGAGCAGACTTACTGGGAAGTGTTAGGCATGCTGTTCCATCTATTGCTTCTTTAGGCAATATGTTTTTTTTCTCCAACCAAATTTTTAATTCTTTGGAAGACAATGAGTAAGGATGAGGACAAGGACTGGTCTTTGGTTTTTTGAGAGTGGCCATTTGCCATGTATCTGCCCAAAGGAACAAAACTGGAGAGTTATCAGATGGCAAATCTTCAGATTGACTTAACCAAGTAGCGTGGAGCAAGCTCATATGAAGGATGCATTAAACATCTAATTGTTTTTCTATTTTGCTTTCTTTGTAGAAAGCAATAACAATAGTGATTATGAAGAATTTCATAGATAATAATGGCAGGTAATTAGGTAGATTTTATGAGAAGCTAATTACTTGTTTTTTATTTTGAATTTACGCCATGTTTGGTGCTTCTTTCCCCAACTCTCAAGTCTGCTATGGAAGTTGAACGAGTGTCTTCAGAATCCACAATGAAATCTCTTACAGGAGAGGAAATAAGGGCTACATTCTTGAATTTTTACGAGCAACGAGGGCATAAAGCTATGCCTAGTGCATCTTTGGTTCCTGAGGATCCAACTGTATTGCTTACGATTGCAGGAATGCTTCCTTTTAAGCCTGTGTTCCTTGGGCATGAGGAAATTGCGTCAAAAAGAGTTACTACCAGTCAGAAATGTATCAGGACAAATGATATAGAAAACGTTGGGAAAACGGCCAGGCATCATACTTTTTTTGAGATGTTGGGAAATTTCTCTTTTGGTGATTATTTCAAAAAGGAGGCAATTCAATGGGCTTGGGAGCTCAGCACAAGTGTATATGGCTTAGATCCAAAGAATTTAGTAGTTAGTGTTTTTCGGGAAGATCAAGAAACAGAAGTTATTTGGCGAGATGTTGTGGGAGTTGATCCTTGTCGCATTATTCGGATGGATGAAGCTGATAATTTTTGGTCATCTGGACCAACTGGTCCGTGTGGTCCTTGTTCAGAGCTTTATTATGATTTTCACCCAGAGCTTGGAACTCAAGAAATTGATTTAGAAGATGGTAGTCGATTTATTGAATTCTATAACTTGGTATTTATGCAATACAATCGAGATTCGACGGGAAACTTGGAATCGCTTACACATTGCAATATTGATACAGGAATGGGTTTAGAGAGGATGGCTCAAATTTTGCAAGGAGCAGCTAATAACTATGAAACGGATTTAATTCTCCCATTATTAGAGAAGGCTTCCACTTTAGTTGGGCTTAACTACTATGAAGTTGATGAGAAGGATAAAATATCTTTTAAGGTTATTGGTGATCATACCCGTGCCTGCGTTCATCTAATAAGCGATGGTGTTTTAGCTAGTAATCTTGGTCGAGGCTATATCTTAAGGAGATTGCTTAGACGTGTTGTCAGGCATGGTAGATTGCTTGGAATTAGGAAGCCCTTCTTGACTCAGATTGCAGAAGTTGCTATTGAGTTAATGAAAACTACTTATCCACAGTTAATTCAAAAACGTGAGAAGATTTTAAGAGAACTTCAACAAGAAGAAGTTCGTTTCCTTGCTACTCTAGGTAGAGGTGAGCAATTGTTGCATGACTTACTTGCTTCTAATCCAAAAGAGATTTCAGGAGAACAAGCATTTGAGCTCTATGATACGTATGGCTTTCCAGTTGAATTAACACAAGAGATTGCTGAGGAAAATTCTTTACAAGTTGATCTACAAGGTTTTCAATTAGCAATGGACCAACAGCGTCTAAGAGCCAAGGCTGCGGTTACGACTATTGACTTAACGCTGCAAGATACTATTGATAAAGTGGTTGCTGAGTTAGGTGAAACAACTTTTGAGGGTTATCAGAATCTTGCTCAATCAAGTGAAGTTCAGGCGATCGTAATAAATGGGATTTCTTCTAAAAAATGCACTGCAGGAGATAAGGTTGACTTGGTTCTTGATACCACTACGTTTTATGGAGAAAGTGGTGGGCAAATTGGAGATAGAGGAACTATTACTACTTTGTCTTCAGACAATTTTAGTTGCTTGATTGAAATTGATGCTGTTCGGAGAGTAAAAGGTGCTTTTGTTCATTCAGGCCTTGTTAAAAGTGGAACGCTGCATTTGGGTGATGTTGTTCAACTGAGTGTGGATAGCTTTTGTCGGAGATGTGTTCGATCAAATCATACTTCCACTCATCTGCTACAAGCAGCATTAAAGAAGATTGTTGATTCTGATATTAGTCAAGCTGGATCTTTAGTAGGCTTTGATCGCTTACGTTTTGATTTTCACTCTTCACGTCCAATTGAAGTAGAAGAGTTGATGCAAATTGAGCAATTAATTAATTCTTGGATTTCAGAAGAACATGCTTTATTTGTTAGTGAAATGTCTATTGATGATGCTAAATCTGCGGGTGCTGTTGCAATGTTTGGTGAAAAATATGGAGAGATAGTTCGAGTAGTTGAGATCCCTGGTGTTTCTATGGAACTTTGTGGTGGTACTCATGTTTCTAATACTTCTGAAATAGGATTATTTAAAATTGTTAGTGAGACAGGTATTGCTGCAGGGATACGTAGGATTGAAGCTATTACGGGACAAGGTGTCTTAAGTTATTTGAATGATCGTGATTTGGTTGTTAAGACTCTCAGCGATCGCTTTAAAGCGCAATCTAATGAGATTGTTGATCGAGTAATTGCACTACAAAGTGAGGTCAAATCATTGACCAAATTACTTGAGAAAGCTCAGGAGGAAGTGGCTTCTGCTAAAGCTTCACTATTGCTTGCCAATGCTATATCTCTTGGTAAGAGCCAATATATTATTGAACGTCTTGATGGTGTGACTGGAGATGCCTTGCAATCTGCAGCACAAACCTTGGTAGACAAATTAGGTGTTAATACAGCTGTGGTATTAGCTGGCATACCCGAGATGAACAATGGGAAGAAAGTGATTTTAGTAACTGCTTTTGGATCAGAAGTTATTGATAAGGGTCTTCATGCTGGAAAGTTTCTTGCTCCAATTGCGAAGCTTTGTGGAGGAGGAGGAGGAGGGCGTCCAAATCTTGCTCAAGCTGGTGGTAAGGATCCAGAAGCACTTGACAGTGCCTTAGGTTTTGCAAGAGATCAGTTAATTAAAGCTTTAGATTGATTTTATTCTTGTAAGTAAGTGCTTTTCCGCAGGCTGGTTTCTATATGGTCCATTAGACGTTGAGCATCATGGATTTTTAAATTTCCTTTCTCTATTGCAGATTCAGTTGTCATACGTAGACTCTCTAATAATTGCTCTGAGTCATGTTCCATTGCATATAGTACATCGCCTTTGGTATCCCCTTTCACGACATGATCAAGCTTGTATTTTCCATTTCTGGTTAAACGTATATGTACTGCATTCGTGCTTCCAAAAAGGTTATGTAAATTGCCCATGACTTCTTGGTAGGCACCTCCAAGGAACATGCCTATTAAATACTCTTCACCTGGGTGAAAGGTATGTAATTCGAGTAGGGCTTTCACTTTCCCATTATCAACAAATCGTGCAAGCTTTCCATCAGAGTCACATGTTAGATCTGCAAAATGGCCTAATTGACTAGGCTTTTCTTCTAGTCGGTGGATTGGAAGAATTGGAAAAAGTTGTTCGATTGCCCATGTATCCGGAGCTGAACGAAAAATAGAAATGTTGGCATAATAGGTGGAGGCAAGTGCAGCATTGAGAGCTTTTAGTTCTTCGGGTATCACTAGATTGTTTGGGATATGATCAGTTATTTTTTTGGCGCATGCCCATGTGAGTTGTTCGGCTGTAGCTCTAGCGGTTAAATCAATAAAACCAAGCCGAAATGCTGCTAGTGCATCTTCTTTAAACTTCAGTGCGTCATTCCATGCTTCTTGGAGTTTTGTCAGATCTATTTCTTTTATCTCGTCAATATTTTCAAGGCTTTCTAATGTCTCTCGAAGGTTTTGAACACTTAAGCATTCATTTTCCGTACGCGTTGGAATAGTTGTTGGGACTGAACTTGTACCTAAGACATTAAAAATCAAAACTGAAAAATGGCTTGAAAGATTACGCCCACTTTCACTAATTAAGGTTGGCACCTTGATAGAATGCGAGTTACAACACTCTTGAATAGTTGCTACTACATCATTGGCATAATTTTGCAGTGAGTAGTTTGTAGATGCAGTAGTTGCGGTACGACTGCCGTCATAGTCAACACCTAGTCCACCACCTACATCTAAGTGTCCCATTGGTGCTCCTAGGCGAGTTAATTCAACATATATTTGACCTGCTTCTTGCAATGCATTTTTTAGAACAGCAATATCGTTGATTTGACTTCCGATATGAAAATGCAGGAGGGTTAATTCCTGAAGGAGATTAGCGCTTTCTAGTTCCTTTACTGCTTTGAGGATTTCAGGTATTGATAGTCCAAACTTAGAATTTACTCCTGTTGAAGCTCTCCATCTTCCGCTACTTTGACTTGATAACTTTGCCCTTATTCCAATTAATGGTGGTGCTCCAAGAGTTTGGCTTGCGGTAATAATGCGTTCTACTTCATCAGCTTGTTCAATGACTACTATTGGTTGTTTGCCGAGTTGACGTGCAAGTATCGCTGTCTCTATATAGCGTTTATCTTTGTAGCCATTACAGATTAAGAAAGCTTTTGGATCATTCACCATGGATAGAGCTATTAGAAGCTCTGCTTTGCTTCCTGCTTCAAGACCAAAGTGCCATTGTTGACCAATCTTTATGATTTCTTCGACAACATGTCTTTGTTGATTGCATTTTATTGGGAAGACACCTTGGTATTGATTCTGATAGCCGTATTTATGAATAGCTTGTGCAAATGCATCATGAAGTTTTTGAACTCTATCTTCGAGAATGTCATTAAAGCGAAGTAAGAGAGGTGGATTTAAGTTGCGTCCTTTTAATTCATCTAAAAGATGTCTCAGATCTATACTGCAGCCTTTTTTTCTGTGAGGACTAATGTCAATATTTCCAGACTTGTTGATTGTGAAATAGTCTTCCCCCCAGCGATTAAGGCCATACAAATTGGCACTGTCTTGTACAGTCCACGTGCTTTTTTGATTGCTGGGGCTTGATTTGGTCAATTTCTAACAAGAAAGTTGAGAGTTAAAACCTTTGAGATTGCAACTTTTTGCAAGCAGTCTACGAACAGTTGTATTTAATCCTATTGCTTTGCTTGCCAAGAGGGTACTTTTCAGAAGACGATACCTCCATTATTAATTTAATTAGTTTTATGGTTGTTGAAAGGACTTTTCTAGCTATCAAACCTGATGGTGTGCAAAGAGGACTAGTTGGCGAAATTGTTGGACGTTTTGAACGCAAGGGTTTTAAACTGGTCGCTTTAAAACAATTGATTCCTAGTAAGGAATTAGCTGAGCAGCATTACGGGGTGCATAAGGAACGTCCTTTTTTTGCTAGTCTGGTTGGTTTTATTACCAGTGGACCAGTGGTGGCAATGGTTTGGGAAGGTGATGGTGTTATTGCTAGTGCAAGACGACTCATAGGTTCAACAAAACCTCTCGAAGCAGAGCCAGGCACTATTCGAGGCGATCTTGCTATTAATATTGGTAGAAATGTGATTCATGGATCTGATGCTCCTGAAACTGCAATTTTCGAGATTGGTTTATGGTTCAAGCCTGATGAGTTAAATGATTGGATCCCTTCTGATCAGTCCTGGAGAGTTGAATGAATTGGGCAATTGATGAAATTTATTAGATCTAATTTTTAGGACAAAAACGGTTCCATGTGAATGCTGAAAGTAGATTATTCTCTTTTTCAGTCAAAGGTTCTTTGCATATGAGCTTGGTTAATAATTGAGATGAAATAGCAGCCAAGAGAACACCATTCCTATGGTGCCCAGTCGCTAGCCATAGTCCCTTTATTGATGAATTGCCAAGTATTGGAGCTTCGTCTGGTGTGCATGGCCGGAAGCCCCACCAGCGTTCCATATGTGGCCAAGACCTTGCAATAGGAAGTAAGGAAACTAATCCTTCTTGTAATTTTGCTTGTCCAGCTGGTGTTAAACCTTCCGTAAATCCAGCATTGATTTCAGTAGTAGCCCCAACAACTATGAGTCCATCTTCACGAGGTACTAAATAAATCCCTGGCCCAAAGACGATTCGTTTCAAAGCTCTTTTTGGACCTTGGATGGAAAACATTTGTCCTTTTACCGGGGAAACAGGTATTTCCTGGAATAGCTGATTGCTCCATGCACCACTACATAAAATTGCTTCTTTTGCTTTTATTTGTTTTGTCCTACCTTCTGCAGTGCGTACGTATATACCTTTGAAAGTATTTTGGTTTTGTATTATTTCTAAAACCTCAACTCCTTCTTGAAAACCCACTCCTAATTCTACGCATGCTTTTTCAAGAGCACGCATTAGTCTTCGTCTGTTGTCTATTTGCCCATCTTTTTTAAAAAGCAACCCTGCTTGCCAGTGAGAGGCAATTCCTGGTACTTCTTCTTTTAATTCATTTTGATTGAGATTCTCTCCAAGATGTGCAGTTGGGTACTGACTTCTAGTTTCAATTTTTTTAAAAGGTACCACTATGCCACATTCTCTTAAACCACACGGAATACCACTATCTAATTCTATTGTTTTGACCCACTGAGGTATTGCACTAAGGCTTGCTTGTCCAAGTTGAAGAAGATGACCGCTTAGCCCTTCTGCATGTGGAGCGAGCATTCCAGCTGCAACGAATCCAGCGGCTTCATTTCGTCTTCTGCTTAATACTTCGACGATCCGACCTTGTTTAGCTAATGAATGGGCTAATGCCAGTCCCATCAAGCCACCACCTAGGATTAGTAAAGGGTTGTTGCTCGAGAGAGCCATGGTTTTGGCTTTTTATTATTGATTTTGAGGTTTTAAAATCACGATGGCTATCCAATTTGAGTTACTTTTCCATAGGATACATATAAATAAACTGAGAAGTAAGTGATGCCTCAAGCCGCAGTTGAATGGGAACCAGTTATTGGGTTAGAAACTCATGTGCAACTAGGCACTGCTAGCAAGATATTTACTGCAGCTTCGACAAATTTTGGCGATGAACCGAACACCCATATTGACCCTGTGGTTTGTGGCCTTCCTGGAACGCTTCCTGTCCTTAACAAAAGAGTTCTTGAGTATGCTGTTAAAGCGGCTATGGCTTTAAATCTTAAGATTGCCCAACATTGTAAATTTGATAGAAAGCAATATTTTTACCCTGACCTACCAAAAAATTATCAGATCTCCCAATATGATGAACCTATTGCAGAAGATGGGTGGATTGAAGTTGAGGTAGCCGAAAAAGGAAAAGATACTTATCTAAAAACGATAGGAATCGAGAGGTTGCATATGGAGGAGGATGCGGGCAAATTAGTTCATGCAGGAAGTGATCGTTTAGCTGGCTCAACTTATTCGTTGGTTGATTACAATCGTGCTGGTGTTGCCTTGGCTGAGATTGTTAGTAAGCCAGATTTACGTACTGGTCGTGAAGCTTCAGAATACGCTTCTGAAATACGAAGAATAGTTCGTTACTTAGGCGTTTCAGATGGGAACATGCAGGAGGGCTCTTTACGATGTGATGTAAACATTTCTGTTAGACGCGGACCTGATGCTCCATTTGGAACAAAAGTTGAAATTAAAAATATGAACTCTTTTTCTGCTATTCAGAAAGCATGTGACTATGAGATTAAACGTCAAATAAAAACTTATGAAAGTGGAGAGAAAGTTCTTCAAGAAACAAGATTGTGGGATGAAAATAAGCAACTTACTAAAAGCATGCGTTCAAAAGAAGGGAGTAGTGACTATAGATATTTTCCAGATCCAGATCTAGGTCCTATTGAAGTAAGTATTGAACTACAAGATCAATGGAGATCGGAATTGCCAGAATTACCTTCTGCGAAACGTCATAGGTATGTAAAAGAACTTGCTCTGTCTGCATATGATTCGCGAGTCTTGACTGATGATTCTCATATGGCTAGTTATTTTGAAAATGTTGTTTTAGCAGGTTGTGATGCAAAGTTGGCATCAAACTGGATCACAGGTGATCTTGCAGCTTATGTAAATGCTCAGAGAATAACTTTTGATAAGCTTTTATTTCTTCCAGAACAACTAGCTGAATTGGTTCAATTAATTGTTGAAGGAAAGATAAGTGGAAAAATTGCAAAGGAAATTTTGCCAGGACTTCTTGAAAAAGGTGGTTCACCTAAAAAGATAGTTGAATCGGAAGATTTAGGAATGATTAGTGATCCTAAATTAATAGAAAAAAAGATTGACGAATTGTTCTCTCAATTTCCTGATGAAGTTCAATCTTATCGAGCTGGGAAAACGAAATTGCAAGGATTTTTCATTGGACAGCTAATGAAAAAGACTAGTGGTAAAGTTGATCCAAAACTTTCTAATCAAATACTTTCAAAGAAACTTAATGTTGATTAACTATTAATTTAATAATTTATCTATTTGATTATAAGAACATTGAATAGTACCACTATTGTCTATTATCCTATCACTAAGTTTTCTTTTATGATCTATTGATAACTGTGATTCAATCCTAAGTTTTGATTCCTTGTAGTTAAAACCATTTCGAAGTTTTAGACGTTCATATTGTTGCTCAATCCTACAGGATACAAGCCATATTTCACTACAAATATCATGAAGATTAGCTTCAAATAATAATGGAATAACTAATGCTAACTTTGGGGAATTTTTTAGCTTAGTTAGTTCCTCATTTAAGCGTTTTCTGACAAAAGGATGAATTAGACTTTCCAGCCATAATTTTTCTTTTTTGTCAGAAAAGATAATTTCTCCTAAGGCCAGTCTGCTTATTCCTTCTTGACATTCTTTTTGCTTAGTGATCTGCTCCCCATATCTTTCGATAACTTCTAAGCTGATTTGTGAGTTTTGTGTAAGTGCTTCTCGTGCAAATACATCGGCATCAAGTATTGGAATATTTTTCGATCTCTCTAGGTATCGTGCTATAGAACTTTTTCCACTAGCAATTCCACCTGTTATACCTATACGTCGTTGGCTCCCATTCCAACGGTTTCCAGTTTTAACCTTTGAAACTTTCAAGAAATAGCGCAGGATAATAAAGAGTCTACTTTTTCAGGGAAGCTATTGAGTTCTTTTCAATCCTCACACTGGTCCCCTGTCCCAGGTGGAATAACTGCTCCGGATGGATATCAGGCATCTGGAGTTTGTGCTGGCCTAAAACCTTCACAGAAGAGTGACTTAGCATTAATTCTTGCACCTAAGGATTCTTTTTGCACAGGGACTTTTACTCAGTCAACAGTCCGAGCTAAATGTGTTGATCTTTGTTTAGAACGTCTTGCAAAGACGGCGGGCCGTACCAGGGCAATACTTGTGAACTCTGGACACGCCAATGCATGTACAGGAGATAGAGGTTTACGAGATAGCATTATTGCAACCAAGGCGGTTGCTGAACAATTAGGTCTTTTAGAAGAAGAGGTTCTTATGTGTTCTACTGGTGTAATAGGAGAGTCAATCCCCATTCAAAACCTCTTGGAAAGTATTAAACCGCTTGTTAATTCATTGGACAGAGAAGGTGGACTTCAGGCAGCTCGTGCAATTTTGACTACTGATCTGAGTCCAAAATATATATCTATAGAGAGTTTCCTTGGTGATAAATGTGTACGGATAGGAGGAATGGCTAAAGGCTCTGGAATGATTCACCCAAGCATGGCAACGATGTTAGGCTTTCTAACTTGTGATGTTTCTCTTCCTCAAGATATTTGGAAAGCAATGATAAAGCGAGTAGTCAATTGTTCTTTTAATTCAATAAGCGTTGATGGAGATACAAGTACAAATGACTCTTTTCTTGCATTTACTGCAGGGGAATGTGTTGATCAAAAATATTTTGAAGATATAGAACATGGGCTGACAATTGTCTCAACTCATCTTGCTAAATCCATAGCCAGAGATGGTGAAGGGTCAAATTGTCTTCTTGAAATTAAGGTTGAAGGTACAGAAAAGATGTCTCAAGCCCAGATTGTTGCTCGTCAAATATCTAGTTCATCTCTTGTGAAAACAGCTATGCATGGCTGTGATCCAAATTGGGGGCGAATTATTGCCGCTGCTGGAAATGCTGGCATTCCATTTAAGTTAGAGGATGTGTCTCTATGGATTGGAGAATATAAATTAATGGATAATGGCTTACCTTTAGATTTTGATAGACAATCTGTTTCTCGATATATGAAAGAAATAGTCAAAGGCAAGGGAAAAAATACACTAATTATTCATTTAATTATTGGCAAAGGTAAAGAGAAGGCTTTGTCTTGGGGGTGTGACTTGTCTTCTGAGTATGTGCACATAAATGCCGATTACACTACCTAGTAGTTAGCTAATCAATCCCTTTATATTAAATCTAAGAATTTTTCAAAATACAAAACAAATTAATATTACCCTTACAAATATTTTATCAATTCTAAAGAATAATTTCTTCATTCATTTTACTTTGCTCTCTTCCAATTGATATCATTTCACGAAAAGTTGGAGAATCATCTATTAATTTCTCATAATCGCCATATGCTTTAATTGAACCATTCTCAAACTCATATATACAATCAGCTCTCGAAATTGTGCTTAATCTATGGGCTATAAATATTATTGTACATCTTCGTCCTAGAAACTCAATCGCCTTCATTACTTCTGATTCTGTTTTATTATCAAGTGCACTAGTTGCTTCATCTAGAACTAGCAGTTTTGATTCACGGTAGAATGCTCTTGCTATGGCAATTCTTTGTCTTTGCCCACCTGATAATCTGATTCCATCTTCTCCTACTTGTGTATTTAAACTCTTTGGTAAGTTATCTACTAATTCTTCTAATTGAGCAGCTTTAATAGCTTCCCATACTCTTTGTTGATTTATTTCTTTTTTTTCCAGACCATAGGCCACATTTTCTAGAATGCTAGTATTTAATAAAGTTATTGACTGTGGCACATAAGAACAAAATGATTGCCATGCAGGAACTTCAAGATCGGTTACATCTATTCCATCTATTTGTAAGGAACCTTTAGTTGGTCTTAAAAGACAGAGTATTTGATTTGCTGTTGTAGTTTTACCACTTCCAGTCTTACCGACAAATGCAATTCTTGAACCTACTGATATAGTCATATTAATATCTTTAATTACATAATTATTGCTTGAAGGATATTGATAACTTATATGGTTTAATCTCACATAATTTCTAGGAGTTAAAGCATTAGGAGAAGCAGCTTTTGGAGATTTTAAAGTTATTCTTTCAATAGGTAATTCTAAAATGCTAAGCGTTTCTTTTAAATCTGGAATTCCCCCGCGAAGATCAGTTACCCCTCTAAAAAGATCTTGAAGCGGAGGTGTCAGTTTCAATGAGGCTACAGCAATAGTTGCTAAGAAAGGAACAATTTCGACTAATTTTGTAGGGCTATAATTACTGAATAGAGGAAATAAGCCAATGGAGAAAATTAAAGTAATTCCCAATGGCTCAATTAAGGATCTAGGAAATACTGGTAATGTCTCTGCTTTCCATAGATATGGCAATGCTTTTTTTCCAGCTTTTGAATAACGTCTTTCAAAATATTCCTCTGAGCCCGTCATATGAACATCTATTATAGTTTTCATAGATTCTGTTAATACATCATTAGTTTCTGATTCAAGTGAGATTCTTTGTTGTGCTGCAGATCTAATATAGGGGGTGACTAAAATAGAGATTAAAGCATAACTAATAACTAAGCCAATAATTAAATAAAGAGCTGTTAATTTAGCAAAGGTGAGTATTGCTATGAAGACAAAAGATATAACTAAAATACCACTAGTCATTTCTAAAATAGGCTTTATAAGTTTTTCTGAGACTCTTGATGTATTCAGTAGTATTTTCGCAGATAGATCTGAACTTTTGTGATTTAAAAAATATTCATATTCCTGAGATAGAACTTTTTTCTGTGCAATCTCTGATAAATCTAGCCATATTGACGATCTTAAATGTTCTTGACATCCTCTTAAAATTAATTTGGACAAAGAGGCAACCCAATTCATTCCTAGATATAATGTAACAAGCAAAAGTACCTTAGTTTTAGGATCTTCTGGAATGTATGAGCTAAATGGAAGAGATGGTGTATTTGGTTGACCTACAACAACTGTAAATAATCTTGAAACTATTCCTACTACTATTACATCTGCTAAGCCAACAAAAGCAGCGACTGGAATTAGACGCAATATTGAATTTCTCCGTTGTTTGGGTAGAGCCTTTAAAAGACGCACCAGTAAATGAAATGTCTTACTTCTAATTGCCATGACTTGAAATTACTCACCCTTTGCCTTGAATATTTTGCTTACAGGCCAGTTTCCAGGCTGTCGACTAGGTAGATACATTTATAAAGATATCAATCGATAGACTTCTTTTCTCAATAGAATATCTATCAATTTGAAAAAGCTTCAAATTTTTATGACTTCGATATGCTAATGAAATATTAAATACTTTCCGTTTTCATCCTAACCCTAGATTCATTTCCCTTTTATAATATAAGCCTTCGATTTATCAATTCATCTGAAGTTTTTATTTCTTTATTCTATAATGTTGAGATGTATAGAACATGAATATGTCTTTGAAAGGTTTGTGTAGGGCTTTTATAAATTTTATATCTCGCAAGATTAGATTCCTTAAGTATCATATTTTTCTTTATTTTCCTTTATTTTTTTATTTTGGCTCTAGGAGTTACATTGCGCAAGATGAAGGTTATTATGCACTCCAGTCTAGATGGATTCTGGATTCAGGTAACTGGCTTGCACCAATGTGGTGGTCGGAACCGGTTTTTGATAGAACAATTGGCCTTCAATGGCTAATTGCTTCTTTTCAATCTGTTCTTGGAAACTCTATTTTTGTTTCACACTTACCTTCATTAATATCTGGCATTATCACCCTAATAGCAACTTATAAAATTTCTCAAAACCTATTAGGTAAAGATCTTTCTTGGATTAGCCCATTTGCTTTATCTATGTCATTCTTATGGATCAATAATTTACACTTAGCGACTCAAGATATGCCTTTACTTGCATTAGAGTTAGTAGGGGTATATTCTTTTCTAAAGACTTCTTCAAGTAAAGATAATATCTGGAAATTTCTATCTGGGATATGGATTGGATTGGCCTTTATGCTTAAGACTTTTATGGTCTTACTGCCACTTTTATCAATTGCTCCGTATCTCTATTTGTATTCACGCAAAGCCTTACGCTCTAAGTATTTCTATTTAGGAATTGTTATTGGCTTTTTGCCTTTTATAATATGGTTAATTTTAAGTATAAACCTTTATGGGTTTTTAGAGGTCTCAAATTTATATACTAAATTACAACATTTATCAAGTACTGATTTGTACAGTAAATCGCCACTTTATTATCTTTGGAATCTTCCATTAAAAACTTTTCCATGGTCAATATTAGCGATAATTGGTAGCATTTTTAGCTTTAAGTATTTTTCATTGAAAACAAATATGATAGTACTTTATTATCCTTTAATTCTCTTAACTCTTCTTAGTATATTTAATACTAAAACGCCTTACTATGCTCTTCAACTTACTCCTTATATTGCATTGCAATCTACTATAGCTTTGAAATATTTAGTTCAAAATAGGAGTAATATTGTTGCATTTCTTTCATGGATAGTATCAATTCTAGGACTAATTTTTACTTCCCTTTCACTGTTAAACTTGAAGTATAAATTCCTTCCATTAGCCTTTTCAGGAGATATAAATATAGCTTCAGCCCTTCTCCTTCTTTTAGGACTCTTTTGGGCTTTATCAATATTTACTAAATCAGCGAAATCATTCTTTGGTTTTTTTATAATTGGCTTATATTTATCGTTTGTAATTTTAGTACAGTCAGGTCTTTTATCAGATAGAATTCCTGATTTCAGAATAGCTTATAGTAATATTGTTTTTCCTGAGAAATTTCATGAAGAAGAGGTTGACTTTGTTTTTCCAAAAGGTAACTTGACCTCCCACTCTTTTTCACAGGTCGTAAGTCTCGCACTTCCAACTAAGAGATTAGGTCATCGCTTAGATGAAACGGAATTGCTAATTAAAGGTCAATATGCTTGGATTGATAATTCAAGAATCCCTGAATTACATTCCAAAACTTATAAAGTTATTACTAAGTCTCCAATATTTCGACCATGGTCTCTGATTTATTTAGTAGAGGAATAATGAATTTCATTGCTTCTGATAGAATTTAACATCAGTTATAATATAATTTATATAAGCATTCCAACTTTATTTATATGACAAGGGATAAGCTCTTTTATAGGAGATTAAATAAAACTTACTATCAAGATCTTGAGCGAATTCATAATCTTTTAATCCCTAAAGGGCAAAGAGTTTTGGAAATAGGTTGCGGCACTGGTGATTTACTAGCTTCTCTTAAACCCTCCTATGGAGTAGGAATTGAATTAGACAGTACAATATCTAGAATTGCTTCTGAGCGTCACAATCATCTTCATATCTTTAATCTCAATGCGGAAGAAATGTGTCCTGAGAATATAGGTAACCCTGAACCTTTTGATACTATTGTCATTAACAATACACTAAATACAATTAAGGATGTTCATGAGCTTTTGAAAAAGCTTGCTGTTTATTCTCATAATAAGACTAGATTAGTTATTAGTTTCCATAATTGGCTTTGGCAACCTTTTTTGAAAATTGCAGAACAATTTGGACAACGTGAACCGCAACCCCCAGAAAGTTGGCTGACGCCTGGAGATGTGCGGAATTTATTAGATATTTCTGGGTGGGAAGTTTTAAAAGAAGGCAATAGGTGCATAATCCCGCGGAATATACCTTTTATTACTTCTTTTGCTAATAGATGGTTAAGTCAGTTGCCAATAATAGAAAATTTTGGTTTAACTCATTGGACTGTAGCAAGGTTGAATGAACAACAAGAACAGAAGAGTAAAATTAGCATTGTTATTCCAGCAAGAAATGAATCAGGCAATATTGCTGCAGCAATCGAAAGAATGCCCAATTTTCAGACAAATACTGAAATTATTTTTGTTGAAGGAAACTCATCTGATGACACTTGGCAACAAATTCAAAAGGTATGTGATGAATATCAAGGTCCACTATCTTTAAAAAAATATAAGCAAAAAGGAAAGGGAAAAGCAGATGCTGTCTGGCTAGCTTTTGAAGAAGCAGAGGGGGAAATATTAATTATTCTTGATGCAGACTTAACTGTTAGACCAGAAGATCTACCTGCATTTGTTTCTACCTTATCTAGGGGCAATGGAGAGTTTATTAATGGTTGTCGTCTTGTTTACCCTAGAAGCCCTTTAGCTATGCCTATGCTAAATACATTAGCAAATAGATTTTTTGCAGGAGTGTTCTCATGGTTGTTACGGCAGAGATTAAAAGATACCCTGTGTGGAACAAAAGTTCTCTGGAAAAAAGATTATTTACAGATTAAGGAAGGTAGGAAGTATTTTGGTGATTTTGATCCTTTTGGCGATTTTGATCTTTTATTTGGAGCTAGTAAATTGAATTTAAAAATTGTAGAAGTTCCTATTAGATACCAGCAACGTACCTATGGAAGTTCTAATATATCACATGTTAAAGAAGGCTTTATTTTATTAAGAATG
>QCPK01000014.1 GCA_003212555.1 Prochlorococcus sp. AG-436-K22 | reverse complement strand
TAGCCTATCTCTGATATATCAGCAAGATAAATAGGGAAGGCAAAGACTAGTTTTAGTTTTATTTCTCCAAAACAATG
This sequence comes from Prochlorococcus sp. AG-436-K22, assembly GCA_003212555.1. Lineage (GTDB taxonomy): Bacteria > Cyanobacteriota > Cyanobacteriia > PCC-6307 > Cyanobiaceae > Prochlorococcus_E. Next base: position 32,446 of record QCPK01000014.1, on the reverse strand, counting down.
CTTACAGAGACAATTCAAGTTCAATCAACTTCCTCTTTTAGTTGTCACCCCATTACTGAGCACATACAAAGCTTTTTAGATACATCTCAACAGCTGGAAGGTGTTGTTTGCGCTTTCAGTCAACATTCAACCGTTGGGATAATCGTTAATGAGATGGAAGAAAGGTTGATATTAGATCTAGGTAAATGGTTAGAAGAAATGGCTCCCATAGCTCAAGGCTATAAACATGATGATTTACATCTTAGGGAGAACATCCCAGAGGATGAACCAAAGAATGCTCATTCTCATCTAAGGGCATTGCTTTTAGGGAATCATGTAAATGTGCCTTTTAAAAATGGAAAACTTCAATTAGGTAAATACCAAGAAATAATTATGGTTGAGCTAGATGGTCCTAGGGATAGAAATATCGTAATTAATATTCAATAGTAATGAAAAACAATCGAAGAAGCACCATAATTAATACAAAAGGCTAATTATGAATCAACAGCAATTTAAGTTTATCTGGCCTGTTGCTCTAGTCGTTATTACAGCTTTCCTCATGATGATTGGGATAGTTGGTGGATTCATAGATCCTAAAATATTAATGATCTGAAGAAAGATTTAGATTAAAAAAGAGTCTTTAATTCTTAGAATGTTAGTCGACTTAGCTTTCTTAAGTGGGATGATTCTGCATCATGAGAACTTTCCTTCAAGCAAGTAAAGACAGACTATCTCTGTATAAGAGATATTTCTTTCTTGATTAAAGAGCTCCTCTTAATACCCCTAAATCTAATACAAAAAAAAATCTGATAAAGCAATGGCATTAGAACAAGCTTTTATTTTAGGTGCATTCCTTGTATTTCAGTAGTGCTTGATCAGTATGACTATCAAATATAGGAAGAATAGAAGAATGAACGTCTCGAAGAAAGGTCCATTAACTGAGAACAAAGTGCTTGGAAAGACTACCAAAGTTATAACATCGTCTAAAGAATATAAGAGATTATCCAAGGAGAGCATCGACTTCTAATGACCTATTAAAACAAAAGAAATCTAGCTAATCATCTTCTTCGTCATTCTTCTGAATTCTGATCTCTACACTCATATTCATTCCAATAAAAACTATGATCACTCCAAGAACTGGCCGCCACAATTCTAATTGCCTAGAGTCTGTTGCTGCTTGATTGAAAATATCAGAAATCATTTTTGCAAAATATTCCATTTCTTCTGATAAGGAAGTTTGTAATCCTCTTCGTTAAGAGGAATCCAACTCCAATCACTACATATTGTTATTTGATAGCCAATCAAATATAAGGCAACCATTGCATTAAACAAATTTACATGCATCAAAGGGACATCCATCTTTTACGCTATATAGATCGTTGGATATTAACCAATTAAGGAGGCAACCGCTAACCTTTGTCAGAAAGAATATAATTATGGCCACTGCACACTATGTTGATCTAAGACGGCAATCTTTAATGGTAATGGTATCTCCACACTAGGAACCGGTCGAGGTGAAAGTGGGATAACAACCTGCTTCTTGGATTTTTGAAATTGCTTTGAAACCAAGAAAAATAAAATTAGAGTTATTAAAATAATGGTCATCAATTAAAAAGCTACAGGAATAATTTTTTCTGACTTCATCATGCTTCTTTGACGCCTCACTCGGTCCATTTCTAGCAACACTAAATGAAGTATTGAGCTTCATAATTTTCTTAATGAGTACTGTAATCAAAAAGACTTTTAAAAGCTGATAGTAGCGTCTTCTCCTTTATTCAACTCTTTTAGTTAGTTCTTCAAAAACAATCCATTAATGAATGACCTCACTAACCCTTTTATAATAGGAGTTCCAAGCCTAGTTGGTATAGATGACAATCACAATGCACCTTGTCCTTATGAGCAACTACTTTAGTTCTAAAATCGCCAGGGTTGGTTAGAACAAATTCTTGCTCTAACTATTTGAAGTTCAATGGAAAAAGAACAAAAGTTTTTTAATTTATTACCGATAATCCCGCCTGATCTTTACTCACTTTAGTGATCATGTCCATGATGATCATGGTGATCGTCGTCATCATGATGTTCTATTTGATCGCCCGTGTTCAGTTCACATCCAGTTATGAGAACTGGCACGAAAAGAAATGATGCAGCAATCAAGGTCACAAGGGATTTATGCACAGAAGGGATTCAAATAATAATGATTATCATACTGACTTTCATTCCGCTTGTCTTTTCAGTAACCAAAAATCTTACTGACTATAGAAATCCAACTTAAAAAAGAAGATGAAAAGTATTCTATTTACTGCTTAAAGTATTCTCTATCTGCTTAATCCTATAAAGAATGATGGCATTGGAATGCATTCCAAAGTTTTTAGACTGCTAGCTGAAAAATCAAAACTTAACTATCTACTGCTAGTGCATTAAATCTAACAGCTTTGTTCTATTCATTCATGTGGTCAGAAAAATTTTACAAGGTTCAATAAGTGATAAGAATTACAGGAGCTAATTTCATTGTTAATTTGAATTAATAATGATTAGATTATCTATAGTATTTTTATCTATTTTTAATTCTTTTTAGTTTCATAAAATATACATTTATCAAGTTGCTCATATAATTTTTTATGGTCAAGATTTTTTCCAATTAGAACAACCTTATTCTCTTGACTGCGATATTTCTTAGTATCATCCATTGTAAATCTCTTCCCGGACAAATGAAAAATATGCGTTAGTTCACTTTCCTCAAACCAAAGTAATCCTTTTGCTCTATAAACACTATCAGGCAAATAATTATCTAAGAAATCTTGGAATTTTCTTAATGAGAAAGGGAATTTAGATTGGAATGAAAATGAAGTAAATCCTTCTATAGAAGATTCTTCCTCATCATGGTCATGGTCATGGTCATGGTCATGGTCATGGTCATGGTTATGGTTATGGTTATGGTTATGGTTATGGTTATGGTCAATACTCTCAGCTATTAAATCCGATTGGAATAGTCCAACACTTATCAAAAGAGGCAAAGGGATCTCTCCTTTAATGCTTTTTAGAATTCTTGGATTAGTTTTAACATTGGAAATTTCTAATTCTATAGAAGCTATTTTTTCTTGAGTTACCAGGTCACATTTATTGATTAGAATAATATCTCCATAAATTATTTGAGACCTTGCTATTTGACTAGAAATAGTTTCATTATTAAAGTTTTCTGCATCAACTAAAGTAATAATAGAATCTAACCTTAACTGATCTCTAGCACTATTAATTGTCATTGCCACTGGTAAGGGATCAGCTAAACCTGTGGTTTCAATAATCAAGTACTTAATATCTTTGTTTGTGTCTAAGATTTTATTTATTGCTTCAAGCAGCTCTCCATTAATTGTGCAACATATGCATCCATTAGTAAGTTCAATAATATCTTCATCTGATTTTACTATTAAGTCATTATCTATCCCTATTTCACCAAATTCATTAACTAATACGGCTGATTTTAAGCCCTCTTGATTAGTCAAAATATGATTTAGAAGGGTTGTCTTCCCTGATCCTAGAAATCCTGTAATAATTGTCACTGGAATACCTAGTTTCTCATTTTTACTTAAATCACTGCTTGATTTTGACATTGAATTATCTAGGAATTTTTTCTTTAAAAAGGTCTGTTCAGAACCCTTTAGGGGAAGATTTAATACGGATTTTAAAATCCCAAACGTTAATGCCTCCTTTTGAATTCACTGCTGCCAAAGCACAGTCATCAGGCCGCCAGGCAATTGCGGAGACAAACTCTCTTGCGAATGCTCCACCAAGTGGGTCACCATCACCATTACTCTTGAGAAACCAAACAAGAACTGAACCATCTCTAGCTCCTGAAGCAAGAAGCATTCCCTGATTAGAAAAAGCAAGACTAGAAATCGCATCAGCATGAAGAGCTAATTGACCAGGAACAGTGCCTTCAGGGCCCTTTCCTTCAAAGCTCCAAACTGTCACGACATCACTTCCCCCGGTAGCGAGGACTGTACCGGTTTGATCAAACGATAACTGGCTTGGCTTTCCTGGGTAACCAGTCATCTCAGAGTCTTGGTCAGTTGAACGACGCCAAAAATGAATAGAATTATCCTGACTACCGCAGGCTACAACATCACCGTCAGGGCTAAGAGCCATAGAAACAAGTGAGCCTTGCCATTCAAACTTCTGGTTAACCTCATCACGAACTACATCAAAAAAAGTTACTCGTCCATAGCATGCAGATGCTAATTCATTTGACTTTGACCAAGCGATCGAGCTAACAGTACTTGGGTGTTCTCCTGATTTCCAATGCTCGTGGCCGTCAATCCCATATACATGCACTCTGCGAGAAAAGACTACAGCCAAGAAAAGTCCATCTGGTGACCATCTCAGGTGTTCGACCCAACCGTCTCCAAGCTCTATTACTTTAGTTGACTCCCCTTCTTCGCTATTCCAAATAAGAACACGTCCATCCTGTCCTGAAGTTGCAAAAATATCTCCATCTGGGTGTATAGATAATGCGAGTAGTCCTCCTTTATGGACCTCTTTTTTCTGCCAAAGGGGGCTTCCAGATTTACCCTCAAATAAATAAAGCCCACCTGCAACATCACCTACTAAGAGTGCTTTGCCACCTAAGGTCCACCCACAAACTATGGCATAGTCTTCAACTTCAGCACTCCAGCCCTCGTGAAGCATCCCCTGGGGAGGAAATCCTTCTACACCAGGCACTTATCAAACTCCCGACACATTTCTTCTTCATCAAGATTTCGACCGATAAACACTAATTGATTATGGCGAGGTTCATTCCCCCATTCTTTATCGGGCTGAGCAGTGAAGAGCATATGAACCCCTTGAAAAACCATTCGCCTGGATTCACCCGCGTAACTTATAAACCCTTTTGTCCTAAATATATCTACACCTTTTTCTGACAGGAGTCGACTCAACCACTTATTGAGTTTTTCTGGATCGACATCACCTATTCGCTCGATAGCAATTGAGCCCACTTCATCATCATGTTCATGCTCTGCTACCCAAGTCCGCTCAGTTTCAAGTTTGACCAAAACATCATTTTTGCCATCACTTTCAGTTGTAGTAATTAAAGTATCAACTCGAGATACTTTGATATCAAATTCCTCGGCTGTGTGCTGGGTGAAAAGCCCAATATGAGTAGGATTATCAAGTTCTAAAAAGAAAGATTTACGCCCATTAGACTGAAGCTGAAGACTGACATGTTTTTCGATTGGGACTGTGTTTCCCGGATGAAGAAGTTCCGCAGAGTCAGCGTAAAGTCTTACGCAAGACTCAGCACCAGCATTAAGAGCTGCTTCATCAATCCCCTGATCTTCCAGAACTACTAGTGACATAGTTGGATCAGGACCTTCTTCAAGGCTAAGTTCATAACGACCTTTCTCAAGAGAAAAAACACCTGTCCACTCGAATGGATATTCTGGCTCAAGGAAAGTGGGGCGACGCTTTAAAACCTGATCTAGATCAAACGCACTCAGGTTTAACACATTATCAATAGATACCTCCGCTTGCTTACTACGAACAACACGAGCCATCCGGTTCATATCGCGTAGTCTTGATTCAAGAATATTGAGAGATTCATCAGTGACTAAGTCCGTTTTGTTTAGGACAAGGACATCTGCGAAGGCAACCTGCTCAGAACTTTCATCACTGCGACCGAGTTGCTGATCAATATGAGCCGCATCAACGAGAGTAACAATGCCATCAAGAGAAAATTCATTACGGATTTCGTCATCCATAAAAAATGTCTGAGCAACAGGGCCAGGATCAGCAAGTCCTGTTGTCTCAACCAACACATAGTCGAATTTATCTCGTCGCTTCATGAGATTGCCCAATACGCGAATCAGATCTCCTCGAACGGTGCAGCAAATACAACCATTGGACATTTCAAAGACTTCTTCGTCAGCATTAATGACCAGACCCTGATCTATACCAACTTCACCATATTCATTTTCGATTACTGCGATTCTTTTACCGTGTTCTTCACTCAGAATCCGATTAAGGAGAGTTGTTTTCCCAGAGCCGAGGAAGCCTGTAAGGATGGTGACAGGTACTTTTTGTTCGATAGTCATCTTGTCTTTGTTAAGTCTTTAGTACAATTAGAATTGGTCACGTTCATATCGATTACGTAATTTTTATCGATGCCCAAGAGTTCGATAGCCTTTCCCTCAAAGTCATCAAGCTCAAAGTAGTTGTAGGGAACTTTTAATCGTAAAATTAATTTCCCATCTTCTTTTGAAATGGAGTGATCTGAAAATTTAAGTTCTTCAATATTTTCCTCAAAATCATTTGAGAGAGTTAACTTTAAGATATTTTGTTGCTTCCATGGTGATTGATCCATGAAACTTGCTTGATCTTCCCAATATCTCTTATAAGTTTCTAGACCTTTAGCTTTAGACATTTTAATTAGATTTGGATGTGAACCTTCAACAGAAGATTAGGATTTTTAAATTAACGTTTAGTTAATGAATCCCACCTATTTTCTAGTTGATTACCTGCTTTCTTATTGCAGGAACCACCCAAAGAGTTAACGATGGTACATGTGTTATGAACAGCTACAGAAATAGTATTTCCTGTAGGCATTAAACCATCAACAAAAATCTGTTGTTTTGCTAGAGGGGTAGAAGTTTGTCTACTTAAGTTTTTCAATAGCTTTGAAGGAGGGTTTTGCTCTGGAAATATAACTTGTACATTCTCTTGTCTAAGCTCTGTTATTACTTTGGAAAGAGTCTGAGGCCTAAGGCTCGATGAATGACCAAGAAAATCTAATAAGCTAATGGTTTTCAAACCAAAAGCATCCCCGAAGTATTCCATAGCTTTATGCTTGGAAACTATCGTCCTTTGATTAGAAGGGATTGTGGCTACTTGTTTTTGAGTCCATTGCTCTAAATCTTCTAAAATAGAATTAAACTCTTGAGTTCTTTCTTTTAAAACTTTTTTGGTTTCTCTATCAAAGAATGAAATCTTCTTGTTGAGCTCTTTAGAAATGACATTTCCCATCTTGATGATGTTATGAGGATCATGCCAAATATGTGGATCTAGTCCTCCATGATCATGGTGATGATGATGATCACCGTCTTCATTTGGAACTTGGGCTATCGGTTCAATATCATCGCCTGAAACATCTTTAAAGAAATGTTCATCGGCTTCAAACTCAAAAGGCATATGCTCAGTAAAGAATGCATATTTACCAGCTTTTTTTATTTCTACATTGAATGTTGTGCTATCTTTTCTCTCATTAAATGTAAGAAGATAGGCTTTTCCTTGTGCAACAAGTTTGTCATTGTTACTTTTAACTTCTGATTTTTTGGACTCTAATAATTCTTCAGCAAGATCTTCTGATGCTTCAATATCCCCAGATTTAAGGATCACCATTTTCATTGCAGGATCCGCATAGTTTCCATCGACTTTTGCAAAAGACCATTTATAGGTTCCTGGTGAAAGTTCAAAGACACCAGCCCATTCAAAAGCTTCATCTCCATGATCATCGTGGTCATCTTGTTTAGCAGCTGAATGATCGTCATGCTTCGCAGACGAATGATCATCGTGGCCATCATGAATAGCAGTTGAATGATCGTCGTGGGGGTCAATTTCTATTGCACTTACACCGACAACAACCGTTATGGGATTATCCAGCCATTTTCTCATTGCGGGAGTCATCTCTTGCCCAAGAGTAAATACTTGACTTGCATTCTTTAGAAATTGAGCTTGCCTAGGAGAAATTATGACGTCATGCACATCTTGCTTCCTGTCGATTAAACAATTAACTGATTTTGATGGTAAAGCGATTGCCTTAACCAGGTCACAAGTCAATGGCTCTACAGCAACGATTGGACTCGGTTTAGCTTGAACACCATGATCAATTCCAAATAGCAAAACTGCGCCAGCTAGAATAGAAACGTTGAAGATTGTTTTTTTTGATGAGAACTTCTTATTCTCTTCTTTGGATAATCTAAAAAACATGTGCCGAGCAAGTCGATGCCATTTATCGTATGAGAATGGTTATCATTATGGATCCTTCTGTTAGGAAATGCTTTGATTAATGGCTAATTTGATTGCGGAGAATTTGACGTATTCCTATTCAGGGCAGGGTTATTCTGCTTTGGATGATGTTTCAGTTGAACTCGAGCGAGGTACTTTGACAGCACTTGTTGGTCCAAATGGAGCTGGCAAATCTACTTTATTGCGTCTTCTTCAAGGACAACATAAGCCAAATAAAGGCCAAATCAATGTTGATGGTTTTGCTTTGGATAATGTCCGGCATCATGTTGCTCTCATGCCACAAAGATCATTATTAAATTGGAGTTTCCCAATTACTGTTGAAGGCCTGGTTTCTTTAGGTCGTGCAAATCACTCAAAATCAACCTGTTGTGAATTAGAAGCTGCGCTACAACGAGTAGGAATAACTGATCTAGCAAAAAGGAGGCTTGATTCATTATCAGGCGGCCAACAACAAAAAGCATTATTAGCAAAAACGTTAATGACGCCAGCAAAAATATTTCTTCTTGATGAGCCATGTTCTTCCTTAGATCCACCTACTAGAGAACAGTTTTTGATTATTATTCGTCAACTAGCTGATTCTGGGCTAACACTGTTTGTTAGCAGTCATGAATGGGGAAAAGCCTTAAACGCTTATGACAAGGTTGTCGCTCTTGATAAGATTGTTTTGGCTAAAGGCAAGCCTCAAGAAGTACAAGAAAGACTTGAATCTATAAGTTGTATGAGTAATCACTGCTGTGCTTAATATTATTCAAATTCCGTCAAGACTCTTGTTGCTCAAGGCAATTTTGGCAAAGGCCAAAGAACTCAAGAGTATGAAACAACAACTCGAATTTCACAGAGGATTTCTTAGGAATGCTCACTGTTTTTACAGGACATCCATCCAAACGTGTTGTCTCTCCACAGTCAACACAAGTTAAATGATGGATATCTCTTTCAACTGGAGTATAAAGAACTTCACCAGTTGGAAGATGCCTAGAGCGAACCAATCCTTGCTTTACAAGTACTTGTAAGTTCCTATATACCGTCGCCAACCCCATGATTTTCTCACCCTGATGCAATTGTCTATGCAACTCTTGGCCAGTCAATTCATCATCACATTTTTTGAGTTCCTCAAGCAGTTGCTTTTGGCGATCAGTAATTTCGGTTCTTCTTCTACTCATTTGCAAGATCTTCAGTGGATCTTTTTTATTGACCATACTCAATCATTTGCTTAATGTCTTTTATAAATACAAATTGGTGGATAATTCCCCTATTTATAACTTGCTTTTCAGGAGCACTGTGCCCAGCTATGGGTACTGTATTAATTACGCATAAACGACTATTACAGGTCAATCTAATTTCTCATTGTGTTTTACCCGGATTAGCGTTGGCAGTAGCTCTTGGTTTAGATGCTTCTATTGGAGGAGTTATCAGTGGTTTATTGGGAGCACTTCTTGCCGAAAAACTGACTAATAAAAGAAGCGAAAACTATGCCGCAGTTATGAATACAATTCTTGCTGGATCACTTGGGCTTGGTATCATCCTCATACATTTACTTGGCATCAGAATTGATTTAGAAGCTGTTTTGTTTGGTGATCTATTGACTGCAAATTGGGGAGATCTATTAAGAACCTTGATTTCATTCTTAATGTTTGTTTGTTTGATGATTTTTGGTTACGACAAGCTTATTTATGTTGGATTAGATCCAGAAGGTGCTGATGCCAATGGCATAAATGTGTCTTCTTTAAACTTAGCTCTTGGCGTTACAACTGCTCTTGTCATTGTAAGTTCAATGGCTGCAGTTGGGGTCATCCTTGTAATTGCTCTACTTTCGACTCCAGCTTTGATGGGATTAGTTCAAGCCTCAAGCTTACGGGTTGCTATGATTCGATCTTCAATATTTGGGGTTGTAATATCCGTTTTAGGTTTTTCTCTTGCAATTCTTTTTAATTTGGCACCAGGTCCTCTTATAAGTATTCTCTGTGTTGCTTCCTTAGCACTGATACCAGCAGAACGTTCCTCTGTCTGAAATGATCTCAAGAAACATAGGTGGTGTGTGCATAGCTTAATTAGAAATGATAATAATAAGGAATTTCTTTTAAGGGTTTAGGACGTACTGAGCAAATACCAAATTGAAGACACTCAGTTACATCATCATCATATTTTGGTTTGTTACTAGAAAGTAGATTAGTTAGGTGAAGTGATTCCTTGAAGCTTTGAACTAGACGGTTTGACATGATTAAAACTTCTATAGCCTTCTTTCTTTCTAATTCTTTTACTCAAGGAATGAATGAGGAAGATCACTCAGGTATTTATACTGCTAGGCAGTGAGCACCATAAAACTAATTAATATCTTTTTTTACTGATAGATTTTCTCTTTTCTCTACTAAAGGTCAAGCTTATTGGTTATCAAACACTGGCATTACTCTCCCTTCATAAATTCCTCCCACTGCAGCGTGTTCATCTCAAGACTTCACTGATTGCTGGTTTCTAATTCAAAGCTATAAGGAAATTAGGTATCTGTTAAATAGCTGCCTACCTACTAATCAATCTCTCTGCTGAGACATGGTTGCATACGCTAGAGCAAGGACAAGATCATGGATTGCAATTCTATGGCCTCAGAAAGTTGAATCTATCAAGAATGATACAACTGATTTAGCAAAATCCAAAGAACTTGTTGAGAGACATCAAGAGCAAAGGAAGAACTTTTTAGAAGCAAGTAAGAATGGTGGATTGTGGTTCTCATAAGGCTCTGCTCACAGACTTGATGTCAGAAGCACAGTGATTAAATACTTTGAGTAGTTATATCCAGGCTAATTAAATGCATAAGCAAAAAAGGTGAAAAAATACGATTAGCTTGCATCGACACACCTGAACTACATGGTTCTCAAGCTGATCCTATCCGAGCAAAAGCAGCTAGAAATTATCTCAATAAATTATTAGCGGGCGAGCATTTAGGGAGCTATCTAAAGGTCACCTGAATATTCAAAAGGAACTTGTCGCAAAGAGATTTGCCCAAATCTATCAACGTTATGCCGACCAATGCCGGTGGTCTGCATAAACAGTACTTCTGCTAGGTGCTTATACTTTAATTGTCGGCAAACCCAACATTATAGTAGTAGCAACCGATCCGATTGGTAGAGACCGTATAAGAAACTTCGGTTTACATCCTTCTAAATTCAAACAAATAAGTGCAAAGTAGTTATGTACTTAAAAAAGGAACTACACCATGTATACATCACTATTTGACACCTTCTTTTCTGATTCTTTCCTAACTCCTCATAGGACTGTTTATGTTGTCTCTGATAGTCAACTAGAGGAGCTTAAGCAGAGGCAAAATCAAGAAGAACTCGACAACTTGGTTGAATCACGCAAGCGTCTTGAGGCCAACTATCAATCACGTATAAAAATCCTCGATGAACGTGAGCATGAACTTCAGGAAGAACTCAAAGCATTGGCCCCAGGTGAAAAAAAGTGAAGGTATAACGCTTTCTAGTCCTGAGTGATGTGGACCACTAACGACCTACAAAAGGCCTTTCTCAAGCCCTTTTGTAGGTCGTTAGTGGTCTAATAAAAAAAACTGAAATTTTATCAGCCTTAGAAATAATTTCCTTGAAGAAATCTTTCCATGCAGATTGTTTGGCAATCACTCAAGCTCTCGTCAATTGAACAGAAAGACGTGCATTCAAAATATTCATCGATAGCTTCCCTTTCCTTTTTATCCTTGTTTTTATCAAAGGTGTTGTCCATAAAGCTTCCTCTTCTAACTAATAACAGTTTATTCAGTAATTACATGCTTAGCATCTGCATTTGTTCCTAAGCCATAAGTATTAATTAAAATAAAAAATCATGCTGCCAAGGAATCTCATTAGCATTTGCAATGAAGAAGTATTCCAAGTACAATTTTTCTCTAGGTCCTAATCTAGGCAACAATGGCTAGCCAAATGTAATTACTTTTGAGCTCTGCTTATACCCCAAAGTTCACCATTCTTTGATGCTTCAAGAGCTGCTTCATATACCTCTTTAATAATAGTTTAGACAAGTGGGGGTAATTTCTTAAAAGGTAACGACTCACATAAGTAATTGCCAATAAGTTTCAAAACTCGCATAGGTACTGTAAATGCAACTTATCTATCCAAGGAAAATCGGAAAGAACATCAAACATTCTTAAATTGCTTAGTCGATTTGGTATACCTTTCTAGCTATTCCTAATAATAGAAGAAATGGAGAGGGAAGTCGCATTTAGAAGCAATGGTGAAAACAATGCATTTTATTGGGAATATTTTCTTAGCTTTGGGTAAATGGCTTATTACTTAGTTATTCGATTAAAATAATAAATTAAGTCATGCTAGTAATAGCTGTCTGGTATTAGTAATTATTTTTTGTAGGATTACTATTATCTAATCTCTCTCAAAAGTATTTGCTACATAACAACCTTTACCTTGGATACATATTCTCAAAGGATCGCCAGGATAATACCATGAATAAGACTTTGCAAAGTCATTCTTTGTTGAAATACTATTAGGAAGCATTCTAAGTTCTATCCCACTGCAATCCGCTAAGTAAGCTTGTTTTAAGCGAAGGTTACCAACTGCAGTTGCGTTAGAATCACATATATTAATTACCGTCTGAATCTCTGAATTTGTATTATTTTCTAGATCTACGCGCCATGTTATTCGTTTTTTCTCACCAGGCATATCGCTACTATAAATATATCTATAAGCACTCATATTTGTAATTGTTATACCGCCTATGTTATAGGGTAAATTTATCAATTTTGAGCTTAGAGCAAGTCTTGAATCAGCCACTCTTTGATTGATATTTGATGAGCTAGCTGGTTCAGAAGAAGTACGATTTTTAAAGTTTGGTGATTGATTACCACTAGACTTTCCAAAATAAAATAATATTATAATTGCAATAAATACTATGCCAATCTGTTTAGACTTACTCAAAGATCTAAATCTTTTATATAACTCTTTTGCAGAAGATAAAATTTTATCTTTTGAATTAAATTTCCCATATAAGTCTTTTATAGATGATATGAATTTTTCTTTTGCTTTCATTTTTCTACTTTGAACCCTTCTAGCTTAGCAAATTGCATTTTAAATAAGTTATAGTTTTGTTGGGTTCGTCTAAATTACAGTCAGAGAGAGACTTATTGACTAAGTCCAGCATTTGGAAGCAGTACTGCGATACGAAGCAAGGGAAAGCAAATAAGTTCTGTGCTTATTTCTATCCAATGCCTGGAATGTCAAAAGGAAGCTTATCTCCTATTGCTACTAAGAATTTCTGAACAGCAGGAATACGCAATAGAGCTATAGGGAGAACAATGTTCAAAACGATCCAGGCTCCAGCAATAATTGGGGCCAACTTGCCAAATTTTTTGAGAAAGCCTTTTTGATCTTTTTCTTCTGACATCTTATTCTCTCAAGCAAAAACTATTCCTTTTCTAGCCGATCAAGGGAGGAATGGCTGGCATTAAACCAATATGGTGAAGATCAATCACTTGAAAATTCCTCTGATTCAGGGCACTATTTCATACCAAGCATTTCAACCATTTCCTCAGTAAAGGCAATGTATCCAATTGCTCCCATAAACACTCAAAAGGCAATTAGGTTTAGAGCTATTTCTCTAATGATTAGAGCTTCTCCAAACCCTAAGAAAGTAATCACAACAAAACTCTTCCCAGTTTTCGGCGAAGTTCATTAAAAGATCGGGGTGTCTTTTTTTTATTGATACGATAACGGAATGAAAATCAATCAAGAAAAAGTTTTAGTAACTGGTGCATCCGGATATATAGCTCTGCATTGCATTTCAGAATTAATAGAAAAGGGATACAAGGTAAAAGGATCTCTCAGAAATCTGAAACGAGAAGATGAAGTAAGGAAATCTTTAGGTGCTGAAGTTGAAAATGAAAAACTTGAATTTTGCAAACTGGATCTTCTAGATGATGAAGGTTGGGATGCTGCTTCTTCAGATTGTGATTATCTTCTTCATATTGCCTCTCCATGTTTTATTGAGGAGCCAAAAGATGAAAAACAACTAATTCGCCCCGCATTAGAAGGAACATTAAGAGCATTAAAAGCTGCACAAAAATCTAAAATCAAAAAAGTAGTTCTAACTTCTTCCATGGGTGCAATGGCTTATGGTCATAAAAAAAGAACTTGCGATCATACTGATTGGACTGATATCTCACAAGATGTTGGGGCTTATATAAAAAGCAAGACCATAGCTGAAAAGGCAGCCTGGGATTTTATTAATAATCAATCTAATGAATCATTTAAAATGACTACCATTCACCCTGGGATGGTCTTTGGACCATTACTTAGTAAGGATATAGATGGAATTTCTGCAAGTTTAATCACAAAAATGATTACCGGTAAATTTCCAGCCTTGCCAGACATCTACTTTACAGTTGTTGATGTCAGAGATGTGGCAAAATTACATGTACAATCATTAAAAAATCAAAGAAGCAACCAAAAAAGAATAATTGCCACTTCTCAACAAGGTATACCATTACTAGAAATAGCAAAGATTCTAAGAGAGCTTGGGTTTAAGAAGTCTCCTAAGAGTTTAATTCCAAATCAAGTGGTAAATTCTTTAGCAATATTCAATAAAAACATGAAAAAAACTGCCTCTTTGATTAAAAGAGGTTGCTATGGAGCAGATATATCAGAGACCATGTCACTTTATGATTGGGAGCCTATACCTTTTGAAAAAACTTTAAAGGATATGACTAATTCTTTAAAGAAATTCTCACTTGAATAGTGATTTGGAGGAACGTTATGTTCTGATAGCACAAGTTAAACTTCCATTACGTTGTTGATAAAATTATCCTCTGAAGGAAGGAAGAAAGAATAACGAAGAAGATATATTTTGTTTCTACACTTAACGAATTGGGCTAGGCGATTTTTCCTTTTGTAACCTAAGTGGGAAGTAAACTGGAGTATTATTAATAGGCTTAAAAGGGAATATACTCTTCCAAAAATAACAATTAGAACTGGAGAAATTTCCAAGTGTTATTTAAGGCTAAGTAAATAAAGTTTTGAATCGACTTCAAAGATAGAAAAAAAAGCTGTGACCTAGAATTCAATTACAGCCTTGCCAAAAGAGCTCATAGGCCCTACAAACTTAACCACCAATACGCAAGCTCAATGATTGGTCACACAACAGCAGTTCATAGCATGGCTCATTCAGAGTGCAGTACAGAATCAATGCTTTTAGACTCCATGAAAGAGCAATAAAGTTCCTAGACATTAACTAATTAAGATGCCTTAAGCTGCCGCTTCTTTTGATTCCACAATTCCGCTGCCACTCTGGGACCGAGCTGTCTGTGAACACCCTTGGGAAGTTTTCTTGCGTACTTCTCAGCTCTAACTCTCGATGCTCCAACAAATAAACTTTCCATAGCCATTTCCACATCTTGTTCTGTCATGGATATTTTATGAGGGCACTAAACTTACCTACTCAAAACGGGACGCATATCCGACTTTTTACCTAATTAATTGGCATAGGTATAAACGCTATATGCAGTGTTACATAAGTGAGACCTAGCGCTACTATGCGCTACTCATGCTATAAGAAACTCCGCCTTTCAGACACCACAATAAATAATGTTAAGTCATACGAATTGGCTAGTCTCGGCGTAGGTGACGAGTGATTCTGCTCACTCTCTAGTTGCATGACTAGAAAGCAGGGTTGTTACTTTCAAAGGACCAAGATGGCTCTCAAATCTTTTGCCATTTCAGCTAATGTGACTTATCAATATCAATATCAGCATCAGCATCAGCATCAGCATCAGCCAAAATCTTGGCCAACTTATTTCAGAGCGCAAGTTGATCCGATAGTGAGCAATAGGTTTGCTAAAAGGCAAGTGTTTTAAGAAATCTATGATAATTCAAGGAAGAACTAACTTAAACAATGCCTGACAAATAAATACCCAGTGGCTAAATCCTTCTAGCACTGAAAAAGATATTGGTGTTTAAACTATAATTTTTACCGAAAAAGACATCAATTGTAGAAGAACTGCACTGCAGAAAAGAATCCTCTGGTTTCGACTTTTCTAAAACTCTGGAAACACTTTCATATTTGACCGCTATAAAATGAGGGAACGCTGAAAAGAAAAGATCCTATATCGAGGGAATAGACTCTTCCTTGCAATGTCTAAAATAAATAGATATATATAGGGTGATGTATTTACCTAATAATGTTCACTCTGATCAAGGTATCTTTTTCTCTATTCTTTATTGGTCTAACAGGATGGACTATCACGACTTACTTAGTCAAAGAAGATTCCCAGAAGTTCATCAAAGAAGAACTCAAGAACTTGTTTGATACTTGTAAGATGTTTTTCGTATCTACAAGGACCCTAATAGAAGTTCTAATAAAGCATTCCTTTTCTTCAGAATCAGGAGAGGTAACACCTACTGAGGCAAAAGAATCTGATGATCAACTATTAAAAATTGTTCAACCAGTTCAATCATTTGGAGCAATTGAATCTCCATCAGTTGAGGTTCCAGTGAAGGAAGATGAGGACACCGAATTATCTTCCTTCAGTCCCGAACTAATTGCAGTGATCAATGAGGAAGAAGAAAAGATTGCTTAGTTAAAGGATAGCTCTTATAGGCCACTCTCTATTAGTGGGCGGACTTTTTTTCGTCTGATATACAAGTAAATCTTACTAACGAATTAGTCTTCAAAAATGATTGCGAATAGGAACAGTACAAATACCAAACTGCAAGCACTCCATTGCTTCTTCATTTCTTTGTTGTTTGGAAAAATTCAGTCTTTCTGAAAGTTGTTTCAGAACAGATTGAGCAGCATTTTCAACCGCCTCAGAAGACAAGGACATAATCTAGCCTCATGAAAAACCTTTTCCAGATCTACTCCTTTGAGGGTAACAATGGATAGAGAGTATTAATACTGCTTTAGCTCAACTTTTCAGGCAGCAATCGTTAGTACAGCCATAGACGTCTAAGCCGGATTGATTTATTTCGTCCCCATCACTTTAATCTGATTTCCATCCTAACTTAACTTTATCCAATTCTTTTCATCCTCATTTGCAAAAGTTTCAAACCTTCTTGCAGATCTGGCATTTGCGTCTAAGTCTTCGATCATTTCATACTCAAAGGACTCCAATAATTCTTCTTGAGTCTTAAAGCATCGATCACTCCAAAGGTCTAATCAACATGGTTAGATCGACAGCCTCATCAGGTATGCACTCAGTTTGAGAAGAAATCACATTCTTAGCTGCAAAGCATGAGCCGATTGCGACTAATCCAATTACAAATATCCATTTAGATCGCTCACTAGCAAGAAAGTTTTTCATATCCCCTTTCTAGCTGATCTAACTCAAATCTTTATCAACCAGCAATACTGCTACGAATCCTTCTTCTTAAAAAACCTTTGGAACATCCATACTAAATAAAGAGTTGAGCCTACAAATAACATCATTGGGAAAATTGTTTCCATAAATCCTTGAAATCTCCTTTAGCTTTATTATGCCCAACTTTTTCCTACGATTTCACCTTACGGTTTTCCGTGATCCCTCCCCTCACGGTCTAAGGAAATATTCTATAGAGTTCGAGTCATTAGCTACAAAGTTCAATGACTGAAGAAAACAACAATGACAAGAAGCATTGCGGGAACAAGAAAGGAGCAATGCTTGCCTACGGAGTTGTTCAATTAGGTACTAGCGTTATATCTGCGTTATCTCTTGCTGCAATCGCATTAAGTTTCTGCTCAGTGAAGCAGGGAGCGAAGATCTTTACTAGCTGCGTTGAAGAAGTTAGTGAAAGCGGGAAAAGTGCATCTGATGCCGTTCACTTTTGCAATGGGGGCAAAAATAGGTAAATAGAGCGATTGCACCGAATAAAATAACTAACAAGCATTTGATAGACGCATAACAGTTTTGGTTGACAGCCGATATTCGGATCATCGAAAAGGCAGCTCTTTATGGATAGCTTTTTCATTGATCTTCGCAACAAGGCTTTTCTTCAAGACTTTAAGCAACTTCCTAAAGCATTTTTGCAATATATTCATCAGGCCAATTTTTTCTTCTCTGATTCCTTCAACTGCAGTCATTACAGTCTCTCAAGCAACTTGAACTTCAAAGGATCCTTAGGTGAAAAATTTTCAGCCATCTAATCTCTCTGCATAATCTCGGAGAATTTCTGCAATTACTTGCGGTGGGATTTCTTCCTGGGCTTCCTTGCACAAATCAAAGAACTGATCCATAAATTCTTTTCGTGTCATTTATCAAAAAATAAATTAATTTCTACCACTCTTTTAGCTAAATTGAAAGGATAATTTTACTAATAATTATCAATTGGGTTAAGAGCATTACTCTTCCTCCTTAAGGTAGATAACAACTGCTACTAATACTTCCTAAAAAAACTTTGGAACATCCATAATAAATAAAGAGTTGAGCCTATTAACAAGATCAAGCTATATGTAGCAACCGCTGAATTTTCTGCTTTTCCTTTTGGCATTAAAGTCCTTTTTGTAATAACACAAAACATACTTTAAGTGGCTTAACTGGCTAAAGTTGGCTGGATGTAATCTTTACTATAGTCTTAAAGGCTGGCTTTTATGCCAGCTTTCTTTTATTAATTCGGCCCATTTTTCAATCGCTTCTTCTCGGAAAATATTTTTATTTTCAAGAATCAGCACGTCTGGGTAAATTCCATACAGAAATAAGCTATGTATAAAAGGCTCGATGGATATAAACATGTAGGAGAGGATGATGAGGTTTTCGAAAAACCTCTTAGTCCATGCCCTTCTGCAGACTTAACTGCTTATATAGAAAATAAAAAATAAAGAAGTTTTACTCAGAAAAAAAGTGTAACTAGACAATTGACCTATTGTCTGTAAAAATTAGGAATGGAAATAATTTAATTTCACTAGAGCTATTAAAATTAAAAGTTTCATGATATAAGTCCAGATAATTTATATTATATATACTTGGTGATCTTAAAAATATAAGTTGCAAGTTATGGTTTGAATTGCTATTTACTATTCATATGATTAGAAAATACAAATTTATCTGCCATAGTGAAGGTGAGTGGGACATTTAGTATAATATTAAGAAGTTGAATCAACTGATGGGGGTATCCATATATGTCCACCAAGATGTATAAATTAAATTGACTAAATGCTAAAGCAAATGATAATATTAGGAAATATATTAAAAGAGAGTATGAAGATCTGGTTCTATTTAAGAAAGTAATTTTTTTATTTCCATAAAAACTTGCTAAAGTTCCCAATAAAAAGATTGTGGCACTTGCTAGCTTAGGATCAATATATAAAGAAGTTAATAATAGGTAAACATTATAACCGATTACATTTAAAAATAGTCCTATCAACGAATAACGGGTTAGTTTTAGCTTCTGATGGCGAGAGAAATAATTTTTTAGATTCCTTTTATGAGTTACTAGATTTAACAATAGTCTAATTTGTATAAATAGAATGATTCTGTATGACTAATGAAATATTAAGAATAAAACTATGCTACTAACAATAAAATTGAAAATGGTATTATTTTAAAAATATTATATGATTTTGATTTTACGCTTTCATAAGAAGAATAAAGCTCTACTATTTTATTTAGGACTTTTTCTGCTGATTTTAATACCCCGTTTAATCTACATATACACATCTGAGCTAGAGGCCGGCGATACATATTTGTATATGCGTATTGCTAATAATATAAGAAATGGTTGTGGCTTCTCAGCATCTATTTCTACTTCCGGATGTGAGCCTTTAACTGGAGTATATTTCCCAGCATATCCTACTCTATTAGCAATATTTTATCATTTAGGCTTATCTAACTTAAATTTAGCTATTTTTACAAGTATTGTTTTTAGTTATGCTGTAACTCATCTGTCGCGAAATCTTTTTTTTCTAACAAGAAACCAAGGGAATGCTTTTATTATTGGACTTTTAATAGGCTTATCGCCACTTAGCCTAGGCTATTCAAGAATGATATTGATAGAGCCTATATTATCGGCCATAGGGCTATTTATTTTATCTGAAATTGTCTACATATATTTTAATAGACGATCTAGTATATATTTTATAATAAGACTATGTGTACTTGTATCTATTGGTTTTTATTTCAAGCCAAGTATAATAATGGTTATACCATTGATCTTTTGTTGTTTATACATACTATATGGAATTAAAAGATCTTTTATTGGAATTACTAGTGTAATATTAATAGTATCTATTACTATATCTCCATGGTTAGTTAGGGGTTATTCTCTAACAGATAATGCACTCGGTGCTTTGACGGGTTATGCAAGTAACTCCCCTAAAGGAATGAAAGAATATCAAGACTGGGTTGCTAGCTGGAGCGTAAGTGAATACGCTAGGAATTTTGCAACATGGCCAATTTGGTCTAATTCACCAAGCAAGGTAGTATTAAATAAAGGAATTTTCCTTTCATCGTCAGATGCTTTATACGTTAAGGATTTAATACAAAAAGAATTTGACACTAAGTCTTATGGTTTCTCAGAAAAAGCTATAAGAGAGTTTATTAATTTAAAAGAGAAGCAACTAGATTCATATAATATATTAATTAGGCTAAATCTATATTTCCTAAGAACAGTTTCATATTTTACTAATCCACTGCAGTCATGGGGATATAATATAGAAATAGGAGAAATTATCGAAAATAACTCTATCATAGATTATATTAAAATTAACCCAAGTTTAATCTATAAAGTTGTTTTTAAAGTATTGCTATTTCTTTACAGAATAGGACTATACTTATTATATCTAAATTGTGTTCTCTCTACATTTTCCAAACTAATAAGTTTGAAACAATCAAATAACCTTAAAAGAGTCACATTTAAAAGTTATTTAATATTTGTTTCATTTGCTTTAATAATCTCACATATTATTATATTTCCAATATTACTAAACGCTGTTGAGACAAGATATCTAATATTTTTGACTCCCTGGATAGAGTTATCAGTAATTTCACATTACTTAATTAGGCCTAATGAGAAGCTGAGAATAGATAAAACTCCTTTAGAGTAATTTATGCTAAAACTACAATTTATCTACAAGAAATAATCGTTTGTATTAAGCAAAGAAATTAATTAATAATTAACATTTAAATAGTAAATAAACTATGCTAATCATATGTCTATATATGATATTTATGTAAAGATAAACTTTCTAAGAATAAGAAAATGTCTAAGAGATAAAGAGACTATTTATTCATTACGGTTGATAAGGTAGAAACAATTCAATCGCTCAAAAAATATATGGCTAATTGATGTGGACTTAGAAGATCAAGCTGAAAGGATAAAACTATTCTACAAAAAAGTAAATAGAGAAAGGCCTGATATTTGCTATCGAATTAAACGAAAAAGAAAATTTGCTATTATAAAGGAATTAAGTAGATATTCTTACCACAATTTAATGCAATCTCTTATTAAATAATTGAGATTAGTATTTTATAAGGTGAGTTACTTTAGTTCATTCCCTCTTGTTGCTTAATTTTACAAGGAATTTAGAAAGGGTTTTCAGCAGAGGAATTCGAACAAAGCTTCATTGTTAAAGTTACAGAAGCCTTGCTTAAGTAAGACTTTCTATATCTGAAGTCATTTGAAATATGCAGAAGTCATGCAATTAATTTTAAATTTTTAGTATTCTCAGTCAATTTATAAAAATGATAGATAACAATGCTGTCATTTACAGAAATGGCTTTTTAGGTTGACAGTGTAACTGCTGCTTTTGCTACAAATTATCAACTGCTTCTCGTTATTACAGGAGCAATTGTAGGTGCTATTTTCCTGCGCTTTACAGCAGTTCATTTTATTAAATGGCATAAGTATAGTTTCAGATCTAGCATTTTAGATGAAATTATTGTTATTCATGCTACCCCTATAATAGAAAATTTAAATTTTAGTTTAAATAAAATTGGATTTTATCGACTCAGGTTTTAAGTTTTGCGCCTCTCAATTCTCCTCTAAGGGGTTATTCGGTGGAAGGACTCCTGTTGTCTTAAGAGCAACAAATAACTTGATTGATCTTGCAATTGGAGTATACGAGACCCATAAAAGGACCTATATAGCTTTAATTGCTTTAAAAATTGAAGAGAAAGAAGGTTCTTTGCACTTCAAGGTTCATAGTCAATCTGTAGACCAACCATTAGTTGATAGAGGCGAAATAGGCTCTTATTGTGAATATGGAATTATTCCTAGTTGTTCAATTAAGCTAAATAATTCAAGAGCTCTTTATACAATTGGATTTGATTCAAGAAATAATTCTATTTTTAATGCTTCAAGTGGTCTAGTGCTTTTAGATGAGCATCTGAAGCTTATTAAGCATTTCGGTGGACCTGTCTTAGATAGAGGGCCTAATGATGCATGCTGGGCTGCAAGCCCATTTGTTCATAAAGAGGGCGGTATCTTTAAAATGCTTTATACCTCAGCTTCACAATATAAAAAACCAAATGGCTTTTCCAAGCCTCATCACTTCTATACGATAAAAGTCCGTGAATCTTCTAGCCATGAGTATTTCTCAACAAAATCTACTGATATAGTCCAGCAAACTTCTTGCAAAGAATACGCGATAGCAAGACCAGCGGTATTAAAGATAAAAAAAAATACATATGTATTTTATTGTAAAAGGGAAACTTCGTATTCAAATGACTACCTAATCTTCTCACGTTCTTCTAATAATGGATTAGATCAAATAATAGATTCAAGCGATAAGCTCGTTAAAATAAAATCAATTGATGATACTAACTTTGAGAAGTGTCAATGTTATCCTTATCTTATGCTTTATAATAAATATATAATTCTCTTTTATAATGGATTGCATTATGGGAAAACAGGTTTTAGAATCGCTTATAAAAAAATCTGATAGAATATCTACTAAGTGGGCTATTTTAGGTAAAGGTGGAATTTCAGGATTAATTTATTCATTAATGATTGAAGAAGGATATTTAGATAATTTATTTATTGGTTTTATAGAAATCTATACTTCATCTGAAAATAAAAATCCCTTAAAAGTTACTTCTTTTCAAGGTGATGATATAACAGAATACTTCCAAAAGGAAATTTTAAGTATAAATAAAAAATGTGATATATACCCTTCAATAGGTTATTCCGAAATGAATAGAAATCGTAAAAGAATTTTTACCTTAATTGAAGAAATTTCTCCTAACTTTAAGATACGATCATTTATAAGCTCAAAAGCATATATTGGAAATAATAGTCGAATAGATTATGGTTGTTTAGTTTTGCCCAAATCAATTATTGAGCCAGATGTTAGCCTGGGGAAAGGTACTGTAGCCTGGTTTGGGGCTCAAGTTTGCCATCATAGTGATATAGAAGAATTTAATTGGATTGCTGCTGGATCTGTTATAGGAGCGAAATGCAAAGTTGGCCCAAGAAGTTTTTTAGGTATCGGTTCAATTATTCCTTCTGGAGCAAATATTTCCGAAGGTACATTAATTATGGCTGGGAGTACTGCACCTACTTCTACTAAAGGGAATCAGGTCATAACACGCTTGCCACAATCTTCTAATCCACATATGTTAGAATCAGATGAATTCATACGATTCCTATAGATGGGTTTTGAGCTTTCAAACACCCCAGGTGGACATTCTGATATAGAAGAATTTTTGGGACGTGAAGTAAATATAAAAGATATTTCTAAAGAACTCCCATTAGAGTCCCAAGGCATATTAGATTCATTAGAAGTTATGCAATTCATTATTTTTCTAGAAAAAAAATATTATATAAGACTCACAAAAG
Organism: Prochlorococcus sp. AG-436-K22; assembly: GCA_003212555.1. Lineage (GTDB taxonomy): Bacteria > Cyanobacteriota > Cyanobacteriia > PCC-6307 > Cyanobiaceae > Prochlorococcus_E. Next base: position 8,699 of record QCPK01000014.1, on the reverse strand, counting down.
ATCAACTAAATTCAATAAATATTTACTCTGATTTGATAAAAATACTTAATAGTCAATATGATAAATAAACATATAAGAAGTATACTTGTTCTGGGTTGTGCTGGAAGTATTGGTAAAAATCTTTTAGATTTGCTTTCCAAGGACTATAGAAATATAATGGCAATTGACAAAGATAATTGTGAAATAAACTCAAAAGATATACAATTTATTAATGATGACTTATCAAATGGATATCCAGACAAAGCAATTTCTTTTATAAATGATAATTGCAAAGATGGTATTGCATTGATTAATTGCATAGGTTTGATCTCCTCTAAGTCATTTCTCAAACTAGATGCTGACTTGGAGAACCATCAGAAATACTATTATGATCAAATTGAAAGTCTAAAAATTGACTTCGAGACGAATTTTTTAATTCCAATTACACTTTCAACACAATTTGCAAATTTAGTGGTTGGAAAAAGAGGTTTTGGAACTTCTATTTTATTCAGCTCTGTAGCATCTATGGGGAATCCTGGCCAACTAGGTTATTCAGCTATGAAGGCTGCCCTAGAAACAGCCGGGTCAGTTTTATCAAAGGAATATGGACAATTAGATATTAGTTTTAATGCTATAGCCCCTGGTTTTATTGAGTCAACGTCAATGAGAAAACAAATGACTGATAAATCAATTGATGCGGTAATTAGAAAGACAAGTCAAAGAAGACTTGGCAGATCAAGCGACTTATATGAAGCATTGAAAATGCTTATAAATTGCAATTATATAAATGGACAAACTATCAGAGTTGACGGTGGTCTGATTTTATAGCTAAATGAAGTTTATTTATGCTGGTAACCGTCATCATGCACTTTCTTCAATTAATGAAGGTGTGAAAGAATCACTTACAGTATACGCTTTAACAAATTCATTTCTTGAAACTTATTGCAAAAAGGAGAAAATAAAACATCTTACTTTTTCTAATAAAGATGATTTGAATGAATTGCTCGTTGCTATAGACGAAGAAACGCTATTTATATCGTGTGGTGTACCATTTAAAATAGATATTAATAAATATAAAATACTATCGTTTATAAATATTCATCCTTCTAATTTACCAAAACTTCGAGGAAGGGATCCTGGTATAGGATCAATACTAAAGGGTGAAGATATAGCTGTTACGATTCATTCGATGTCAATGAGAATTGATAGTGGGAAGATACTATGGACTTCCACAATTATTCCAATTGAAGGAAATATGGATATCAAAGACATTTACTCCTTGAGCTTTTTACTCGAAAAAGAAGCAGGTAAATATATTTCAAAAGAAATATCAGATAAAAAAACAGTCTACAATTTTATCAATGAAATAAAAGCAGAGTCAAAAGTTAAATTATTAGAAGGATCCTCTTATTTTAATAGGCCTAAAGATTATGGCATATATAAGGAATATTTCTCCAATAGTGAATTTGTTAATCATATCCGTTGCTGCTCTCTTAAAAATTATGGAATGGAAGCTATTATTCACACAAAGAAAACAAATAAACAATTAGGTGATGCAATATATTTGCTCAATGCTTCTATATTAAATGATTCAGAAGGGAAGTTAAAAGAATTAATATATAATTGTACAAGAAATAAGGTTTTACCCAATAACTTAATTATATATATATTAGAAAATCGAATAGCAATTTATAGAAACCAGGAAATAATACTTACTACAACTAGAGGTTGCTTTAATAAAAGTTATGTTATTAATAATGATGAACTAATAATACTAAAAGAGAAAAAATATGTTATTTAGCCTAATTAGAAAAAGCCTTATAAGAAGAATAGAGTCTCCCTACAAGTATGCAATAATATATAGCAAGAATGATGATATTAGAAAAGTAGCAAATGAAGTTTTTGTCTCTAATATATTTGTTCTTATCGAAGAGTTTAAAAATATAAAAGCAAATATAATATTAATGAATGGTGAAAAAAATCAATATTGTATAGAGGCTATTTATGCATGCTTGCTTTCTGGAAAAGCATTCGTAAATGTTAATCAAGATCAGCCCCAAAATAGAATAGAAGAGACTGTGGATCAACTAGGTGATTACTATCATTTCCCAACGAAAAAGATTAAAGACGTAATTAATAGATCTAACGAAAAGGATAAAGATGAATTGAAAATTCTAATTGATAAATTAGATATTAATAATGTTGATAGTTACAAAAATAAAGTAGCCTACTATATGTTTACATCTGGCAGTACAGGTATTCCGAAGGGTGTGATTATTAGCAATAAAGCACTTTCTATTTATATTAACTACTTATCAAAAGAATTATTTCATGACAAATTATACTACAAATGTATGTTATCTTTAAGTCCACTTTATTTTGATAATTTTATATTTGATCTTGCTACCCATATAATCAGCAATTCAACAGTATGCTTATTTAACATGAATCAATTTGTAAGTGTCATTAATACACCAAATAATAATATAGGAAAAAGTCTACTAGAACAGATAGATTTTGTATATGCAGCACCTTCTGTAATAAAGATTTTAATGAAAAAATCCTTTTTCAAAAACATATCAAATTTTTCAAAAAAAGAAATCTTTGTAGGATTTGGTGGTGAGCCATTTTCCTGGAAACAGGCAAACGATCTTTTAATTCAATTTAATTCGGTCCCAAGGCTAGTAAATTTCTATGGCCCCACAGAATGCACCTGCATGTGTTCCTACTTCGAGTTAGATACTAATAGATTTAATGAAATCCGAAAAATTCACGAGGTCAACTCTGCGATGCTACCAATAGGAAGAATATTTGATTATTTTAATTATTTGATAAACATAACCAACAAAAAAGAATCTCAAGGTGAATTACTTTTAGGTGGAGAATGTGTCATGATCGGATACTTAGATAATAAACACTCTCCATTTATAAAAGTAAATGGTAAAAAGTACTTTAGTACTGGAGATATAGTTTCTATGTATGAAAATAAATTATTATATATCTACGGTAGAAAGGATAATCAGATAAAAATTAAAGGGCAAAGAATAGAAATCGAGGAGATAGAAAGTAGAATCAGTATATACCTAAAAGAAGAAAATGTTTTAGTAATTGCAATATCTGATAGAGGTTTTAACAGGTTAATATTACTACTAGGCTCAGGAATATCTAAACTAGATTTTGAGCAGAGTATAAGTGTATGGCCCAATGAAAATCTGTTGTTACAAAAACTATCAAAAATTCTTCCCTCAGTAATGAGAGTTAATGATATTTTTATATGTAATAATTTCCCACTAAATCAAAATGGAAAGATTAACAGAAATTTAATAACAAAAATGATAGAGAAACGTATCCATTCTATCTAGTTAAATAGGAATTATTAAAATTAAGTCAATAGTATAAAAATACAATTATTCAAGGCAAAAAACTTAAAGAAATATCAGAATAGCTAGAATGGCTATATATATGAGATAGGGTTTACACTTAATATTAAACAAAACAATTGCCGTCCTGCTAAATTAAAAATAAGCAAGGCAATCATTCTTGAGGTTAGAGTCGTTGATATACAAGAATAAAAGGTCGGGCTCGAATTGCAAAGCAACAGGCTATTCCAAGTTACCTTTATAGAGGAGTGTAAAATAGGATTTACTCAGTTACCTACTCGTCTAAGGCTTAACTTATTTTCCTAATGAATATACGTACTGTAGTTTTTTCTGATTGATGCTGGGATAGAGATGTATATTGGTCTACGAAAGCATTTCTAGGTTTATCTACAAGTTTCCTCTGGCAGAATCAACTTATTTAGATTGTCTTAATGGAATAGTAATTAATGGGTTAACAAAATTTATTTTAGAGTATAGCTATACGAATTTACTGCTATATTATAAAAAAGAATCGTATTAATAGCTGTACTTTTATATATGAAAATAACTAGTCCTCTAGATCCATATATTTCAAAATCTCAATTCAAAGATTTAAAATCTGAAATATTAACTACAATCAAAAAAAAAGGGTACTATATTCTCCAAATGGATCATTCATTTGGAGAATTATTAGATAGTTCACTTAATGAATATAGAAGATTAATTACAGATAAAAAATATCGCATAAATCCTTCAACATCTAGTTTTAGATGGGAAGATATAAAAGAGAATTACTTTACTAAGTACTCTATTGGCTCTACTAATGGAGGTGGTTACCCTATTGCCCAATTACTAAAAACTACCTATTTACCATCATCGATTGAATTCTTATCTAAATCTAAATCCAATATATTTAAACTTTCTAGATTCTTAGTAATTCTTAGAAATCTATTAAGTGATTTGCCTATTTCATTTGGATATTCTCCAAAAACAGAAAAGTTTTGGAATGCCAGCAGAATTCATCACTATCCAGTTGGTGGAGGTTTCATGAGCAGGCATTTAGATGAAAAGTTCCCAGAAATAATGAAGAGTTCTATGATCCCATTCTTACAAGTGAGTGTATCTTTAAGTATTCGATCTAGAGACTATTTCCAAGGAGGAGGCTACGTAATTGATAAGCAAAATAAAAATCAGATATTTACAGACAGAACACTAGAATCTCCATCTTCAATAACAATCTTTGATGGTTCTGGCCTTCATGGTGTTCAAGAAGTTGATCCTTCAGAAGTATTTACATTTGAACCAATAAAAATGAGAGCAGCATTATTTGCTAGCACCTATCCTTTTATTTCCTGATAACTTAGTAACTTTAAAAAATAACTAACAATTTCTTGCTTTATTAATATTGAAGGTTTTTAATTAATTAAACTCTTTAAAGAGAGCTTAAAAAGTTTTTCTTTTAAATGATAAATCTATTAGATTATTTATTTATTTTAAATAATTTCACTTATCTTTTACTTGAAATTTATATATTAAATGTAAGAGTAAATACAAGTAAGAAAAATTTACGAGTTTTCTATAAACTGATTGAAAAAAAAACTATGCATATTAGCATCTTTAAATAGTTTAAAGATCAGACATCACTCTCTTCAATAACCTAAATAGTGTTATAGAATATTTGAATATCTCATCTAGGAAAAGAATTGATAGATCTTTCCATTGTGACAACGGTATACAATTCCGAGAAATATATTTTGGAGTTTTATAAGAGGTCACTAAAAACTGCCGAAGAATACTTTAATAACCTAGAGATTATCTTTGTAAATGATGGTTCACCAGACAGGTCTAGTTCAATAGTCCGAGACTTATGTAACAAGGATCCTAGAATAAAATTAATTGAGTTATCTCGTAATTTTGGTCACCATAAAGCAATCATGACAGGATTATCATATGCTCAAGGTGATCTAATTTGGTTACTAGATTCAGATTTAGAGGAAGAGCCAGAATGGCTTAAAGGTTTCTACGCAGAATTTAAAAGTAATCAAGTTGATCTTGTCTATGGGGTACAAAAAAATAGAAGGGGTAATCTTATCGATAGAGTGACAGGCAAAATATACTATTCATTAATAAGCTTTATCTCGAATATTAAGCACCCTCAAAAAGGTACAACTACATCTTCCTTAATGTCAGCTAGGTATAAGAATTCTCTATGCGAATATAAAGAGCAGAACTTTGTTCTATCAGGTTTATATGCACTTACAGGCTACAGGCAGATTCCTTATGAAGTGAATAAGAAAAATAATAGTCCTAGTACTTATACTTTCATAACTAAAATGAGACTCATTATTGATGCAATAACATCACTAAGTGCTTTTCCATTAGTAGCAACATTTTACTTTGGAATAAGCATTTTCATTGCTTCAATTCTCTGGACTATTTATGTCATACATGGATGGCTATCACAATCATCGCCTGTCCCTGGTTGGACATCTGTTATGGTCTCAATTTGGATGATAGGAGGAATACTGATAGCAATTCAAGGCCTTATAGGCATATATATCTCGAGAATCTTCATTGAAACCAAAAATAGACCTTATACAATAATCAGAGAAATTTATAGCAAACAAGTTTAGCTATAAATATTTTATTATAAATTTACATGAAATTCACTATATTGTTATGAGTATAATTACTGCCGCAATTCAAGATATTTCTGAAAGAATTTTACTATTGTCATATTATATAACTAAAGAGTTGCGAAAATCTATAAAGTCTAAAGTATTTAATTCAATAGATCTAAAAGGCTAATACTTGCTAAGCTTAAGTAATTCATTTGGTAGATAATAAGCATCTAGTAATGCCCAAATTAAAAAGGTATTGGCACCTTTACTAAATTCAAATTGGAAGTCATAAAGAATAGTTTACTGTCTAAATATTGTATAGGCTGTTCTGCAGGCAGCGGAGGGCCAATTGCTAAATTAGTAAAAACATCTGAATAACAAAAGCAATTGATTAAATAAATAAGCAAGATAATGCAATATTTATATTCCAAAGTATACTAGTTTATTTAATCCATTATCTATATGAATAGATCCAGCTTTGGGTTATTCTCCTATGAAAGAATCTTTTGGGTATTGAACAAGGACTCAGCTCTATGCTATAGAAGGTGTAATTATGAGTGAACATTATAATTTGACATTAGATAAAATTTTAGCTGTATTTAGACTACAATTCAATAATATAAAATGCATCATTAAGCATAAGATGCCGCAATTGTTCGTCAGGTTGCAGTTACTTAGTTGATAAAAGCAAAATCACAGGGTGCTTACGGACAGAATTCCAGATAGATCTCAATTAATCATACTTTCTAATGGAAGCTGCAAGAATGGAGTTGAGGAGGTGGATCTTTTTAAAGCACTGTCTTTTGATCCAAATCATATGAGATCTAAGGTTTTCTTGGGATTATATCCATTGATAGACTAACATTACATAAACTATTTAATATCAGTAGAATATATAGAGTTGCTAAGAAAAACGTATGGTAAGTTACCAGAAGGAATACAGAGAACACTACTTAAAAATAAATAATGTCTTTCCTTCATCTATCTCTCTAAAGTTATTTCTTGGAAAAAATCCAAATTTCTCAATGCAAGGAGTAGATTTTAAGGGTAAGAATATATTAGATGTTGGATACGGAGACGGTAGAGATCTTATACTCTTTTCAGAACTAGGGTTAAATATTTATGGAGTGGAGGTAGATGAACAAGTTGTAATTCATACAAGAAATAAATTTAAAAAAGCTGGAATTCAATCAAATCTTAAAGTAGGAACTAATGATAATACAGGGTATAATGAAAATTATTTTGACTATATCTATAGTAATGCTGCGCTTATGTACCTGAAAGATAAAACAACAACAATTGATAAAATTATTTCTCATATATATGCTATACTTAAACCTGAAGGATATTTATTAGGATCATTTACAAGAGCAGATTCGCATATAACCAAAGATGCTGAATATTTATCTGAAAATATAATTAGACTAAAAGATCCTTATTATAAATTACGTGATGGGCAATTATACTATATCCATAAATCAAAGGCAGAGGTCACGAGAGACCTGACTAGAAATGGTTTTAAAAACATAAATGTCTCGGACTATGATGTAGATTGGTTCGGGACTAGAGAAACATTGTTTCTATTCACAGCGAAAAAGTAAAACCCTTGGTAAAGAAACTTACTGTAGTTTATGAGTAAAAAAATTGCCATATTACAACCTAATTACATCCCCTGGAAAGGATATTTTGATTTAATTAGTTATGTAGATGAATTTATTTTACTAGATGATGTTCAATATACGCGAAGGGATTGGAGAAATAGAAATCAAATTATTACACCTAAAGGTATGACTTGGTTGACTATACCTGTCAAGACAAAGGGGAAATACCTTGAATTAATTAAAAACATAGAAGTGTCAAATAAAAATTGGAACTTCGACCATTGGAACTGTATAAAGAAAAATTATTCCAAGGCACATTACTATGATTTGATTTCCAATTTGTTAGAGCCATTATATATATATAATAAAAGCAAACTCTTATCAGACATAAATCATCTATTCATTGATAGGATATCTTACTTCTTGTCAATCTCCACTAAGATTAGCAAAAGTTCTAACTATAATGCTGCTGGAAGCAGTACTGATAAATTAATAAGTCTTACAATCAAGGCCGGGGGGGATGAATATGTTTCTGGTCCAACAGCTAAAGCTTATATAGATGAGAGAAAATTTGAGGATAATGATATAAAACTAACCTGGTTCAATTATAATGATTACAAGGAGTATCCACAATTAGCTAATGACTTTCACCATAAGATATCTATAATTGATCTGCTTTTTAATTGTGGTAACAACTCTAGGGATTACTTAAGATATTAAGTTAAAATATTTATTACAAGATACAAATGTTCTTCTATTCATATCTACAAAGCTAATCTTATAATATTTTTCTGTTGAAGTTCACTAAAAGCATATAGATGTGAATTCCATATATACTTATCTACCTTTTCTTGTAAGAATTGTTTTCGATTTGTACCACGGCTCCGAACTATTTCAGCTCTTTCTATGTACCTCTTGTTATTTATAAGTAATGCTCCTACATGAGAACAAATGAGATAAAACTGCTTTCTTGGCAGTTGCCATTGTCATAGCTTTGAGCTTCTTAGGTTTGGTAAAGAAAAACATCCTCCATTGATATTCTCAGAAAAGGAAAGAAACCTTTCATCTGTAATTCTCTCCTGAGTATTCAACTGATAAGCAGTGTTCAAACTCCTTACGAGAAAGTCAGAGATGATGGT
>QCPK01000013.1 GCA_003212555.1 Prochlorococcus sp. AG-436-K22 | reverse complement strand
TTGATTTCATCCTTTTCTTACCCTTAGCTTGTTTCTTAAGTAATTTTTTCTTACGTGATATATCTCCTCCATAGCATTTAGCTAGAACATCTTTTCGCAAAGCACTAATACTTTCACTTGCTATAACTCTACTTCCAATAGAAGCCTGCAAAGGTATTTTAAATTGCTGTTTTGGAATTAGTTCCTTTAGTTTTTCTACCAATCCTCTTCCTACGCTATAAGCTTTATCCCGATGAACTATCGTTGTTAAGGGATCAGCTCGTTCTGCATTAATTAATACGTCGAGTCGTACAAGGTCATTCTTCCTATAACCAATTAAATGGTATTCCATAGAAGCATATCCTTTAGTACGGCTCTTCATTTGATCAAAGAAATCTGTAACAACCTCCGCTAAGGGAATCTCATAAATAAGAGTAACTCGGTCAGTAGTTATGAATTTCATATCAACAAAGTCACCTCGTCGGTCTTGGCATAGACCCATCAAGGTCCCATTGTAATCATTAGGTGCATAGATCTCAATACGAACATATGGTTCTTCTATCGATTCACGCTTCTGTGGATCAGGCAAAGTTGCTGGGTTGTCAATTAGAAGCATCTCTCCATCAATCATATTGACCTGATAAATAACAGATGGAGCCGTCACAATTAATTCAAGGTCATATTCCCGCTCTAATCTTTCTTGTACGATTTCCATATGAAGCAGACCAAGGAATCCACAACGAAAGCCAAAGCCCATTGCACTACTTGTTTCAGGTTCATACTTCAAAGCAGCATCTGAAAGTTGCAGCTTATCTAATGCTTCTCTTAAGTCTGGATATTGATCTGCATCTATAGGGAACAAGCCACAAAAGACCATAGGTTTTGCTTCTGTATAGCCTGGCAAAGGCTCTTCAGCTGGATGATTTAGTAATGTAATGGTGTCACCGACGCGAGCATCAGATACTGCCTTAATAGATGCTGCCAAGTACCCCACTTCTCCTGCATGTAATTCATCTACTTTAACTTGATCTGGAGCCATTATTCCAATTTCATCAAGTTCATAACTCTTTTTACTAGCCATTAAAAGAACTTTATCTCTAATTGAAATACTTCCTGTAAGCACACGGAAATAAACAATGACACCTCGATACGGGTCATAGTAAGAATCAAAAATCAAGGCTTGTGTAGGTTCCGATAAACGGTCTTTAGGCGGTGGAATTCGATCAACTACAGCCTGCAGAATACCTACAATGCCTACACCTGTCTTTGCAGAGCATGCAATAGCATTAGATGTATCTAAACCAATAATTGATTCTATTTCTTTCTTAATCCGTTCAGGGTCAGATCCTGGGAGGTCTACTTTATTTAAAACAGGAATAATCTCCAAATCATTTTCCAAGGCTAAATAAACATTTGCCAAAGTTTGAGCTTCAACACCTTGACTTGCATCAACTACTAACAAAGCTCCCTCACATGCTTGCAACGATCGGCTTACTTCATAAGAGAAATCAACATGACCGGGCGTATCAATTAAGTTAAGGACATAATCTTCTCCATCACTTGCAGAGTAATTCATTCTTGCAGCTTGGAGTTTAATTGTGATCCCCCGCTCTCTCTCAAGATCCATATTGTCTAAAAACTGCTCCTGCATATCTCTAGAAGAAACAGTTCCTGTTTCCTGCAAAAGTCGATCTGCCAAAGTTGATTTACCATGATCAATATGAGCAATTATGCAGAAATTTCTCAATCTAGAAACGGGTACATCAGTCATTTGATTTCACTTCACTAAAATGGTTACTCTGGCAGTTTGTGGAATAAGGGAAGAAATATCCCGTTTCAGAAAGTCTTAACTAATCACTTATCTCAATCCAAGCAGAGAATTGCTCCGATGTCGAAGTTTATCCAACAATATTTCATCGGAGGCAAGTTCCTTTCCAAAGCTTGGCAAAAGTTTTTTTAGTCTTTTTTGCCAAAGCTCGGTAGACATTTTCTCACTCCAGCAACTTTGTAAGACTTCTAACATAATTGATACTGCTGTGCTCGCTCCTGGTGAGGCACCTAACAAGGCTGCCAGGGATCCATCTGAAGAGGTAACTACTTCCGTTCCCAATTTCAACGTTCCTCCATCTTTTGTCATCTTAATAATCTGTACTCTCTGTCCAGCAATTGATAATGTCCAATCATCAGAATTGGCCTGTGGAAAGAACTCCTTTAATACATTAATTCGATCAGAATGGTCAAGTTGAAGCTGGCCAAGAAGATAATTAATTAAATCAGTATTCTTTAACCCAGCTTGTATTAAAGGTAAAGCATTAAACAATTTGATGCTCCTGAAAAAATCAAACTTTGAACCATTCTTCAAAAACTTAGTATTAAAACCTGCAAATGGTCCAAATAACAAAGACCTCCTACCTTTTATCCATCGCGTATCCAAATGGGGAACTGACATTGGGGGGGCACCTATTGCGCTTTTACCGTAAACCTTTGCATTGTGATTTCCCGCAAGACTTGGATCATTGCAAGCTAACCATTGCCCACTAACAGGAAACCCTCCATAAAACTTCCCCTCGGGGATACCAGATCTCTGTAATAAAGACAATGCTCCTCCACCTGCTCCCAGGAAAACAAATGGCGTCTCAATATATTGGTCCTTTCTATTACCGACTAAAGAAAGTCGCCATGACTTACCGTTAACTCGATTAATGTCTACAACTTCGGTAGATAATTTTATCTCTACGGCTCTAGAATGTTGTAATTCCTTTAAATATTGAACAGTTAAATTCCCAAAATCAATATCTGTTCCTCGATTAACACGTGTTGCTGCTACTTTCTGGCTAGAGTCCCGACCATTCATTGTGAGGGGAATCCATTCCCTGATTTCCTCAGCCTCTTCACTCCATTCCATATTCTGAAAAGCATTTCTTACACTTAGATTTCTGTAGCGTTCCCGTAAGAATGCAATATTCGCTTCACCCCAAACAAAACTTATATGAGGCAATCTATGTAAGAAACTGGCTGGAGAAATCCTCCCTAGATCAGATAGTGAAGCCCAAAGTTCCAAGCTTCTTTCGAAAGCTGCATTAATAGATAACGCCTTGGAAATGTTCAAGCTTCCATCTGGGTTTGATGGCGTGTAATTGAATTCGCAATTAGCCGCATGTCCAGTGCCTGAATTATTAACAGCAGAAGTGCTTTCTAACGCAGGTGCTCCTAATCTCTCAATAATTAGGATCCGCATATCAGGGTCTAATTCATGAAGAAATAAAGCCAAGGTAGAGCTCATGATTCCAGCGCCAACTAATACTGCATCGAATCGAGCTTCAGAACCTATAGCGTCAGATGCAAACACAAATCTAGATTTTTTATAAAAGGTCAATATATGATTAGGCTAAACCCAATTCAATGAAATCAACAACCTGATGAAAAATGAAACCATGGCACTCACTAATGAAAATGTTGAGAAGGTTCTAGATGAATTAAGACCCTTTCTTCTGGCCGATGGAGGCAACGTAGAGATAGTAGAGATTGATGGTCCAATCGTAAAAGTTAGGCTGCAAGGTGCATGTGGGAGCTGCCCTAGTAGCACAATGACACTAAAAATGGGTATAGAACGAAAAATGAAGGAGATGATCCCTGAAGTAAGTGAGGTTATTCAAGTACTTTAATTAATCAAGATGACCTTCAAATCCCAGATTTCCCAGACTCTTTTTTTATTGCTGAATCAAAGTTCAAACAGTCCAAAGGCAATCCTCTATTAATTGCAATCAAAAATGGGCTCAAAATTCCTACTATAAAAATCAAGCGATAAATATCTGAAGAGCCCGACCTGGCAAAGTTAGTAAATAAGTAAACACTTGCAAGGTAAAGGTGAAAATAAAGGAATCTACTGGGATCTGTTCCCATCCATCGAATTGCTGATCCAAGAAAAAATAAAAAAGCTTTCATCTTCGAAGAGTTCTTTCGTAGGTAATTAAAACAACAATACTCACTCAGCGATCAGCCTTAATACAAATCACCAAGCAACAACAATACCTGCATGCGCATCAAAACGGGGAAACATTAATGAAATCCAAAGTTTAGCGGCATTTGTATCCTTTTGAAATCCTCCAAAAAGATCTTCCTTAAGCAAAATCTGTATCAACTATTACATAATCTTCGCTCTGCTGCCCTTGGACAGCAGCTCTGACTAGTCCAAGGACTATTTGTTGGCTGGCTAATATCCGACTCTGCAAATACCAACTCTTACTTATCGAGGAAAAGGCTGCATTCAATACAGGAGTCAACTAAAAAACATTTCATAGAACTAAGCTTTAAAAGAAATGTTTCTTCAAATAGAAAGGAAGCTGCATCAATAAAGTATCCCCTATAAACTTGTTAGGAGTAACCTATCAGAAGCAAAAAAGTATCCGAAGAGCAATAGCATTTAATTTAGACAGGTCATAGAAGAGCTACAGTTCTTTCCTCGTTATTCTTCAGCCATATCCTCAAAAATCAAGAAAGGCAAAGTTTTATTTTTAAAAAACATTTTGAAAGCTTTAGATAGAAAAGGATTATGCTCATATTGTTTCAAAGCAATTATTAAATGGTTGAACTAACATTAATGGTACTTTTAAACAATATTGGGGATCAGTTTTGCAAATATCGATCAGAAGGTAGTGATACCTACAGATCAGTTCTGCTAGCATATAGTGATGCAAGCGAAAAATATGGTGTTCAGGAAGTCAGGAAAGTGATAAAAGAAGCTGATGCCCTAAGTTTCTCAGCCGTTGCTATAGCACTTATGAAATGTCCTCAGCATCTTAAGAATTAATTCTCAATACGGCAGACTCAACATAAAGTTAATATTCACAAAGACTTATAACTAGAAACTCTTAATGAGCCGCTTCAGAGCTGAACTTCCAGCGTTAAGAAATAAAGACTATTTCAATTACGGTGGTCAGGGGCCATTACCTAAAGCCTCTCTACAAGCCATAACGAATAGTTGGGAAACAATCCAAGAGTTAGGTCCCTTTACGAACGATGTTTGGCCATTTATATCTAATGAAGTTAAAGAAACAAAAAGTCTGATCGCAGCGTTCTGTGATGTGAGTCATCATCGCATTGCCCTAACCGAGAATGTTACGAGTGGATGTATATTGCCTCTTTTAGGACTCCCATTCTCGAAGGGAGATCGACTTTTAATCAGCAACTGCGAACACCCTGGTGTAGTTTCAGCATGCAAAGAGCTTGCAAGGCGAGAGTCTCTTCATATAGACATCTTGGATGTCCTAAGTCTGCGCAGAGGAACCGAAGAAGCAGAAGAGACTCAAAATGAAGTAATCAAAGCTGTCGAAGGTGGTTTAAAGGAAAGGACTAAGCTTGTAGTTTTATCTCATCTCCTCTGGAATACTGGGCAAATAATGCCCATAGAACTAATTGCAAAGCTACTTCTTAATCAGCCAAATCAACCATATTTCTTAGTTGACGCAGCTCAAAGTTTCGCTCAAATCCCAATAAGAGATAGTGCTTCAAAAGTGGACATTTATGCCTTCACTGGTCACAAATGGGCTTTTGGACCAGAAGGACTTGGAGCTGTAGTCCTATCAGAAAGAATCCTCGCAGAAGCCAACCCAACATTAGTTGGATGGAAAGCTCTTACCAAAGAATCAAGTATTTACGCTAACGAAATTGGACCTTTCCATAAGGATGGTAGACGATTTGAAATTGCAACATCATGTACGCCCCTGTTAGCCGGTCTTCGTTGTTCACTTAACCTTCTTAAAGAAGAAGGGACTGATTCAAAAAGAATTAATAGCATCAAGTTACTTAGTAAAAGGCTCTGGCGTGAATTAAAGTGTGTCACTTCTATAAACCCTATCCTGCAAGGTCCACCTCCTGCCGGGCTTGTAAGTTTTACTATTAACTCAAAGCTGTCTCCTAAGCAAATTGTTAAGCTATTGGCGAAAGAATCTATTTTCATAAGAGTACTCGAAGATCCCATATGGCTACGAGCATGCGTTCATATCACTAGCACTCAGAGAGAGATAGAAAGACTTATAACTGAACTAAAAAAATTGTAGCAAAGCTAAAAATCACATCTAAATTCTCAACTATTTAGTTTTAGAAGTAAAGCTTTCCTGGCAATCACTCTATCGTCAAATTTTATTGTCTCGTCCCTGAGAATTTGATAATCCTCGTGCCCCTTACCTGCAATCAAAACAATATCTTCTGGTAGAGCCAAGGAAATAGCCTTATGTATCGCAATGGCTCTGTCGTCCTCAACAATAAGCTTATCCTGAGTAGTTATTCCATCCAGAATATCATCAAGGATTTGTCTTGGATTCTCTGTTCGAGGATTATCGGAAGTAAGAATGATCTTATCTGCATATTTTTGTGCAATACATCCCATCTTGGCTCTCTTATCTCTATCTCTATCACCTCCACAGCCAAAAACACAATAAAGATTTCCAGATAGAAAAGGATGCAATGTCTTAAGAACATTCTCTAGACCATCTGGAGTGTGGGCATAGTCGACTATTACCTTAGGTAAGCAACCTTCTAAATAAACCTGCTCCATTCGTCCTGGCACACCTTGAAAATCTCTTAAGCTAGGCAAAAGACTATCTAATGGGATACCTCTTTGGAGTAATGCCCCAATAGCCTCGAGTAAATTCATCAAGTTAAAGCTTCCAATCAAAGAGGTTTGAAATTTTCCAATACCCATAGGGCTATGCAACACGCCCTCAACACCATTAGGACTCATCTTAATATTTGAGATGAAAAGTTCAGGACTAATCGACTCAATAACATCCTTCTTCAACGAAGCACGCCAACAAATCTCTTTTAATTCTTTCGATAACCTATATCCCCATGGGTCATCAACATTAACAACAACCCTAGAATTTCCTTTTCTTAAAAGAGGTGACTGAAACAAGAGTGACTTGGATTCAAAATATGCCTCCATAGAATGGTGATAATCAAGATGATCTTGTGTGAGATTAGTAAATATAGCTCCTGAGAAATTACATCCAGCTACACGCCTTTGGGCTAATGCGTGTGAGCTAACTTCCATTGCCCCTAAACGTGTGCCTGAAATCACTGCCTCCGATAGCTTGGATTGCAAAATGTCTCCAAAAGCAGTTGTATGTTTAGCAATTTCAGTATGACCGGGCCAACGGTTTACTAAAGTGCCAAACAATGCGCAGCTCAAGCCACACCGTGAACTAAGATGCTCAATTAAATAAGTAACTGTTGTTTTACCATTCGTACCTGTAACTCCTATCAAATCCATCTTCAATGAAGGTTTATCCCAAAAAACAGAGGCTATTTCACCCATCCAATAACTCACTTGATCAGGAACTACAAGGACCATATCCTCGCTGTTAGGAGGGTCTACTGATGCAGCCGCTTTGCTAATTATTGCAGCAACTGCTCCATGAGATATTGCCTGACGCCAAAAGCAACCTCCATCAACTTGCTCTCCTGGTAAGCCAAAAAACAAACCACCCTTACAAACAGAGCGAGAATCACAACTAATACTTCCAACTGATACATTTTTAAAAGCAGTCGGCGCATCTAAGCCGGTTGCATTCAAAAGAAAATCAAGAGAGCAATTCATAGTCACAAAGCAACATAAAGCCCTTTAAGCTTTCCCAATTGTCTCTGAAATAATCTTTTGAAGCCAACTTAAAAGAGCTTTTTCCTCGAGCCTAGGAGATACTCTTGGTAACTCAAATCTTCTAAATGGAGAGCTTAATTCAAGCAATAAAATAGGTACTTCCAATGAATAGAGTTCGGTCTCAGCCTTTGTAACATCTTTACTATCAATATCTCGAACGCAAAGTTTAACAGGAATCTCAAGCTGCTCTAAAGACAGTTTCCATAACCGTTCCTCTAGACCTTGACATAAACAACAGCCCGCTCTAGTTAAAAGGATTAATTTATATTCAATCATTAATCAGGTACAGGATCACAACCACAAGGTGTCCAAGGATGGCAGCGACAAATTCTGTTAAACGTGAGCCACCCCCCCCTCCAAGGTCCATGCCTGGCAATAGCTTCTAATCCATATTCACTGCAACTAGGAATAAAACGACATCTTGGTCCCCAAAGTGGGGAAAAAAACTGCCTATAAAAAGCAATTAAGACTAAAAAAAGCTTTCCAATGGATTTATTCAACTTCTGCATCATGTTTCAAGATAGAATATGAAGTTGGTGAATGAATAAGTACAAGCAGGAATCAAATTCCAGCATTAACTCTTTCATCTCCATTGTCCCATTATTATTTGTTCTATGTCTAGATACCGTGGACCTCGATTGAGGATCACGCGTCGCTTGGGAGATCTACCAGGTCTCACCCGGAAGGCTGCAAAGCGGTCAAATCCACCAGGTCAGCACGGCAATGCCCGTCGCAAGCGCTCTGAATACGCGATCCGTTTAGAAGAAAAGCAAAAACTAAGATTTAATTACGGAATTTCAGAACGACAACTTGTCCGGTATGTGAAGAAAGCCAGGGCAATGGAAGGTTCAACTGGAACTAATCTCCTCAAGTTGTTAGAAAGCAGACTAGACAATATTTGCTTCAGACTTGGGTTTGGTCCCACGATTCCAGGATCACGGCAACTCGTTAATCATGGTCACATAACCGTCAACGGGAAACCACTTGATATAGCTAGCTATCAGTGCAAACCAGGTGATTTAATTGCTGTTCGTGAAAGGAAAGCAAGCAAGAAGCTAGCAGAAGGAAACTTAGAATTCCCTGGTCTTGCGAATGTCCCTCCTCATCTTGAGCTAGAGAAGTCAAAAATGACTGCAAAGGTTATCGGCAAGTGTGAACGAGAGTGGGTTGCTATTGAGATCAATGAACTATTAGTTGTTGAGTATTACTCACGTAAGGTATAATTAAGCCTAAAGAGTTATTTCCATTAGATTTTATACCTTATTTTATTATAAAAGCCTTCCTCTAAAGAGGTGGGCTTTTATAATGAGCAATTAGGTAATATACCTATTATTTTATAAGCTCTTAGAATTGATTATTTAGCCCACTAAATATACTTAAAAAATATCACCAGTAATAACTTCACAACTCAATTCATTCTTTAAGTTGTAATTCAAATTCATAGCAAACTAACCATTTGATTTACATACCTTAAAACAATCAACATTATTCCAAAAATCAGGGGATTTTTGAGGCATTCCTATCCAAAGATTGCCCTATTGCTGCTTTTGTTCAGATGAACTGTTAATTTAAATAATCATATATAAGAAAAACACTGTGGTTACTGACAAGGCTCTGCTTAAAGAGGTGACAAAAGAGCTCTGGCATTCAGTCAAGAAACTTCGTCCTGATCTAGGCAAAGACCCTAGGATGCAGCTTGTCCTCAAAGCTCTTATTACCATTGGAGACCTCCCTAACGCCATAGAGGCGGCGATGGTAGTTGGCACATGCTTGGATATGGAAGAAGATGATACCCCTTCTCAATCCAAAGAGAAAGAAAGTTCAGCTACTAAGGGAAACTCAAATTCAGAAGAAACTCAAGAAGGAAGAAGGACTGTGCGTAGAAGATCTGCCGCCTCTTAGGATTAGACTTACATTCATCTTGAATCGGAGACTTTTAGGGTGAAGGGAGCAGGGGAAGAGGTTGCTTGAAAACACCAAATCAGCATTCCAATACATCTGTAGAATAAACTTCCGAATATTTATCTATATCTTTAAGTTAAGCAGGAATTCAATTTACGTTTCAGGGGAAATGCTCGGAATATTACAAGACAACTCACATTCTGTTAATTCTTTATTTGTTAGTCTTTCAAGGATTCTAGCTTTATCTATTGCTGATAATTCTCCATCTGAGGTCCATTTTAAAGTAGTTTTGCGTTGCCTAGGGGAATTTTTCCTCATAGTCCCTACTCCTCACTTTTCAAGTGAACTTCTACGCAGCGAGTAACGCAGTCCACTCCGTCATTATCCATACTGCATGCAGTAACGCACTCAAAGTATGAATCAATAGCATCTGTCTGATCTCTTTGCAATGACTCGCTCATACCTTTAGTCATTCTCTTTAATCGATTGGATGACACTTTTAGCACAAATCACCCTTATTCGAAGCGATTCATTAATGAACATAAAGTACCTAAGTAATAATTACTAAGAGAGAAACCTATCGCTATTAGCATGTAAAACATATTTATTTTTTTTGCCAAACCTTAAATCAACGGCAAGATTAAGTAAAAGCTATAGACGTCTTGTCAAAAGAACTAACAGAAACTGTAAAAGAGCTAAGGATTCTTGGCTGGTCAGAAGAAGGGGCACAAGGGTATACAGATTTAATTAAGAATAACGGCCTGGATTTTTTCTCATCTAATCAATATTCCTTGCAACTTATATTATTTTTATTGTTACTTATTCTTATAATATTCATATCAACAATAGTCCACTTAAGTAAAGCAAGAAAAAAATCTTTAACTAAAGAAAATCTTAAAGCAACAGATAACCCTCAAACTAAATATAATCGTTCAGGGAAACAACATTTTACTAATCAAAAAAAATCTGATTTAAATCCCGCAAGCAAAGTGCAAGGGAGCCTTAAGTCACTTCCTATTGTCAATAGGAGCAATATAAAGCAATTAGTTAAAGCTATTGAACCTCTAAGGGAAAATGGACAGAAGTTAGTTAAAGCAATAGTACCTTTAAAAGATAATGTAAAGATCGCTCCCAAAAATATTAGAAAAGTTTCCATAAGCAATCTAAAAAGTAATTTAGGGAAATTTTTCAGGGAAACTTCTATCGACTTGGACAAGACTGCCGAAGTCTTTATACTTACATTTATTGTTATGTATGATTTATCAATAAAGTTAATAAAGGCATCTATTGAAATTTTAGCAAGACAAGCCGATACAAATTTTAATCCAAGCAAGAAATTAATATCTAAAAATATAAATGGAGGGGAGATTTCAGGGGATCAAGTCTTAAATAGCCTAAACAGAGATCAATTAATCAACTTAATCAGTTCCAGCCCATCAACATTAAAAAAGCTTGATTTCAAAGAAAGGGAGAAAGAGTTAATGGGAAAAACAAACATAGAGCTTAAGACTATGCTGAAAGGAGAAGTTAATATATCTAGACTCAAGAAGAAAGAGCTTGTCAAGAAGATTATGTCTATAGAAAAAAGTAACCTGATAGGGCGAAATCGTAAGTAACATTTATAAGTTGAAAACTGACAATTTTATTTAACATCTCACGAGTAGATCAATCTAAAGTAATTAATCTTTTAGTTATATGTTATAAAAAGCAAGCTCTATAGAGGAAGAAGGTGTTTCCAATAATTTAGCTTTGTATTTTCAGAAGACTTTTATACAATTAGAACTTAAGCTTCAAATTCGCTCTTTACCAAAGTGGCATAAATGCAACCAGACAAGAGCTTTAACTCAGGCATTAGCACAAGGGTCATTCATCACGGCAAAAGTTTTGCAGATAATACTGGCACAGTTATGCCTCCTATTTTCCCAAGCTCAACCTTTAGCCATGGCAACCCTGAAGGTTTTGATTACACTCGTTCTGGAAACCCAAACTTCCAAATACTAGAGGCTGTTTTAGCCTCTTTAGAAGAATGCAAATACTCAACAGTTTTCGCCTCGGGTGTAAGTGCAATTACAGCAATTGCCAGCTCTCTTCAATCAGGAGAGCTTATCTTATGTGAAGAAAACCTGTATGGATGTACCGTAAGATTATTCGAACAAGTTTTTAGTAAATTTGGGCTGCATACAAAATGGATAGATTTCTCAAGTGCAGATTCTATTGAATTGATTGACAATTTAAATCCATCGATGATTTGGATAGAAAGTCCCACCAACCCTCTTTTAAAAATTATAGATCTGAAAAAAATTTGTGATAAAGCAAAAGAAAATCAGGTTCCAGTAGTAGTAGATAATACTTTCTCTACTGCGTTATTACAAAGGCCTCTTGATTTAGGGGCAACCCTATCGCTCACAAGCACAACAAAATACATCAACGGACATTCTGATGCATTAGGTGGCGCGGTATGCACTCAAGATATTGATTGGAAAGACCGAATGAACTTTGCGCAAAAGGCACTTGGTCTCCAACCATCTCCTTTTGATTGTTGGCTCATTACTAGAGGAATAAAAACTCTTCCTCTTCGGCTATCAAGACAAGTTGAAAATGCATTGGCTCTCGCAAATGAATTAGGGACACATCCAGCCGTGGCATGGACCCGTTATCCATTTAAGTCGGATCATCCACAATATGAACTTGCAAAAAAGCAGATGACCAGTGGAGGAGCAATCATAACAGTTAAGCTAAAAGCAGATCAAAAACAAACATATGCCTTTTGCAAAAGTCTGAGATATTTCACTATGGCGGAAAGCTTAGGTGGAGTGGAAAGTCTTATTTGCCATCCTGCGACTATGACTCATGCATCCTTAAACACTGAAACAAAGTTAAAGTTAGGGATTGACGAATCGTTAGTTCGACTTTCAGTTGGCTGTGAGGACTTTTCAGATCTAAAACAAGACCTTAATCAACAGCTAAGTCAATTACTGTGATTAAACGAAATCTATTAAAAGACCCTTTTTGTGACGCCTTAGATCTCGGCCAGGCAATCCCACAAAGTCCTCATGCCGTATCTGTTGCCTTACCACGTTGGGAGGATGTACTTGCCTATGAAGAGAAAGATCCTAACTGCCTAAATGCACTTCAATCAATTTATCCTCGTTTTGGTTTAAACCCTCTTGTAAAAGAGATTGCAGAAACGGCAACTGAGCTCAATGGTGAGATCCGCAATAGCGCATGGCCTTACCCAAACATCAAAACAGCCCAGAAAGCCCAGGCATTTTGCCAAAGGATGCAGGCACAAAGTTACACAATTATCAAGGAAGTCTCAGGGCTTCAATGTTTAATTGTTGATGCTCAGGCTACTCCTGCCGCAAAGGCTTTTTGGCAACACACAGGTTTAGGGGCATCTTCTCGCCAAGCTGCCATAGCACTCAATAAAGAGACTTCTCCATCTATTAATGCTGAAGAACAAGCCAGAAAAGCTATCCGAAGTCGACTTTCAAAGATTTATGGCTGTGAAAAAGATTTAATTCAACTCCATCCCTCAGGGATGGCAGCTCTAACAACAGCGCTTGAGGCATTGAAGAAATTAAAACCAAAAGAGTCAATATTGCAATTGGGCTTCCCTTATGTCGATGTTTTGAAACTTCCCCAAGTTATTTATGAAGGGTGTGAATTACTTCTCAACCCTGATGCTACCAAACTTATAAATCAACTTAACAAGCAAAAGCCTGCTGCATTAATTGTTGAATTGCCCAGCAACCCAATGCTCCAATGCCTTGACCTTCCACTTATTTCAAAATTAGCTCATGATCGTGGAATTCCTGTCATTGCAGATGACACTATTGGCTCAGCTATAAATATTGACCCACTGCCCTATGCAGATTTAGTGTTCACCTCACTCACAAAAAGCTTTGCTGGGAGAGGAGATATTCTTGCTGGATCTCTAGTAATTAGTCCAACATCAGCATGGAGAGAAGTCTTTAAAGAACTAATTCCAAGAGTATCTTCTGCGGACTTATTTGGTGCAGATGCAATTGCTCTACAAGAAGCATCTAAGGATGTGACTGATCGTATACATCAATTAAACAAAGCCTGTCTTGAGCTGAAATTACGTTTAGAAAACCACCCTAATGTTTCCAGAGTGCTACATCCTGAGCTATGTCCAAACTTTAAATCTCTTATGAAGCCTAAATCAGGTTTTGGCTGCTTACTCTCCTTTGAATTAAACGGAGGATTAGCGAAAACAAAAAGGTTTTACAACGCTTTAAAAGTTTGCAAAGGTCCAAGCTTGGGTACAAATTTTACATTGGCATGTCCATACGTTCTCTTGGCTCATTACAACGAATTAAGTTGGGCCTCTAGATGTGGTATCCCGAGTGAATTAATAAGAGTTTCTGTTGGGCTGGAGGAGCCTAAAGAACTATGGGAACGCTTTGAAAAAGCCTTAAACGATTGAGAAAAATATCTCAATCGTTTTTAGATCAACAACAGAACTGTGCACAAAGCAATTTCCCTAGCTAATTATTAATTGATTAAATAATTCTCAAAATGGCTCCAATATACGAAGACAACAGCCTTGCAATAGGTAACACCCCATTAGTAAAACTAAATTCTGTTACTAAAAACTGTAAAGCCACTGTCCTAGCAAAGATTGAGGGGCGGAATCCTGCCTACAGCGTTAAATGCAGAATTGGAGCAAATATGATTTGGGACGCTGAGAAAAAAGGACTCCTCACAAAAGAGAAAACTATTATTGAGCCTACTTCAGGCAATACAGGTATAGCGCTTGCTTTTACAGCAGCAGCAAAAGGGTACAAGCTGGTCCTTACAATGCCTGAATCAATGTCTTTAGAAAGGCGAAGAGTTATGGCTGTACTAGGAGCAGAACTAATTCTTACTGAAGCCGCAAAAGGTATGCCTGGTGCAATTTCAAAAGCAAAAGAAATTGCAGAGAGTGATCAAAACAAATATTTCATGCCTGGGCAATTTGATAATCCTGCGAATCCTGAGATTCACTTCAAAACAACAGGTCCGGAAATATGGAATGACTGTGATGGAGACATTGATGTATTAGTCGCAGGAGTAGGAACCGGAGGTACTATTACTGGGATTTCACGATATTTTAAAAAAGAAAAAAACAAGCAAATACTTTCGGTTGCGGTCGAGCCATCACATAGCCCAGTTATTTCACAAACACTTAATGGCGAAGAAGTTAAATCAGGACCACACAAAATCCAAGGTATTGGAGCTGGGTTTATCCCTAAGAACCTTGATCTATCTTTAGTTGATCAAGTGGAACAAGTAAGCAATGAAGAATCAATCGACATGGCCCTTCGTTTGGCAAAAGAAGAAGGACTTCTTGTTGGAATATCATGTGGTGCTGCTGCTACAGCTGCGATCAGACTTGCAGAGCAAGAACAATTTGCGGGCAAAACAATTGTTGTTGTCTTACCAGACCTTGCAGAGCGCTACCTCTCATCAGTCATGTTCTCTAATGTTCAAACAGGGATTATCGAACAACCATCTAACACCTGATGAAAAGTTAATTAAGAGATAACTCCTTCAGGGGAAACAAACATTGCATCACCATAAGAGAAAAATCTATATTTCTTTTCTATAGCCTGTTTATAAAGTTCAAGTAAATTCTCTCGTCCGGTTAATGCACTTACAAGTAATAACAACGAGCTCTTGGGAAGATGAAAATTGGTCAATAATCCATCAATAACACCAAATTTAAAACCAGGTTTTATAACTAAATCAACCGAACCTCTCAATGGTTTTAATTGCCCACCTCCTCTAAGGAAAGCTGCTTCAAGTGATCTAACTGTTGTTGTCCCAACAGCAATTACTCGACCACCTCTAGAACGGCATTCCTCTATTGCAGAGATAACTTCTTCTTTTACCTCAACCCATTCACTATGTAAGTGTAGATCATTTAAATCTTCTTTATCTAGCGGCCTAAAAGTACCAAGCCCAACATGAAGAGTTATATATGCATGGCGAATACCATGCTCTGACAATGCTTCCAATAACTGATCACTTAAATGCAATCCAGCAGTAGGGGCTGCTATTGCTCCAGGTGAAGAGGCATATCTTGTTTGATAACGATCAATATCGCTTGCGTCATGTTTATGGATATAAGGTGGCAATGGCATTTCTCCATATTTCTTAAGAAGGCCCTCTATTTTTTCTCCATCCTTAAATTCTGAGGGGAACTGTATGATTCGTCCACCAGTTTTCTGGTCTATATCAAGAACTTTCAAAAAGTAAGGTGCTTGCCCATTAGCCTCAACCCATAAAGCATCTCCAGGTCTCATCTTTTTTGCAGGTTTTGCTAAACACAACCATCGTCCATCTCCTTGTGGCTCTAATAGTAACAATTCAGCTAAAGAGCCTTGGACCAATCTGACTCTTAATCGTGCCCTTATAACTCTAGTATTATTCATTATCAGCAAGTCGCCTTCTTTCAATTGATCCACTAGGTCCCAAACCTTTAGGTGTAAGGGACTAGCTGGAATTCCTTTTTTGCTTTTAACAACCATCATCCTTGCTTGGTGTCTAGGCTCACAAGGCTTCTGGGCTATGAGGGAATGATCCAACTCATAGTTATAAGAGCTAAGTAAAAAGTCTTGTGAATCAGTAAACAATTTGAATGACTACTTAATTAATTAAAAGAAGCAAAGACTTTCGCCAAAGTCGAACGACATCTAAGACGCAAGACTTTCAGGCTCATTTTCAATCAAATTCGCAAGATCTTTTAAGAATGCAGCTCCATCTGCTCCATAAACAACTCTATGATCAGCTGTAAGGTTTACTTGCATTTGACGTTTAACTGAGATAGATCCATCTTTGCCTGCAACAACAGATGGCAAAGATGCCGCTACCGCAAGAATTGCTCCTGTACCTGGAGGAAGAATTGCATCAAAACGGTCTACTCCAAACATACCCAAGTTAGAGAGAGTAAAAGTTCCACTGCTATATTCATCAGGCTGCAGTTGCTTGGACCTAGACCGTTTTACTAAATCTGCCCATCGTTTTGATAATTCAAATAAATCAATAACATCTGCATTCTTTAAAACAGGAGTAATTAGGCCTCCTTCTTCCATAGCTACAGCTACAGCTACATTTACTTCCTTGGGATATGTCATACCTTTAGAAGTGAACGCAGCATTAATCTGCTGGTGACGTGCAAGTGTTTTCCCAACCGCCTTAACCAATAAGGCAGTCATAGTGACACCATTAGGTTTTACTTGCTTATAAAAACTATCAAGTTTATCTGTTGCAATGGAATAACCAACCCTAAAGCAAGGAACAGATAAGCTAGCCTCCATATTGCGATTAACAGCCTGCTGGAGCGTATTAAAAGAAATGGTTTGACCAGGGGAGCCAAAACTCTTACCTTCTAAAACCTCCGCAGACTTTGAAGCATTGGGGACAGCGCCAGAAGACGCTAAAGCAGCTGGTTGGATTGAAGGCTCCATCGCAGGTGCGTTGCTTTCAGCAATCCATGGAACTGTAATAGGTTGTCCTTGAGCTCTTTGAACATCTTCTGCCTGGATCCTTCCATGGGGGCCAGTTCCCGCAACAGTAGAAAGATCAACACCAAGTTGAGAAGCAAGCTTTTTAGCTCTTGGTGTTACAACAATTCGGCCATGGTGTTTAACAGCCTGAACGGGGGCAGCAGCATTAACAACTTTCCTCGGAGGAAGTTCTTCAGTTTTAACTGGTGAAGGTTCCTTAGCAACGGATGTTTCTAAAGGAGGAGGTACTTCTGAAGCAGCCACGCTTGACTTGACAGGGTTTGCAGCTTGAACAGAAGCAATTTCCGCTTCAGTCTCAACTATCAATCCAATCGTTTCTCCAACTGGGACGGTGCTTCCAGATGGCATTAAGACTGCAGCAAGGTAACCATCTTGAAAAGACTCAACATCCATATCAGCCTTATCAGATTCCACAACAAGAACTGACTCTCCTCGAGAGACCTTCGCTCCTGGCTCTTTAAGCCATTCAACAATCTTCCCCTCAGTCATAGTTGAACTCAGAGCTGGCATGAAAATGTCGTGACTAGCCAATACCTTCTCCCTAAAGTCTTTCCCTAATCTTAAAGACCAATGGAGCAAAGAACCAAAACAAAAAATTAGTCTTGATTAATAGATTCCACAACACCATCCCTCACAAGCAAGGATATCTGCATCTTACTAACTAAATTATCCCCAACTTTAAGATCACAAAAGCTTTCAATTTGCCCCTGTTCAACAACCTGTTCCATCTCTAATTCCCTGACTTGAGCTTGCTGTTGAAGCAAGTTCCTTTTCTGCTCTTCTAATTCAGAGCGCTTTGCAGCAACCTGTTGTTGTACTTGTGAAACTTGTTCTTGAATTCTTGGGTCTAAAGGGTTTGCACTTTGTGTCCTTAAGCCATCTACAACCTGCTGTCCCTCTTTTTCCAATTGAGCTAATTGCTCATCGCTTGTTGCGATCGCACTACTTATTTCTCTTTCAGCTTCTTCTTTCCAAGAAGGTGTAACAACTGCACGAATTGTGATGGAACGCTTAATTGTGATGGAGTTTTCTACAGTCATTTTAAAACAGCTAATACAGCAAGGTTCTCAATGAATGCGTAATAGGTCAAATAAATTCCAATAAAAATCATCGCCCAAAAATATCTTCTATAGCTTTTTGGTCTCGTTCAGCAATCTTGTTCCTCTTTTGTTTTAGAGTCTGGGTCAACAAACCATTTTCTATTGAGAATGGTTTAACTAAAGCCACACCAAGTACTCTTTCATTTGTACGAGAGTCGCTACGTAGAGAAAGTATGTCATTAATTTCTCTGCGTAAAAGCATCCTCAGTTGAGTATCTCCCCAAGTGCCCCCAAGATCCTCATTTAAAAGAAGATTTCTTTTAGCGGCCCAAGTCAAAACATTTTCTATGTTAGGAACCAACAACACACCAAGCTGTTTTTCATCTTGGCCAACCATCATAGCCTGCTGAATAAGCGCACTGCTTAGCAATTCTTCTTCTAATGGAGCAGGTTCAATATTTTCGCCGCTACTTAAAACGATTGTATCCTTTGCTCGTCCTGTGAGAACAATAGAGCCATCTTCGAGCAGCATCCCAATGTCCCCTGTATCAAACCATCCATTGGAGTCCAAAACTTTTGCAGTCTCATTTGGCTTCCTTAAATATCCATTCATAACCTGAGGGCCTCTAACCAAAACCCTCCCTTTTTCACCAAACCTTATATCCCTTCCATCTTCAAGATCAACAATTCTAAACTCTGTTTCAGGTAAAGGTAAACCTGAGCTCCCGCGAATATTTCGCCAAGTCCTTCTACAACTTAAGACAGGACTAGTTTCAGTAAGACCATAGCCAACTAACAATTCAACGCCTAAAGCCTCAAAAAACTCATCAACATGTGGAGCTATTGCCCCTCCCCCATTGATAGGGAAAATTAATTTTCCACCAGAGAGTTGTTCAAGAACTTTTGGCCATAATAAAAAAGATGCAAGTCTATGCAGTGGCCAACGAATTATCACTTCTCCAAAAGCTATAAATCTTAAAGGTTTTTTCACCTTACTCAAAAGAAGATTTCTAGATTTCCTTAGTGCTAGCTTGAAGGCTCGGCTATTACTCAGTGCAGCTTTTAAAATAATTTGCCGTGAATTAGGCATTTTCATCAATGCATCATCAAATCCAGTCTTAACCCCCTCCCAAAGTCTTGGGACAGTAGCCATAACAACAGGTTTAACTGTCTTTAAATCTTCTTTTAAATGTTTAATAGTAGTGTAATTCTGAGTGCAACCACAGGAAAAGAAGTAATATTCTGCGCTTCTTTCATATGAATGCCAAATAGGCAAAACACTTAACAAAGCTGTTCCTGGGTCTGGTCTGGCAATGCAGGCCAATGATCTTATTTGATGTAGAAGGTTTTCATGAGTAAGTGGGACTCCTTTTGGCCTACCTGTAGTACCAGAGGTATAGAGAATAGTCGCAACAGAAGAGTTCGAAGAATGAACAGCCATATCATTAATTGAATCTTTCAAAACCTCGCCTTCCCCTCTGGAGAGGAAATCTTCCCATCCAATAAGACCATTCAATGGTTCACCATCAAGTTGCAAAACAAACTTAAATCGCTGCTTTTCTTCCTCATCTAAATCAAGTTCATTCCATAGTTTCGCTGATTGAACTATCAAAGCAGTAGATTGAGAATCACTTAATATATATTTGAGCTCTGAGACTGGAGCAGAAGCCCCTCGGACTGCATTCGAGGCTCCCACACGCATTAATCCTTGATCTGCAATCAACCACCTTGGACTATTTTCTGAAAACAATGAGACAACATCACCGCTAACAATCCCACAAGACTTAAACGCTGCTGCTGCAATGGAAATTTTATCTGCAAGCTCTTTATAGTTGTAGTTTTCTGGACAAGTTAAATGGGGCGATCTTACAGCCATAATCTGACCATAATTTGTTTTCAACCATGGCCAAATTTGATCTACTCGATCAATTCCCTTTATATATTGATGAGCATCTAAAGCGTTTTGCTCTTTTTTTGTTGGGGTCCAAATTGCATAGGCCAAACCTTCTTTAGCATCAGCCCCTGATTTGTTAATTTCCCCTGCAATGTCGAAGCCCATATCTCAAAATAGAAAGTAAGAAATTTCTTTTCCAATGATTAATTCTTATCGCTTCTAGAAGTTTTGTTTAATAGGTCCATAACAATCCGAAACGCTTTGACAAGCATTTCTTCATTAAGAAACGAACTTCTTCCATTCTTAAATCAGGGCGCCATTTTTTAAGGCGCCCTGTTGGATAATCGGTGAGTCCACAAGGTACTATTTTATCAAAACCTGAAAGATCGCAATCTACGTTTAAAGACATTCCATGTTGAGTAATCCATCTTCGACAACTAATGCCAATGGACCCGACTTTCTCGTTATTGCACCAAACACCTGTCATTCCATTGATCCGATAACCAGAGAGTCCTATTCCATCAAGAACATCAATTAGAACATCCTCTAATTGCCTTAAATACCAGTTCAAATCTGTTTTATATCTAGCAAGATCGAAAACTAAATAGACGACTAATTGGCCAGGGACATGATGAGTCACTTCCCCCCCTCGATCAATTCGAAAAAGATCAAAAGGTGGATTTTTTATATCAAAATGCAAGTTTTCTGTAGAAGCATTCCTCCCAAGCGTATAGCAACTGAAATGCTCTAGCATCCAAATAGCCTGTTTCTGGGTTTGCTCTGTGAAAAGTTTCTTTTGCCAATCTTTCTGCCAATCCCATGCAATCTGAAAATCAATTAATTCCTTTGGTTCAAAAAGAATCGTAGATGAACCTTCTTCGATTAAATCATTTTTGGCTAAATTATGCATATCATCCTAGATACTGATAAGTAAACATGAAATTGTTGATTCATGGACGAAATCTTGAGCTAACTCCAGCATTGCGTGAATACACAAAGTCCAAACTTGAAAAAGCAATTCATCACTTTGGGGACTTAGTAAAAGAAGCTGACGTACACCTATCAGTAGCAAAAAACCCAAGGGTTCCACAACAAACTGCTGAAGTTACTGTTTTTGCTAATGGCACAGTCATTCGGGCACAAGAACGTAGTCAGAATCTTTATGCAAGCATTGACCTTGTGGCAAATAAACTTTGTAGGCAATTAAAAAGATACAAGGAAAGGCATAGCGACCACCATCACAGTCACGGACATAGTGCATCATCCACTCCTACGACAGAAGAAGTCTTAGAGGAAAAATCTATTGAAAGTTCTTTATTAGAAGGGAAAGAGGCTAAGTTACCTGATCCAGGAATTCGCCGTAAATACTTTCCAATGCCACCAATGAGCATTGATCAAGCACGACATCAACTTGATCTCATAGACCACGATTTCTATTTCTTTAAAGAAATAACAAGCAACCAGTTACAAGTTATCTATAGACGAAAGCATGGTGGATATGGTGTTATCCAGGCCAAGGACTAATGGCCTACGAAGCAATCAAAGATAATCCAAATGACATTTCTTCCTTTATTCATCAGGCGGCACTAGATCCTCATCTTAAATTGGATTCCTTAAATCAGATCTGTGATGCTTGCAATCATTTTGATTTTGCAGGTTTGTGCACAAATCTTATACGTATTCCAGCAGCAAAAGAACGCCTTGGAAAGAATAAAATCACCAAGCTTATTGCAGTCATAGATTTCCCTTTCGGTAATAATCCTTGCTCAATAAAAAGGTCTGAAGCAGAATGGGCTGCTGAGAATGGAGCCGATGAACTTGATTTAGTACCTAACTTCCTGAAACTTCATGAAGGTGCAATAGAAGACTTTGCCGAGGAGCTCTCAATAATTCATTCCGTTGGTCTCCCTTTCAGAGTGATCCTTGACACAATGAAGCTTCCACAAGAAAAACTTCAGATAGCCATAGATGCATGTATAGATTCTGGCGCAAGAGGTATTCAAACGAGTAATGGCTTTAGTCCAGCCATTACAGATAACCATATCAAGAAAATAATCACACTAACAAGAAATCGATGTTCTGTTAAAGCTGCCGGCGGAATAAAAGAGATTACTCAAGTATTAGCCCTCATAGAGGCTGGAGTATCTTCAATTGGTACATCACTAGGGGCAAGCCTAATGAAAGAGTTCAGATTGTCATCTAATTAACAGTGGGTCTTAATAGGAAAATCAAAGGTCTTGCGCTAAAAGTAGGCCCATTGGGGGAGAATGATCGACTATTAACGATTCTGAGCTATGAAGAAGGCCTTGTTCGTCTTGCAGTACCAGGAGCTAGACGTCCAAAAAGTAAACTTGCTGCTACATCTGCGCTAACTTTTCTAGAAATTCAGATAGGAGGCAACAGCAATTTCCCAAGAGCAAAACAAATCAAGATTCTTAAAAGCTTTAGCAACGTAGGAGAAAAACTAGAAACTCTAGCAACAGCTCAATCATTAATTGAGTTGTCGATGTTACTGGTAGGAGTAAATGATCCACAGCCTGAGATACTTGAAGCAATCTTGATCCACCTTGAGCGATTACAAAAACCCAAAATTGAAGCCTTAGAAATTCTGGCTAATTGTGTCCAAGCATGCATTCATTTACTTGCTCTTGGTGGCTATGGTTTACCTCTTCATAAATGTTGCCAAAGCGGTAAAAGCTTAGAACCTCCCGTTGGCAACTGGGATTGGAGCTGCAGTCTTATAGAAGATGAAGGATTTGAAATCGGTAAAATCGATAATGCAAAACTTACTTTAAATGCTTCAGAACTAGCACTTCTTCAACGTCTGCTAAAACCATCTTTACCACGAAAGAAAGAATCAGGGCAAATTCTCGGCCCTCTCGCAGTCTGGCTTAAATTGCTTAAATTATTAGAAATTTGGATCAATGCAAATCTCAAAAAAAATGTCAATTCCTTTGGAATGCTTAGGAACTCATACTTAAACAACAATTCTTTAGGGATGGGGTAACTATTAATTGATCGCCTTAACACCTGCTAGCTTTCTAGAAGTTCAAGAAACAGTCTTCAGGTGGCACATATAGCCTGGCTTGGTAAAAAATCACCATTTTGTGGAAATGTCAGCTATGGCATAAGCACTACTAAAGAATTGAAAGAGAGGGGACATCAAATAAGTTTTATTCATTTTGACAATCCAAGTGACTCCGATATTTCAAAAACATCCCTTTTAGCAAATGATCCTGATGTGAGTCTCCCATATCTCATCAAATCTCAGGTTTACACTATTCCTTCACCAAGAGCTCAACGTGAACTGAGAGAATCTTTAGAAAGACTAAAACCAGATCTTGTTCATGCCAGTCTTACGCTTTCTCCTCTGGACTTTAGACTTCCTGACCTGTGTCAGCAAATCAAGGTACCCCTTCTAGCAACATTTCACCCACCTTTCGATTCAAAAATCAGAAGTCTTTCAGCTAGTACTCAACAGCTTACTTATCAACTATATGCACCATCTCTTGCTCGCTTCGACAAAGTAATAGTTTTTTCAGAAACACAAGCTGATGTGCTTAACAAGCTAGGAGTAAAAGAGAAAAGGATAGAAATCATTCCTAATGGAGTTAACACAAGTCTCTGGACACCTAAGATTCAAAAATCTATCGAATCAGAAGAGAGAGAAGTTCAGAAAAGACTAGGTGACAAAAGAGTTTTTCTCTACATGGGCAGGATTGCTACAGAGAAAAATGTAGAAGCTCTTTTAAAGGCGTGGAAATCAATCAATACCAATGGATGTCAGCTTGTGATTGTAGGAGATGGCCCTTTAAGGCCAACACTAGAAAACAATTTTTTATCAACCGATGAGTGTGCGATCCGCTGGTGGGGTTATGAACCAAACTTAAAAACCAGAGTGGCTCTTCTCAAATGCACTGAGGTTTTCATTCTTCCAAGCTTAGTTGAAGGACTATCAATAGCCTTACTAGAAGCAATGGCTACAGGGACAGCATGTATAGCTACTGATGCTGGTGCAGATGGAGAAGTCCTCAAAGATGGAGCGGGAATAATTCTAAGCACAGAAAATGTAACATCACAACTTAAGACTCTTCTGCCAGTTCTAAGAGAGCATCAGTTTCTAACGTCTCAGCTAGGCAGAAGGGCTAGACTAAGAGTGCTTGAGCAATATACTCTGAAAAACAATATTGATTCCCTTGAGTGTCTTTACAAGAAACTCCTAAAGGGTCTTTAACGCTAAGAGAGCTCCCTACTCCTCTTTGCAGCCAGTACAACAGCCTCGATCAAAGCAGAGCGAACACCTTTTTTCTCCAGATGACGCAAGGCTCTAATTGTTGTTCCTGCAGGAGATGCAACCATGTCTTTCAACTGACCAGGATGTAGCTCCTTTTCCTTAAGCAATCGCACTGTCCCTTCTATAGTTGCATGTGTCAAGGTATTAGATAAATGACGTGGCAACCCTGCTGCTACAGCACCATCAGATAATGCTTCTGAGACAAGTGCTAAATATGCCGGTCCAGAAGAAGTTAAGGCTAAAAAAGCATCTAATTGGTCTTCGGGTAATTCATATACTTTACTAATTGGCTGAAAAAATTCGACAACTAATCTTTGCTGGGGTGCTGATACATCAGCACCCCAAGATAAACCTGTTACACCTGAACTTACAAGTGCAGGTGTATTAGGAACAGCTCTCACACATGCGTGAGAAGGAAACAACGCTTGCAATCTTTCCAACTTCACTCCAGCAAGAATAGATATCAACAAAGGCTTTTGCAGAGAAGCTGAATCAATTGGAGAAGTGCAATTTTCTTTAACCTGAGTTAATTGTTGTGGCTTCACTGCTAGAAGCTTCACTGGTAAATCCCAAACTTGCCTTCCCCTAGGGTCCTTTGCGTCAACAATCAGAAAATCAGTTGAGAAGCATTTAGCTGCCCTTTTGATACTTCCAGGTTGTCCAACAATTCCAAACACTTCCTCCGATTTAAATTTATCTGCCTCCAACAAACTCCTAAGAATAAGTTGAGCCATTTTCCCTAAACCAATTACCCCAAATGAAAAAGTCACTTTAAAAGACTTAAATCACTGATGCGATAGAAGTACTAGCCGCACCCCATGCTGGCTCAGGTGCACTAACAGTTTCAGGGGTACTAGTTTCAGGATCTTTGTTCATAACACTAGAAGGAGAAGGCTCCTCTTGGAATGAATTTGTTACCGTGACACAACTTGGGGCAAAAAGGAAAATACTTTCTCCTACACGTTCTTGATGACCATCAATTGCAAACGTACCCCCGGCAACAAAATCAACTGCTCTTTGTGCTTGATCAGGTTCCATCATTGTCAAATTCAAAATCACTGTTTTCCTCTCTCTCAAAGCCTGAATCGCTTTGGGCATTTCATCAAAACTTCTTGGCTCCATTAGGCTTACCTCTGCTGTCGCATTTGCGATCCCAGGCATTCCTATGACGTTAGAAGAACTTCCTCTGTTGTTAAAAGGATTCGAAGATGAGCGCGATGCAAGCCCACTAGAATAATCGGCACCTGAGTCATTCCCAGCATCAAAATCATCCGCCATTTCATAGTCGAGCTCATCGAAATCACCATCTAAATAATCATCACCAGCAACAACGGCTCTAAGACGTGAAATAAGCGACACCTGTTAAATCCTCTCTGAATGATTTTGAGCTGTTTCGGTTAGACCGAACTTCAAGAGTCTCCCCCTTGAAAGAAGAATAAATATATTCCTTAATTATCTAAATAGCGTTATTTTAAGATAGGGGCAAGGTTTTCAATTGGGTTTATTGATATCTCGCCGCAATTGAGATCACAATCTTGATTCAAAAAGAGAAGTACCCAATCTAATCCATGTAGCACCACTCTCTACAGCCTCCTTCCAGTCTGCACTCATGCCCATGGAACAATCCTTAAGTCGCAACTTATCTGCTAAGAGTCTGCATTCTTTAAATAATACTTTTCTCTGAGTTAAATCAAACGAAAGAGGGGGCATAGTCATAAGGCCCACTAAATCGATACTTGGGAGTGCAAGCATTTCATTCCAAGAATCTAAAAGCTCTTCAGAGTTAAACCCCCCTTTATTTGGATCATTACGAAATTTAACTTGAAGCATCACGGTTGGTTTCTTACATTCTTCACCGGCAATTCTTGAAATTCTTTTAGCTAATTTTAAAGAGTCTACTGAATGAATAACATCAAAGGTACGTACAACCTGCCTTACCTTATTGGCTTGCAAACTTCCAATAAAATGCCATCTAATACCTATTAAGTCTTTTAATGAATCCAACTTTGGCAATGCCTCTTGCACCTTACTTTCTCCAAAATCAATTTGACCACTAGAAGCAAGTAAACGAATTGATCTAATCTCCTGTCCCTTGCTAACTGCCAAAACCTTGACGCGGCTTGGTAGAGAATTTCTCAATTCATTCAGGTTCATAACAATTTCCAAAGCCTCTTAAATAAAAGTCTGCCTGAACAATTTTTGCCAAAACTCTAAATCTCTAGACCTATTTTTTCTACAGCGTGAAATATTCATCTCTGCATAGTAACGAGCATCCATATAAGGAATGACCTCAAATTCAGCGCCATAAGACTCAAGAGTCACAAAGAAGAACATCTTCTGAGCATATAATGTTGCATAAATATCTCTACCCTTCTCAGCAGGGGTTACCAAATAAAGCATCCCAAAAGTTGGATGATTAAGATAAGACTCAGATTTTGCAAGCAATTTTCAAACAAAAATCATAAATATGTAAATAGACTACTTCGGACCGATCAAAATGTTAATTTATGATATTAATTCCTAATATTGAATCTTAGAGAAATCAATAAATTTGGAAATAGGAAATGAGTACCCATTAACATTAAAGTATTAAGTATCAAAATGCTCCATATTCTTTTCGAAGAATTATAGTAAGAAAAAGTACTGCGATAGCAATTGAATTAAGCAAAGCAGTGCTTCTCTTCATGAGCCCTTTAGGCTTTAGTGAACTTGGGTGCAACATCATACCATGATTTCTAATTAAGAGAGATTCTGCACCTTGTTCAGCTCTTAATAAAATATTAGACAACAACCTTTCTCCTACAGAGAGTATTAAGCTAACAGATTTTTTAAGTCCAAGTTCTTTAAAGTTAATAGCTCTATTAATTATTGATCGTATAAGGTTCTGAAATTCCTCTTGAACCAAAGGAATAAATCGTAATGCTAGAAGTAATTGAAAACTCATCCGGTCTAATGGGAAGCCTAATAGTGCAATAGGTTTCAAATACCATCTCAATGTCCACATCAAATCCTCCGGAGACGTAGTACATAACATCAAGTTGACGCTATGAACAACAGTAAAAATTAAGGTTGAAGTATTCAGGCCTAATTCAGCCGATCGTCTGTCAATTACAAATGTACCGATCTTGATTATTTCCCAATGACTGCCTGAGAGAACCAAGTTAGGGAGTTCTTGAGGAGAACGAATTGTTAATGCTGAAGTGGTTTCATTTGTTGGCAAGAAAGTTGCTAATAAACCACACAAAATTGAAAAGATTATTAAAAGGGAGAAAGGCCGCCAAATAATCCTTAAAGGCAATGATCGAAACACCGTAATTAGCATAAGGGCTAGGGCTAAAGCTACTCTCCAAAGCGGACCTGCAAGCACTGGCGAGACCAAAAACATTAGTACCCATGCGAATTTCAATCTTGGGTCCAAACTCCTCAGCCAACCTGATTTTCCAGCTACATACTGACCAATAGGGACATTCCTCAAAAGCTCCATCTCTTAAGTCGAAGAGTTAATTTGTTGACGTTTCAAATCTCTTTCTGCTTCTCGTTGTTTCTTCCCTCTCCAAAAAAGCTTTATAGGAGTACCTTGAAAACCAAGACCATCTCGCAATTGACGCTCTAAATATCTTCTATATGAATCACCAAATAGCTTTGGCTCATTTACAAAAAGAGTGAAGCTAGGAGGGGAGCTTGCCACTTGAGTTGCATAATAAAGACGGCCCTGTCTACCTCCTCTACTCGTAGGCGGACTTCGCCAACTTAAGGCGTCGGCAACCACTTCATTAACTACTGAAGTAGAGATTCTTCTTCGATGTTGTTCTACAGCTAAAGAAGCAAATTGAAAAATTGGATTAATTCTTTGCTTCATCAATGCAGAAACGAATAGCATCTCAGCCCAGTCTAAAAAATAAAGTTTTGATCTCAGTTCCTTTTCCATTGCTGGCATCGTATATGTATCTTTTTCAATTGCATCCCACTTGTTAACGACAACCAAACAAGCTCGGCCTTCTTCTTCAATTCTCCCTGCAAGGCGTTGATCTTGTTCAGTAACACCATCCAATGCATCTATAACCAGAATGCATACGTCACTCCGCTCGATTGCTTTAAAACTACGGTTAATACCAAAAAACTCAGGGCCATAATTCACACTTTTACGTCTACGAATACCGGCAGTATCAATTAATTTCCATGCTTGACCTTCTCTTATGATCGAAGTATCAATGGTGTCACGTGTAGTACCTCTAACAGGACTCACTATTGCTCGATTCTCCCCACATATTGCATTCAGGAGACTTGACTTGCCTACATTTGGTCTCCCAATGATTGAAAGCTGAATGGGGTTCTCTTCATTTTCAAAGCTGACCTTAGGAGGGAGTAATTCAATTAAGCGATCAAGAAGGTCACCAGTACCGGCACCGTGAATAGCCGAAACTGGATAAGGCTCTCCAAGACCTAATTGCCAAAAATTTGCGGCCATAGCAAGTCCCAATTCAGGAGACTCACATTTATTAACAGCCAAAAGAATCGAACATTTATAACTTCTAAGCCATTCGGCAATCGCCTGATCTGAGGCAGTAATTCCTTGCTGCCCATCAACTATCACAAGTGCTATTGCAGCTTCTGCCATCGCTAGATTTACTTGTTCTCTTATCTCAGGAAGGAATTCACTCTCATCATCAAAAACAAGACCACCAGTATCAACTAATTTAAACTCTCTATCTCCCCAGAAACCATCTTGATAACTGCGATCTCTAGTTACTCCAGGCTTGTCAAAGACTATTGCGTCTTTGCTACGACATAACCTATTAACAATAGTAGACTTGCCAACATTAGGCCGACCAATTATGGCGACGATAGGTCGCGCCATTTTTTCCTCGCATACTTCTTTATTGAGAATACTTAGTTATAGAGAAATAAACCAACTTTTCTTTCGCAGGGGAGCAAGACTATAAGTATCCTAAGCCAAAATTCATTCGATACATGGGTCTCCAGGATGTCCCAACAAAGGGTCCTTCGGAGCATTACACAGCTTGGGCAAAGGGCCTTTATCGGGCAAAGCCTCTCCTCTGCTCAACGTCCATGCTAAGAGCCAGTTGACGGCAGTAGCTCGGCGAGTTCGCCTAGGGAAAAGTTCATTAATCTTATAACCCTCAAAATTTAAAATAGTTTTCAGAGCTTGCTTGTATTCCTTTGGTATAGATCTAGTTAAATGTATAGAAGCTGATCGCTTGGAAATCACTTGTGGTGCTTCCAAAAATCTTTCCCTCCAATATAAAGGTGTATTCGATCCAGCCAAAAAGATGATCGACTCATCAACTACAGGCTTGTAATCAAGTCTTTCCCAAATAAGCTTGCAAACAAAAGTATCACTTGTTCTATCAGAAAGGATTTCTACAAGCAACGCTCTACTCAGAGGCCAAGGCTTTGTCATGAGAAATCATATAGCTTCAACTATTTATGGTAATTCAATATTTATTTGAACTAAGAAATTTACAAGAACAAGAGATCATTCAAAACTGATAGATTTCCTAGAAATGCTTATATATCACTATTAAACTAGTCAAAGAATGTAGGTCTTTTTCTAATAATTAATAAAGAAAAATAAGATGCATTAAGCTCTTTCATATCATTTGCTTGAACAATTAGTTGATCAGGAAAGCCAACTCTTTGAACAAATAGTGTATTATCCAACAATTTTTTTTGTTCCAAAATATTTCTAACCCATTCCCACCTCTTTCCTAGTTTTAGCAATACCAAAACTTTTCTTGAGGTCATAAAATCGTCTAACATTAGATCAAGAGCTTCATGTTCATCAGGGACACAGGAAACTAAAAGCTCCTCTTTTTGTAAGGACAAAGGCAATTTTGCAATTGCAGCGGCAGCATTAAATGAAGAGATCCCAGGAATAACTTTTAAAGGACACATTGGATAATTCATACTAATTAGGTGCAAAATATACGAGCTTGTTGCATATAAAGAAGGATCCCCCTGGCAAAGTAGAACTACATTTTCTCCGCTTCTAACTGCTTCTACTAACTGACTACTTGCCTCTGCCCATGCATCTTTCAAAGCATCTATTTCGGTAATCATTGGGAATAATATTGGCATGCACTTTTTACCTTTCAGAAATTCATAAGCTATTTTTTGTGCCATTCCTTCTGAACCAATTTTTGCTACTGGGTATGCAACTAAACTGGCACTTTTAATAGCTGAGACTGCCGCAAAAGTTAAAAGCGAAGGGTCTCCAGGTCCAACTCCTACTAACGTCAAGCCTGGTTCAAGTACCTTTTTTGTTCTTGAGTTTGAAAAAGAAAAATATTTCTTTAAATCCTTAAAGCAAACCATTTCTAACTATGCATTCTTGGCTCATGATGACTTTCAGAAAGAATCTTTGATTCAACTTCTGCGAGCTCCTTTAATCGTGTAAGAATTTCAGATTTCTCAAAACGTTTTTCCGCTAAGGTCCAATAAATACAAAAATGACGGGCCTCGCTATTAAGCAATTCAGCATATAAAGCTCTTAATTCTTGATCTGGGCTATGTAAGGAAAGTAAAGCCATACGTTCATGGCTCCTTGCTTCGATTAAACCCGCCACCAAGAAACTATCTAGCATTCTCAATGGTTCTTCTTTTCGTATACTTTTGGCCAATAAGGACCCATAAGGTGGAGCCTGCAATGGTTCAAGATAGCGACCTCTTGATTTCAAAATCTTAAGAACACGCTCAAAGTGTTCTAACTCCTCTCTTGCAAGAGGGCTAAGGACTTCTGCTAAGCCTGGTTCACATAAATATCTAAACATCATTTGAATTGCTGCACCAGCAGCTTTTCTTTCACAGTTAGCATGATCTATCAGTATTTCTAAAGGATGAGCAATTGCCTGATCCAACCATCTTTGGCTTGTTGAAGTCTTCAACCATTTAATTTTTTTAGAAGCCTTTGATTTCTCGAATACTAATGCCATTATTTCCTATCTTGATGCTTCAAAAAAGAAAGAATTCCATCAAAAGCAAGTTGATAGCTCATTGGACCAAAGCCAGTAATCACACCAACTGCTCGATCTGCCAATAAAGACTTGTGTCGAAAAGATTCCCTTGAAAAGGTATTACTCAGATGCAACTCCACATAAGGGATCTCTGAACTTAGCAATGCATCTCTTAGAGCCACAGAAGTATGTGTATAGGCACCAGCGTTGATCATAATGGCATCAATTTCACCTATGGCTTTCTGAATTTGGTCTACCAAAGATCCTTCAGAATTACTCTGAAAAGTTTCAAGCTTAATGCCTGCCTTCTCAGCTTTCTTATAAAGCTCAGTTTCAATTGTTTCTAGAGTTTGAACTCCATAAAGGGATGGCTCTCTTTGTCCAAGGAGATTAAGGTTAGGACCATTAATTAGCAATAAATTAATCAATGCTTACAAGGCAAGTACATCACAAATCGTATACACCTCAGAACAAAACGCCCAACATATTTGAGATATTACGTCGCTTTAGCTGGTAATGTCCTTAGGTGGTTAGGGTCGGTGCCCGAGTGGTTAATGGGGGCGGACTGTAAATCCGCTGGCTCTGCCTACGTTGGTTCAAATCCAACCCGGCCCACTTTCCACAAGCCCTTGTAGCTCAGCGGTAGAGCACTCCCTTGGTAAGGGAGAGGTCTCGGGTTCAAGTCCCGACGAGGGCACTGTCCTCAACCTCTTCCAAGAGAATTAGTTTCATGCACTAGGAGTTGTTGATATCTAAAAGTGGATATCCATTTTTATGTCCACTTTTGCTCTAAAAGCTTTTCATTTGGATGACGCATCTGCTCTTTATGCGTCCTACCAATGGCAACGATTCGAAAAGGGGGGAAAGGCTGGCAAGCCTTAATTCGAAAGAAGAATCATATCGGTCCTAAATCAAAGACTTTCCCCACAAAAGCCCAAGCAGAACTATGGGCAAAAGCTTTTGAATGCTCATTTGAGAATCCAAAAGGACTGACGGAAAGACCTCCTCAGATTCTCAGAGAAGCCATTAATTCCTATATAGAAGGGCCTCTAAAAACCCACAGAAGTGGTCACAACGAGAAATACCCCTTACAAGTCACTTCCAACAGTTGGCTGGGTGAAATTCCTCTCAATGAACTCAGCATCAGACATTTAGCAGTCTGGAGAGACGAACGACTTCTGACAGTCAAAGCCAACACAGTGATGAGAGAACTAAGAGTTTTAAGAGTTCTTCTTGATTGGGCGAAAGACGAACTTGGTTGCGAATTGACAAGCAATCCAGCAAGGGCTCTGAAAGTCAGAGATAGCTGTGACGCAAGGATGCCTTATCTAACAGCTGTTTGAGGTGCGTAAATAGCAAAGGCTTAGTATCTCTAATCTTCTTCTTCAGAGTCTTCGAAAACCACCTCCAAAAGTTTTTCTAAAACAGACTCTCTTGTCTCAACTCCCCACTGAGCACGAAGTTCATCAATGTCATCGATGAGCGCTGTTGGAAGCTTAATTGAGAAAGTTGAGTATTCCTGATCAGACATAACGGCGAACCTTTTACTTGCTCATATGTTCACTTATTACCTCTCAAAAGGCTAAGTATTTTCAAGACTGGCCAGAGCAAGAAATATTTGGCAAATTGATTACTCCTGAAGAAATTAAAAATGACCGTTGCTTTTGAGATCGGACCATTTTCAGATACTAAAGAGATTTGGCAAAAAGCACTAAAGGCTTTGGGTACAGACAATAAAGACGGAAACAAAACTATTAAAAGGCTTTCTCATAATCACGTGCAGATCATTGAATCTGATCAGGTCAATAATCCTTTTGGTTCAACGGATTTTGTTCCAAGGAAAGTGATTGCTGAATTCATCTCGAAGAACAAAGAAAATACGGTTTGGGTGAAAAGATAATCAATGCTTTGAAAAGTAAAATCTTTTCCCATTAAATTTGTTCATAATGGGGTGAATGAAATTTAAAAGACAGCTAATTAAAAGTCCTCTCATTAGCTGAACAACTGAGAATTCTGGATTGGCATCTATTTTGATACATCAAGAAAAGT
>QCPK01000012.1 GCA_003212555.1 Prochlorococcus sp. AG-436-K22 | reverse complement strand
GGCCACAAACGGTTAATGAATTATGTGATGCTTTTGTAAAAATTCGAGATAATAAGAACATTGGCGTAATTTTATTTACAGGTGTTTCACCTGCTAGTGATGGTGGTTTCTCTTTTTGTGCTGGCGGTGATCAGAGCGTTAGAGGGGAAGGTGGTTACTTAGATGATGATGGTTTGCCTAGGTTAAATGTCTTAGATTTGCAGAGAATTATTAGAACTATTCCCAAGGTCGTAATTGCTCTTGTTTCTGGTTATGCGATTGGCGGTGGTCAGGTTCTTCATCTCTTGTGTGACTTAAGTCTTGCTGCAGAAAATGCTGTGTTTGGCCAAACAGGTCCCAAGGTAGGAAGTTTTGATGCTGGTTTTGGCTCAGGTTATTTAGCAAAAGTAGTTGGCCAAAGAAAGGCACGTGAAATATGGTTTTTATGCAGGCAGTATGGGGCTAAGGAGGCTCTTCAAATGGGGCTTGTGAATGCAATTACCTCCATTAATGATTTAGAAATGGAAGGCGTTAAATGGGCAAGAGAAATTCTTCAACATAGCCCTACTGCTATACGTTGTTTGAAATCTTCATTTAATGCAGAGACTGATGGACTTTCAGGTATTCAGGAGCTTGCTGGAAATACAACTCATCTTTTTTATAAGACAAAAGAAGCTCAAGAGGGTAAAGATGCATTTTTACAAAAAAGGAAACCTAACTTTTCAAAATTCGATTGGTTGCCATGAACCATTAGGATTCCTGAATTATTCATATTTAAATTAAAAAAGTGACAGGAATGCGCGTTCTTTTCGCGGCGGCTGAATGCGCACCGATGATTAAGGTCGGTGGGATGGGGGATGTTGTAGGCTCTTTGCCTCCAGCCTTGACAAGGCTTGGCCACGATGTTCGCTTAATTCTTCCAGGTTATGGCAAACTCTGGTCGATTCTTGATATTCCAAAAGAACCCATTTTTACAGCTCAAACAATGGGTGCAGAATTCTCTGTTTATGAAACAAAGCATCCTGTTAATAATCTTCCTCTTTATTTAGTCGGGCACCCAGCATTTGATCCTGAGAGAATCTACGGAGGAGATGATGAAGATTGGCGGTTTACTTTTTTTGCAAGTGCAACTGCTGAATTTGCATGGAATTCATGGAAGCCTCAGGTTCTTCATTGCCATGATTGGCATACAGGAATGATTCCTGTTTGGATGCATCAAGATCCAGAAATAAGTACTGTTTTTACCATTCACAATCTTAAATATCAAGGACCATGGCGCTGGAAACTAGATCGAATGACCTGGTGCCCTTGGTATATGAGTGGTGATCACACAATGGCTACAGCTATGCTTTATGCCGACAGAGTTAATGCTGTCTCTCCTACTTATGCGAAGGAAATACGAACTTCTGAATATGGAGAAAGCTTAGAAGGTCTTTTAAATTATATTTCTGGGAAATTGCGTGGGATACTTAATGGTATCGATTTAGCAGATTGGGACCCCTCAACTGATTCATTAATTCCATCAAATTTCAATAGTGAAGATATTTCAGGTCGCATAAAAAATAAAGAGGTCCTTCAGAATCAAATGGGACTAGAAGTCAACTCTGAGAAATACTTGCTTGGTATGGTAGGAAGATTAGTTGATCAAAAAGGAGTAGATTTACTCCTGCAAGTTTCTAGAAGACTCCTTTCCTATACTGATTCTCAAATCGTTGTTTTAGGAACAGGTGATCAGGCCTTAGAGTCAGCTCTTTGGCAACTTGCTATCGACTATCCAGGAAGGTTCGCTGTTTATCTTACCTATGATGACTCTCTCTCTCGTCTCATTTATGCGGGTAGCGATGCTTTCTTAATGCCTAGCCGCTTTGAACCATGTGGCATCAGTCAATTATTGGCTATGCGTTATGGTTCAATTCCTATTGTTAGGAATGTTGGTGGACTTGTGGATACAGTTCAACCACATGACCCGGTGCAAGAAACAGGAACAGGATTTTGTTTTGATCGATTCGAGCCAATTGATTTCTATACCGCGTTAGTAAGATCATGGGAAGCTTTTCGTCATAAGTCTACTTGGAGAGATCTGCAAAAACGTGCTATGTCTAAATCTTATAGTTGGACAAAGTCAGCAAGAGAATATGAAAGAATGTATTTAGAAGTTAGTGGAACAAAAGAACCGTCACCTGATGTGAACGAAGTTAAGAAATTTTCTGTAGGCCAAGATGCTGATCCATCATTAACAATAAAAAAGAAGTAAAATTATCTTCCTAAATTTTTTCATTAGAAAATGTAGTCAATTAATTTAATATGCCTGTTACACTAAGACAATTATGTTCTATTTGGGGCGAACCTTACAATAGTAACCATTCTGATCTAAATGTACCTATCGGTAAAATTAGTACTGATAGCAGAAAGTTGATAAAGGGATCTCTCTTTGTTCCTTTAATAGGTGAAAACCATGATGGACACTTATATATAAAAGAGGCCTATGAAAGAGGAGCTCAGGCATTGATTGTTTCTGATAAATGCACCTTTCCAATTCCTGATAACTTAACTTATTGGCGAGTTAAAGATACCCTTATAGCTTTTCAAGAGTTAGCTTTACTT
Source organism: Prochlorococcus sp. AG-436-K22 (assembly GCA_003212555.1). Lineage (GTDB taxonomy): Bacteria > Cyanobacteriota > Cyanobacteriia > PCC-6307 > Cyanobiaceae > Prochlorococcus_E. The sequence goes on along the minus strand of QCPK01000012.1, from coordinate 33,518 downwards.
CATCGAAGATCTCTCGTAAGTCCTGTTATAGCAATAACAGGCTCGGTTGGTAAGACGACAACAAGAGAATTAATTCATTCTGCCTTACGTTCCTTGGGCCCAATATTGTCTACCTCAGAGAATAAAAATAATGATGTTGGAGTTCCACTTACTTTATTAAGAGCAGACTCTAGTCACTTTGCAATTATTCTTGAGATGGGAATGCGTGGACCCGGAGAAATCGAGAGGTTGTCAAAATGTGCTTCCCCTGATATAGCAATTATTACAAATATTGGGAGTTCTCATATGTCTCGCCTAGGGAGTCGAGAGAAGATAGCTCAAGCGAAATCTGAGATCACATCTTTCTTGAATCCAGATGGTGTACTCATTATTCCAGCTGGTGACTTGATACTTGAGAATGCCGTGGAGTCTTCTTGGAAAGGTAGAATAATTCGAGTAGGCCTTCATGTCGATACCGACGAGGAACAAGTTAATAAAGATAAGAATACTGACTTCATTGGTACTTTAAATCTGAATGACTGGTCTATTTCTTTTCAGGACCATATATTCAAACTACCCCTTGAAGGGGTACATAATGCTAGGAATTTTATGTTAAGCCTAGCAGTTGCCTCTGAAGTGAAGGTTCCTCTTAAGAGTATTGGCGTCTTTCCTATGGAGTTACCAGCGGGACGCGGTCAAATGTTCAAAATAGGTACAATTAATGTGATGGATCATACATATAATTCATCACCTGAATCTGTTATGGCAGCAGTTGATTTGCTTGTTAGAAAGCCAGGACGAAGATTTGCCGTACTTGGTAACATGCTTGAGTTAGGAGTGAAAAGTGTTGACTTTCACAGAGAAGTTGTTGAATATGCCGTAAGAAAAGGCCTTGATGGACTGGTGATCTTTGTAAAAGGACCTGAGGCTAAAGTGATGCAAGACGCTGCCAACTCTCTAAAATATGTTGAAGTTGTTTCTTCCCCGGAAGAAGCCTTATTTATTTTGAAAAGTTGGCTAAGATCTGGCGATTTCCTTTTGCTTAAAGCAAGTAGACAAGTTTCTTTGGAAAGATTATTAGCTTTGTTGAAGGATCATTATTAGCTTCTCTAATCCTTAGAGAGGTTTTTTTTCTTCGTAATTTGCCTCGATCTTTCAATTGCTAACGAATCATTAGGAATATCCTGAGTTATTGTTGATCCTGCACCGATGGTTACTCCATCGCCTACTTTTAGGGGTGCCACCAAGACTGAATTTGCTCCTGTTTTGCAATTTTTACCGATTATAGTTTGATGTTTTTTAGAACCATCATAATTAGCAGTGATTGTTCCTGCTCCAATATTGGTTGCCTTGCCAATGTCACAGTCACCTATATAACTTAAGTGGTTTACTTTGGTATTTTCATCCAGATTGCTCTTTTTGATTTCTACGAAATTGCCTATCTTACAATCATTCATTAAATTGGTACCTGGACGCAGATGTGAAAAGGGGCCTATTTGCACATTCTCATGAATTACTGAGTCTTTGACAACAGAATATAGTATAGAAACATTAGCTTTTAACTCACTATCCTCAATAAGGCTATTAGGACCAAGATGACAATTGTCACCAATTATATTTTCGCCGCGTAGATGTGTTGATGGTTCTATTGTCACATCTTTTCCAAAACGAGTTTTGTCGCTAATTGTGGATGTATTAGGACTTATAAATTTTACGCCTTTCTTCATCCAATAAGTACGTAACCGTTCTTGAAGTAGATTCTCACATGTTGATAGCTGTTGTTTGTCATTAACTCCATTTACCTCATTGGAATCACTTACTTCAATTTGAATTACTGTACGCAGCTTTTGAATTGAGTCAGTTAGATAGATTTCATTTTGAGCATTGTTACTAGTGAGCTTTTGTAAAACATCTTTTACTTTTTTCCACTTAAAGCAGTAAACGCCGGCATTTGTCAGATTATTCTTTTTCTCTTCCTTAGTACAATCACGATCCTCAATAATTCTGTCTACGTTCCCTTCATGATCGCTAAATACCCTTCCATAGCCATCAGGGACTGGAAGTCTAGCTGTTAATATCGAGGCATCTGCTTTCCGTGAGCGGTGGCTCGAAAGAAGTTCTAATATCGTGCTAGAACTTAATAAAGGGACATCTCCATTTAGAACAAGTATATCTCCATCAAAGTCTTTCAATATAGGGAGAAGCTGTTGCACTGCATGTCCTGTCCCATTTTGAGGTTCTTGTGTTACAAATTCAATATCCTTCATAGAGGAAATACTTTCTTTTATCTGTTTAGATTGGTGGCCGACAATCACTAATGATTTGTCAGGGCTAAGGCCTCGACAACAATTGATAACCCTTTCTAATAGTGTTGTACCTGCAATCTTTTGTAGAACTTTTGGGATGTTACTATGCATCCTTGTTCCTTTCCCAGCAGCTAATATTGCGACAGCAAGCATTTACGATATGTGTTCTATAGGAAATCTACAGCGTCTTATCAATATTTTGTACGTATCCATCGTTTTTTCCATGAGTTTGTATTTGAAAGATTACTTTTCTTTTGCTCACAATTTCTTCGTTCAATTATCTCAAAACTCGAGGAATTTCCTGTTGGATCTCTATAAGGTATTGCTGCGACAGTCATCAAATGATCTTCTTCCATTTGACTTAAAGGACTCCATAAGAGCGTGTTTGTGGATTTGTTGTGAGGATTTGGACTCTTAATAGCTACAGTTCCATTGCTCCAATTGTTCTCTGATGATTTTGTAGTTAACAGTGATTGCAACGTAAGTCCGGATCTTCTTAAACTTGCTCGAATAGCCGCCGCTCTGGAATACGTGATCAATTTGCCACCGTTAGAAAGTTTCTTTGACAGCTTTTGTAGAAACTCCTCACTCCAAAGTTCTGGAGATTTCTGAGGTGAGAATGCGTCATGAAAAATCAGATCATATTTTGTTTCCTTAGGAATTTTAGTTATTTCTAGCCGTGCATCCCCCCATAGCATTTTACCTTTTCCCAAGTTGCTTTCCCATTGATTTTTTTCATTAATACATTCTAGAAAATTAAGCGTTTTGTTTTTCCATGTAGATCTAAATTTTGCACTGGATAATGCTATCTGTAAGGGTCGTTTATCCTGCTCTAATCCCCACCAATCAAGAGATAATTGTGTTTTAAGTATTGCATCCACTAGACATGCTGAGTTATATCCCATTCCAACGCATAGATCTAGAACTGAAATTTCTTTTTGTTCCTTAAAAAGATTGATTTCAGATGGGTTTATAAATTTTTCAATAGCTTCCTTCCTGGCCCCATTAGAATTATGAAAGACTTCTCTCAAGTCTGTATTTACTAGGGATATGCTTCCGTCACCCGTTTCATATACTCTCAGATTGTTGGATGTACATTTCGTTTGAGGTTCCTTATTTACGAAGTCTTTCAAGATCAGTCCAAAATTCAGGGTAGGAAACTGAAGCAGCATTGCTCCTAGTAATAGTTGAATCGCCCTTAGCCATAAGAGATGCTATTGCAAGACTCATGGCTACGCGGTGGTCAGACTCACTATCCATATCTGCTCCTATAAGTCCTTTCCCTCCTTGGATTGTCAAGCCATCAGAATGCTCTTCAATATTTGCAGACATTTTGGATAATTGCCTAGCCATAACAGCCAACCGATCAGTCTCTTTTACTCGTAATTCACTGGCACCTTTTATTTGACTTGTGCCATTACAAAAACATGCAGCAACTGTGAGGATAGGAACTTCATCAACAAGTCGAGGCATTATTTCATTGTCTATATAGAATGGCTTTAGTTGTTTTGATGAAACAACTCTTATATCCCCTACAGGCTCTCCTGCAATTTCTCTTTTGTTAAGAAATTCAATATTAGCTTCCATTTGTTTTAATACATCCAGTATCCCTGTCCTTGTTGGATTTAATCCAATGTTTTCTATAGTTATATCTGATCCTGGAATTAAGGAGCCTGCTATTAACCAGAAAGCAGCGGAGCTTATGTCACCTGGAACAACTATTTGAGTGGCTCTTAATTTTGGTACAGGGCGAAGCGTTATATGTCGACCTAACTCTCCTGTTATCTCTATATTAGCTCCAAAGGCTTTTAGCATTCTTTCTGTATGGTCTCTTGAATTTGCTGGTTCTATAACTGTTGTTGATCCTTCCGCTGTAAGAGCTGCAAGCAGGATTGCTGATTTGATTTGAGCACTGGCTACAGGTGTGCCAATCACAGCTCCATGAAGCTGTGATCCAATGACAGATAATGGTGCAAAATCACCATTGGAACGACCACTAACTTTTGCACCCATCATTTTGAGAGGGTGCCCAACTCTTTTCATTGGTCTGCTATTTAATGAGTTGTCGCCATTCAAAACAAAATGTCTACCTTGTTTCCCGACTAATAAACCAAGTAATAATCTCATTGTTGTTCCTGAATTGCCACAGTTGAGTACATCATTTGGCTCTTTTAGACCATCAAGACCCACTCCATGAACTTTCACGAGTTTTCTATCATTTAGAAATTCTATTCTTACTCCCATTGCTTTTAAACATTTACTAGTACTAATGGGGTCTTCAGCAGGTAGAAGACCTTCTATAGTTGTTTCTCCTTCTGCAATTGCGCCTAATAAAAGGGAACGGTGTGAAATCGATTTGTCACCAGGCACCTTTACAATACCTAAAAGCTTGCCCCCAGATTTAATTTCTCTTAGAGAAGCTTGATCTTTAATTATACTCAAGGAGATTATCGATTCAAGTAATTTAATTTTATTATTATTAGTTTAGTAAGTACACTTATTTGAAATCCATTTATGAATTTGTGATGTGATTTAGCTTAATAACTTCATTAATAACATACCCAAACAAGGAAGGGTCAGCATCCTTTTCTTCTAAGTTAGATAGTCCAAGTTCATGCCAATTTTCATCTATGCTCTTTTTAAGACTATCTGAATGATTTAAAGGTTCGCCCCATTCATGATTTTTTTCAGGACCAATTTTTGTTGTTGCATCTATTGATAGCCTGCCTCCCAATCCAATATCTACACTTGCAAAATCAAGGCTATCAAATGGTGTATTTTCCATTATTAAGAGATCTCTTTGTGGATCTACTAAACTAGATATTGCCCATATAACTTGACGTGGATCTCTTACATTTATTGTAGAATCAACTACGACTACAAATTTTGTATAGGTAAATTGTGGTAAGGCGCTCCAGAAGGCAATGGCAGCTCTTTTTGCCTGGCCGGGATAACTTTTTTTAATTGAAATTATTGCTAGCTTATAACTTAATGCTTCCATCGGGAGGAAGAAATCGACAATCTCTGTTATTTGCCTTCTAAGAATAGGCGTATATATTCTATTTAATGCAATAGCAAGCATAGCCTCTTCCTTAGGGGGTCTACCACTAAAAGTAGTTAGAAAGATTGGATCCTTTCTGTGAGTAATACAATCTAAACGTATTAAGGGTGAAGCCTCTACTCCACCATAAAAGCCCATATGATCTCCGAATGGACCGTCGTTCATTTCCTCTCCCGGAGTAATTGTCCCTTCAAGAACAAATTCACTATGGCTAGGTACCTCTAAATCTATTGTTTTGCATTTACTTAGGCGGACACCTTGTCCAGAATATAGACCTGCGAACAGCCACTCACTTAGAGCAACAGGTATAGGAGTTGCAGCTGCCATGAGAATCAGTGGATGTACACCAACTGCAATTGCTATCTCTAGCTTCTTCCCCATCGCCGCGGCTTTCCTTAAGTGCCTAGCCCCACCTCTCACGCTTAGCCAATGAACGGTCAATGTTTGTTTTGATTGTTGCTGAAGTCTGTAAACGCCAACATTGGGGGTGTGAGTCTCTGGATCTTTTGTGATCACAAGTCCAAAGGTAATTATTTTTCCTGCATCGCCAGGCCATGGGCGTATTAAAGGAATTTTATCTAGGTCGACCTCGTCTCCTTTTAATACTTTATGACGACATGGTGGGGTAAGATCTCTATCTGGAATTGCTCTGAGAAGATCCCATATTAGACCACCATATTTAATTGTTTCTTTTATATTTTTAGGTGGTTCAGGATTTTGAAGGTTTGATAATTTCTCCCCAAGCTCCTCTAGTTGATTAACTGAATCAAGGCCCATGCTCCAAGATACTCTTTCAACGGTCCCCAAAAGGTTGACTGCAACAGGTACAGATGAGCCAACAACATTTTCAAATAACAGTGCTGGACCTCCCATTCCAAGAACTCGATCACTAATAGCTGCAAGTTCCAGGTCAGGATCAACAGCTTTTTGTATTCTTCTGAGTTGCCCTTTCTTTTCTAGTTGAGATAGAAAGGCTCTCATGTCATGAGGCCCATTTGCCGATTGAAAGAGATTCATTATTTTCTTCGCACTTAGACGATTAGTTTAGTTACCCTTACTTAGATTGTCATAGATTAGGTCATGAAGCTTTCCTATTTTCATGTAGCTGGGGATGTTCCATATGTTATTAAATCTCAAACTGCTGTTGTTATAGATGTTCTTAGGGCTACAACCACAATTGCTTGTGCTTTAAACAACGGGGCAGAAGCTGTTCAAACGTTTGCAGATTTGTCCCAGCTAAGGGAAAAATCTTCTGATTGGTCATCATCTCGAAAGCTCCTGTTAGGGGAACGCGGAGGGAAGATGATTGATGGATTCGACTTGGGGAATTCTCCTGTTGCGGTTACTTCTGATGTCGTGAAGGGAAAGCGTTTATTTATGAGTACTACAAATGGAACGCGAGCACTCAATAAAGTAAACGGAGCTAAGGTTGTTTATACAATGGCATTGATTAATAGAAGAGCTGTTGCTGAAAAGTTACTTTTGAACCAACCGACAGAGGTCTTAATTTTGGGTAGTGGATGGGAAGGTGCATATTCTTTAGAAGATTCACTTGCTGCAGGTTCACTTGCATCATTCTTGTTGGAATCATCTGACAACGCTTGTCAAATAATGAATGATGAGCTTTTTGCTGCTATTTCTCTTTGGTCTTGTTGGAAAAATGATATTGAGCAATGTTTACGAAAGGCAACTCATGGTCAGCGGCTTGAGAGACTTGGGAATCATGATGATGATTTCCTTTGTTGTTCAGAACTGGATAGTATAAGTATTATTCCAACCCAAAGAGAACAAGGAGTGCTTTTTTCTCTTTGATAATTTAATTCCTTCCCTTGGTTTAAGGCTTTGTCGGATTTCTTGGCTGCGGCAGTTCAATTAACAAGTACCTCTAATGTTGAGGCAAATTTTTCTTTAGCTGAAGAACAAATAGAACTTGCTTCTCGTAGAGGAGCTGAACTTGTTGGATTGCCAGAGAATTTTGCCTTTATTGGTGATGATCAAGAGCGACTAAAACTCTCTAGTTCTCTTGCTGAGAAATGCAGCCAATTTCTTATAACGATGGCAAGGCGTTATCAGGTTGTACTTTTAGGTGGTGGATTTCCAGTTCCAGCTGGAGATGGAAAGCGTACTCTAAATAGAGCAGAACTTGTTGGTCGTGATGGGCAATTATTGGGAAGATACGATAAAATTCATCTTTTTGATGTTGATTTACCAGATGGGAATAAATATAGAGAGTCCGAAACAATAGTTTCAGGAAATAAATTACCTTCTGTTATTAGCATCCCGGGATTATGTAAGGTTGGTTTATCAATATGTTATGACGTACGTTTCCCAGAGCTTTATAGGCATCTTATAGATCAAGGTGCAGAGTTGTTATTTATTCCTGCAGCTTTTACTGCTTTTACAGGTAAAGATCATTGGCAGATTTTACTTCAATCGAGGGCAATCGAAAACACCGCTTATGTAGTTGCTCCAGCTCAAACTGGACTACATTACCGTCGTCGACAAAGTCATGGTCATGCAATGATTATTGATCCTTGGGGTACTGTTCTCGCTGATGCTGGAGTGCAACAGGGAGCTGCTATAGCACCAGTTGTTACTTCTAGGGTTAAAAGTATTAGAAATCAGATGCCTTCCTTAAAACATAGGAAAGCTAGTTTATTTTAAATTTATGAGATATAGAATTACAGGCTTAATATTTAGTGCAATTTTCTATAGCTTCTTACTTTCTTTTGTTAATGTTGTTAAAACTAATGCGGCAAGTGCATTAGCCGCTTGGCAAGTTACTTCAGATGGTATTTTGAAGTTTCGTACAACACCTTATGTAGATTTAAAAGCTTATTATCAGTCTGGTTATGGTCAAAAGGGTGATCGCATTTGGATTGATTTTCCTGGAGAATTAAGTCAACCTAGGAAAATTACTGGCAATGGACCAATAAAAGAAATAAGACTCGGCAAACCTTATAAAGATAATACGAGATTAGTGGTTGAATTTAACCCACAGGTTTCTTTAAATCCTTCGAATTTGAGATTATTAGGAACCTCACCAAATTTATGGGAATTGCGTTTTGATGGCCTTAATTTCAATGGTTTAAAAAACATTGGAGAAGGCTTATTAATTAAACGAACTGGTCAAATAGCTCCACGTAGGTCATCACTAAAATCATCAAATAGACTCTTAAAAGATTACCAATCTATCTCTTTGCCGACTGTCCAAAGAGATAGATTTTATATCGTTATAGACCCGGGTCATGGAGGCCCTGATTCTGGAGCAGTCGGAATTAATGGTTTAAAAGAAACAGATGTTGTCCTTGATATTTCTCGAACTGTAGCTCGTTATCTAGGAGACAAGGGGGTGAAGGTTCTGATGACTAGATCCAGTGAAATTGATGTTGGTTTAAATGAAAGGGTTTTAATTGCTAATAGATCTAATGCCGATGCTTTTGTAAGTATCCATGCAAATGCTACTCGCGGGTTCAGGAGAGATGTAAGTGGTATAGAAAGTTATTTTTATACAGGTTTCTATGGGGAAAAATTGGCATCTAAAATTCAGAATGAGCTTCTTCAAGTGTCTCCAGGTAGCCCTGATAGAGGTGTACGACAGAGTAGGTTTTTTGTTATTCGCAAAACGAATATGCCAGCAGCATTAATAGAAGTTGGGTTTGTTACCGGAAGGTTTGATGCAAAATTTCTTGCAAAAAGTAGCCACAGGAAAAAAGTTGCTTTTGCAATAGCTAAAGGAATTTTAAACTACCTTAAGGAGACCTATTGAACTATCGATTAGGTCTATTTGATAGTGGTATTGGTGGCGCCACTGTACTTAAAAGTATTGAGGAAAGACATTCAGAATTTGAGGCTGTTTATCTAGCTGACACAGCAAGAATGCCATATGGTTCAAGAAGCCCAAAGGAACTACGATTCATTGCAAAAGAGATTATTCATTGGTTAAATATTCAACAAATTGATGCCATTATTGTCGCCTGCAATACCACTAACTCTATCGCACTTGATGTAATTAAGAAGCATTCCATTTTTCCTGTTTTTGATCTTGTCAGCTCCACTGTTGATTTAATCAATGTATCTGACTCAAGTTTGGGTGTTTTGGCTACTTCTTCTACTGTTTCTTCAAAGGCTTACACCAAGAGTATTAATACTTTCTTCCCAAATATTTACGTAATAGAGGAGGGTTGCCCAGAACTAGTCCCTATGATTGAAAAAGGTGACTTAGGTTCGTCTGAATGTATCGATGTAATTACAAAGCATCTAGAACCACTTTTGGCTGTTGACGTTAAAGCCATTGTTCTAGGTTGTAGTCATTACCCAATCCTCAAACCAATGCTAACAAAATTATTGCCTTCACATATTCGTTTAATTGACCCATCAATTGGCTTAGCCAAGAAACTGGATAAATTTTTAAAAACTCCTCATTTATTCTTACATCCCTCAAAGAAGAAGGTCCAAATCCACTTTTTTGTTACGTCTGATCCATTTGGCTTCTCTAATAAAATATCAAGTTTATTTGGAATTAAACCTGAGGTTGAAGTTATTTCATTACGTCATCCATCCTGCGTCTTCTAGAATCTATGAAGCAAGGTTTTATATGAACATAGTAACTGACTTGCTACAACCGGTTGATGCAGATCTTGAAAATCTGCTAAAGGATCTTCGTGTCCTCATAGGAACTGGACATCCTATTTTACAGGCAGCAGCAGAACATCTTTTTAGTGCTGGAGGTAAACGTATAAGACCAGCAATAGTTCTTCTTTTGTCTAAAGCTTTGTCACCTAATGGAGAAATATCCTCTCGGCATAGAAGACTAGCTGAAATTACGGAAATGATTCATACAGCTTCTCTTGTTCATGATGATGTTGTAGATGAAGCCTCGACGCGTCGAGGAGTTGAAACAGTGCACAGTCGTTTTGATCATAAAGTTGCTGTTTTAGCGGGTGATTTTCTTTTTGCACAGGCAAGTTGGCATCTTGCAAATTTAGATAATCTGGATGTTGTCAAACTTCTTAGTAGAGTAATCATGGATTTGGCTGAAGGAGAAGTTAAACAAGGTTTATGTAAATATGATTCAAAACAAACTTTTGAGACTTATCTCGAAAAAAGTTATTGTAAAACAGCATCTTTAATTGCAAATAGTGCACAAGCTGTTGGTGTCTTAAGTCATTCATCTACTAAGGAATTAAAATATTTGTATGACTTTGGAAAACAACTTGGCCTTGCTTTTCAAGTTGTTGATGATGTACTTGACTTTACGGGAAATGATCAGCAGTTGGGAAAGCCTGCAGCAAATGATTTGGCTAGTGGTTATTTAACAGCTCCGGCTCTCTATGCTCTTGAAGAGAACTCTGCCCTTTCAGAGTTGATTAAAAGAGAATTTAGTCTTCAAGGAGATCTGGAGAAAGCGCTAAATCTTATTCGGAGTTCAAATGCAATTAATCGTGCAAGGAAATTAGCTGAAGATTTTGCTCAGAGTTCATATGAATCTATCAAATGGTTGCCAGAATCTCCTTCAAAGGATTCCTTAATGGCTCTTCCTGAATATGTTCTTCGAAGGCTTTATTAGCTAATTTGTTAGATATTATATTTATTTCTACTAGTAACTCCATTTCTACTTATTAGCTTTTGTCACCTTTAAAGTAATTTACGAATGGGCCTTGGATATGAGCTCTTAATTGAGAAGATCAGTTAATTTTTATAATTCTAATGATTTCAATTCATTTTGTATTCGGATCTAAGGCAATTACTAAAGGATTTGTACAGAAATTAGGAATCTCTTTTAAAAAAGCATTTCACTTCCCTTTTTATATTCTCAGATGTAGCTTGAATAATATGAGAGAGAATTGTTCTTATGAGTCCTGACCCATCATCGCAGATTGAGACAGTCCTGCAGGAAGAAAGAGTTTTTAAACCTTCTTCATCAATAGTTGATAGTTCAAATATTAAAGGTTTAGAACAGTATCAGCTGATGGTTGAAGCTGCAAGTTTAAATCCAGAAAGTTTTTGGGGAGAAGCAGCATTAAAGGAATTACACTGGTTTAAACCTTTTCATACCGTTTTAGATTGGTCCAATCCTCCATTTGCTAAGTGGTTTGATGGTGGAAAAACCAATGTCTCTTATAACTGTTTAGATCGTCATGTAAAGCAAGGGCTTGGCGATAAGGTTGCTATCATCTGGGAGGGAGAGCCTGGAGAAGTTAGAAAAATAACTTATAAGGAACTTTTCGAAGAGGTATGCCGTGTAGCTAATGGTTTGAAGGAACTTGGCATACGCAAGGGTGATTTAGTTGCGCTATATATGCCAATGGTGCCAGAAGCTGCTATGGCTATGCTTGCCTGTGCTCGTATTGGTGCTCCTCATTCTGTTGTTTTTGGTGGATTCTCATCAGAGGCTTTGCGGGATAGATTAAATGATGGAGAGGCTAAAGCTGTTATTACAGCTGATGGTGGCTTTAGAAAAGATAAGATTATCTCTCTAAAGAATGCTGTTGATTCTGCCTTGGTAAATGATAGTTGCCCTAGTGTTAAGTCTGTTCTAGTTGTTCGACGTACTTGCGAAGAGGTGGCTTTTGTCCCTGGGAGAGATTATTGGTGGCATGAATTAATACTTAATCAGTCAGTAGATTGCCCTCCAGAGCAAATGGATAGTGAAGACCGTCTTTTTGTTCTTTACACTTCTGGTTCAACAGGCAAACCAAAAGGTGTTGTACACACAACCTCAGGGTATAACCTGTGGGCTCACTTGACGTTTAAATGGATCTTCGATGTTAAAGAAGAAGATATCTATTGGTGTACTGCAGATGTTGGCTGGATAACTGGTCATAGTTATATAGTTTATGGTCCTTTATCTAACGGTACTACAACTGTTATGTATGAAGGAGTCCCCCGAGCATCTAACCCAGGTGCATTTTGGGATTTAATTCAAAGGCACAAGATAAATATTTTTTATACAGCACCAACAGCAATACGAGCCTTTATGAAATCAGGAAGGTCAATTCCTGATCAGTATGATTTAAGTAGTTTGAGATTATTAGGCACAGTTGGAGAACCGATAAATCCTGAGGCGTGGATCTGGTATAAAGAAGTTATAGGCTCAGATAAATGTCCAATTGTCGATACATGGTGGCAGACAGAAACTGGTGGTGTAATGATTAGCCCTTTGCCAGGGGCTACTCCTACCAAACCAGGATCAGCTACTTTACCTTTGCCTGGAATTGATGCGGATGTTGTTACTGCTGATGGAGAGACTGTTCAAGCCAATAAAGGTGGTTATTTGATAATTAAGAGGCCATGGCCTGGGATGATGAGAACTGTGCATGGAAATCCCCAACGTTTTCGAGAAAGTTACTGGGAATATTTAAATCCCATCAATGGTGAATTAGTGTATTTTGCTGGTGATGGAGCAAGACGTGATGAGGATGGTTATTTCTGGATAATGGGAAGAGTTGATGATGTGATAAATGTTTCTGGTCATCGTCTTGGAACAATGGAAATAGAGTCAGCCTTAGTAAGTCATGTGTCTGTTGCAGAGGCTGCAGTTGTTGGTATCCCAGATGATCTAAAGGGAGAGTCAGTAGTCGCTTTTGTTAGTTTAGAAACGGGAAGAAGCAGTAACGAAGAGCTTATAACTATTTTAAAAAAACATGTCTCTCAAGAAATTGGTGCAATCGCTAGACCGGATGAGATACGTTTCACTAATGCTCTACCGAAGACTAGAAGTGGGAAGATTATGCGAAGATTACTAAGGGCTTTAGCTTCTGGAGAAGAGGTTAAAGGAGATACTAGTACTTTGGAAGATAGAAATGTTTTGGACGAATTAAGGAAATAGAAATTATATTTTTAAAATTAAAATTAGTTATGAGATGAAATCTTTAATGTTAATAGATATACTCCTAATACAAATAATTATTTAAGATTCAAGTTGTGAATTAGTCTTTTATAGCTGACCACACTTTTGTCATGAAAAATGAATCACTATTTATAGATTTAAAACCATTTTTAGATAGCCTTAGATCAATATCATCTTTAATATAATTTTTATAATATGGCTCATGAAATATACTATGGAAATTTTCTAATACAGAAGAGAATTCTGGGGAATCAGTAAGTTGAATTGAGTCAGCAAGAATTAATACACCATTAGGTTTTAGAAGACGATAACATTCCTTTATAACATTATCCCTTGCTTGGCCTGGTAATTCATGGAATGCAAATACACATGTAATTGCTTGGAATGATTGGTCTAAGATTGGAACTCTTTCTGCATTTCCTTTAATTAATTGAACTAATTCATTCTCATCATTGTTTAGATATTTGCTTGCTTGTTTTAAATATGAGGCGGATAAATCTAATCCAGTAAGTTCAGATTTTGGGAAGGCAGATCTTATTTGCCGAAGAGTTCTACCTGTACCCGTTGCGAGGTCAAGTATTTTTAAGCTTGAATCATTTGTCTCTGGGAAATATTTATTGAGTTCTGTTTTCAATGGAGCTATCACTCGCCTTCTCATTGCATCTGCTGTTCCGTTGAATAGAATCTCTACTTGAATATCATAAATTGATGCTGAATGATCACTTAGGTATCCATCTGTTTGATGATGAAAGTTTTGTAAATAATAATCTGGATATTTTTCCTTGTTAATTGAATGTGGAAGGTCCTGGATATTTCTGTCCTTTCTTCTATTCCAGGTTGATGGCATATCTAGCCAGACTAATGGATATTTAAAAAACCATTCAATCCATGGTGCTTCAAAAAGAAGATTTTTAGGATATAAACCTCGTTCAGCATCAAGCCAATCAATTTCTTCAAGATCTTTAATTGATTTTCGTAGATCTAGAAGAAGTTCCTTTGTTATATGGGATGTATCCGGAATAGCCTCAGGTACAAGAAATCCCATTAATTTCCTACTTATTTCCTTATGCGCTATTCCAAGAAGACCTTTACCCTGCTGCAAGGTTTGATATGCAATTTTTGAGAGGCTTTGCTCGACCATAGATATTTTTATATAAATCTATTTCAGCAGATTTTTTGCCTTTCTGTGAGTTTATGTTTATTTTCTGTTGCCAAGAGAATCAATTTTGGCAGAAAAATTCATTTTATTCTATTTTCCCATTATGTTTTTGAAATTTACAAGAAGGCGATTCAGAACCTAGTTCCAATTACTTCTTATTAGCAAAATAATATCTACACTTTAATCTCCATTAGTTTAATTAATATATTAAAAATTCAATTTTCTAAATTTAAGCCACAGATAATATTCTGATGCTTATTAATTCCGCAAATGATTTTTCGATAGCTAAGATAAATAGTAATTAGTTTCATAAAAAAGAACACTCCAAGATACAATCTATGAAGCATTCCTTTTTATGAAACTAATTTAATTTTAATGATTTCTGATTAGCTTATCCTTATGCATCGTAGTACATGAAGAATTCATGAGGATGAGGTCTCTGCCTTAATTGCTGGACTTCCTCATACTTCATCTCAATGAAATTGTCAATAAAGTCTTTGTCGAAGACGCCTCCTTCTGTTAAGTAGTCATTGTCATCTTTTAATGCCTCTAAAGCATCGTTTAATGATGATGGTACAGTTGCTATTTTTGCAAGTTCATCAGCAGGAAGTTCAAATAAATCTCTATCTTCACCATCACCTGGATCGATTTGATTTTTTATTCCATCTATTCCTGCCATAAGCATTGCACTAAAGGCTAAATATGGATTTGCCAATGCATCTCCTGGTCTGAATTCCAATCTTTTTGCTTTTGGACTTGGCCCAGTGAGTGGGATCCTGATTGCCGCAGACCGATTACCTTGTGAATAGACGAGATTCACGGGTGCTTCGAAACCTGGGACAAGACGTTTGTAACTGTTTGTGCCGGGATTTGTAAAAGCTAGAAATGAAGGTGCATGTTTGAGAATACCTCCTATGTACCATCTTGCTGTTTGGGAGAGGTTAGCGTAAGTACCTTCACCAAAGAAAAGAGGCTTTCCAGCTTGCCATAGACTTTGGTGAACATGCATACCTGTGCCATTGTCATTCCAGACAGGTTTTGGCATAAAGGTTGCAGTTTTTCCATATTTTTTGGCAATATTCCTTACGACATACTTATAAGTCATTACATTGTCAGCTGCTTCAATAAGAGAAGCGAATTTCATACCTAACTCATGTTGACCAGGACCAGCAACTTCATGATGATGTTTCTCGATTGGTATCCCAAGTTCTCCCATTAGTAGCAGCATCTCAGATCGCATGTCTTGAGCTGTATCATTTGGGGAAACAGGGAAGTAACCTTCTTTGTATTGAATTTTGTACCCTAGGTTCCCACCCTCTTCAATTCTTGCTGTATTCCAGGGGGCTTCGATACTATCAACGCTATAAAAGGAAGTACCTTCTTTTGAGTCATATCTTACATCGTCAAAAATAAAGAATTCAGGCTCAGGTCCAAAAAAAGCAGCATCTGCTAGTCCAGTAGTTGAAAGATAGGACAATGCTTTTTGGGCTAATGCTCTTGGGCATCTTGAGTAAGGATCGCCACTTCTAGGTTCTTGTATTGAGCAGATCATGCTTAGAGTCTTGTGCTGGTAAAAGGGATCTATCCATGAAGTGGCCGAATCTGGAACCATGGACATGTCTGATTCATTTATCGCTTTCCATCCTCTAATAGATGATCCGTCAAAAGCTAATCCCTCTTTGAATGAATTTTCATCAATCATGTCTGAAGTAACAGTTAAATGCTGCCATTTTCCATGAATGTCAGTGAATTTGAGATCAATGAGTTCAATCCTCTCGTCCTTGATCTGCCTTAGTACGTCTTGAGCTGATTTTCCCATGGACCATTTTTAATATGTATATACCAAAATTAATTACGATGGGCTTCAGGTTATGTATCAATAAGTACTTTTTTACACTCTGCTTAGATTCTCATTTATTTTATTGCCGCATTTGATTTCTTGCGCATAAAAAACGAGGATTTCATTGCGCTCACCATTGCAATACCTAAAAATAATTTCACGACAATACCATTAGGTGTTTAGGCTCAAGGTTAAGCAATCAATTTATCCGGTCTTGGCACCAACAGCTTACTCTGCAATGTTAAAAAATCCCGGCATATCAGTACCTTCTCTCTCAGTGCCAGAGAGACTTTTGCTAGGACCCGGGCCTTCTAATTCGCACCCTTTGGTCCTAGAAGCATTGTCTTGTCAACCAGTTGGCCATTTAGATCCTTTTTATATTGATTTAATGTCTGAGGTTCAGGGATTATTACGACATGTTTGGCAGACTTCTAATCGTCTAACACTCCCAATGAGTGGAACTGGTAGTGCTGCAATGGAAGCAACTATTGCAAATATCATTGAACCTGGAGAAACTTTTCTTGTAGGAATAAATGGCTATTTTGGAAACCGTTTGGTTGATATGGCCTCTAGATATCAAGCAAAAGTAAGAGCAATTGATAAACCCTGGGGAGAAGCTTTTTCTCTTGATGATATCGAAGCTGCTTTGATTAAATACAAACCTTCTGTATTTGCCCTTGTTCATGCTGAAACTTCAACTGGAGTTTGTCAGCCAATGCAGCAAATAGGTGATTTGTGTCGGAGACATGATTGCCTCCTTATTCTTGATACAGTAACTTCCCTAGGAAGTATCCCTTTATTCTTAGATGAATGGAAGGTAGATCTTGCCTATAGTTGCAGTCAAAAGGGACTTAGTTGTCCTCCAGGACTTGGTCCTTTTACAATGAATAAAAGAGCAGAAGAAAAACTTAATACTAGAAAAGGCAAAGTTCCCAATTGGTATTTAGATCTTTCTTTGTTGAATCAGTATTGGGGTAGTGATCGTGTTTATCATCACACTGCACCAGTGAATATGAATTTTGCTATACGAGAGGCCCTCAGATTAATTGTTGAGGAAGGATTGGAAAATTCCTGGGATCGCCATAGAACAAACGCGCAAGCGTTATGGGATGGATTAGAAAGTATGGACTTGGAACTACATGTTAAAGAGGATCTTAGGCTCCCAACACTTACTACTGTAAGGATTCCTAAAGGTATTAATGGTAAATCTTTTACGCTGCATTTGTTGAATAACTTTGGTGTAGAAATAGGGGGAGGTTTAGGAGAGTTGGCAGGTAAAGTTTGGCGAATTGGTCTTATGGGATACAATTCACAGAAAGAAAATGTAGATAAGGTTTTAAATCTTTTTGAGTCTGAATTACCTAAATTTAAAAACTAGTCTTTACTTGACCCTATTAATTCTAAACCATTCTTTTAGTTCATGTTTAAGTTGATCTTTCAAAACTCCTCTTTGAACAGTCATTTTATGATGAGCGCTTTTATGTGTAGTTAAATCTATAGATCCGCCCATTCCACCTCTTTTCTTATCTTCTGTTCCATATATAACCTTCCCCATTCTTGCCTGAATAAGAGCACCAGAACACATTTGGCATGGTTCAAGAGTCACTATCAAGGTACATTCATTGAACCTCCAATCTCTTTTTATCCAAGCAGCTTGACGAAGAGCAATTAGTTCTGCGTGTCCTAAAGGGTTGCAATCTCTATTTCTAGTATTTCTTCCATGACCAATGCATTGCCCCTTTTCGTTTAGGATTATCGCTGAAACTGGAATTTCTCCATCATCACCAGCATTTCTCGCTCTTTTCAGAAGAATAAACATCCATCGAAGTGTTTGTTTATCGTTGAGTTTTATTGGTTTAGCAAATTGCATAGGTGTAGAAACAAACATTTCAATCCGAACTTAATGAATTTTATTTCTCAACAATTCTTTTTGGTATAAATACCTGATAGGAAATTCCATTGGACTTTTTTGCATCACCAAATCATTCTGATCCAAAATTTAAATCTTTTTTAGAAGATGCGTGTGGCAGTCTTTGTAGTTGGATCTCCACAACGCATGAGAAGGGACCCTTGCCTTCATCTTTTGATTTACCGGATGTTCAACCTTGTTTAGAAGGCCTGCCTCCTGAACAATTATTGGATGACATTCAGCAGTTGATGTCAGGTTCATATCATTCATCTCATCCAGGTGCTCTTGCACATTTAGATCCCCCTCCCCTTACTGGTTCAATTATTGGGGAGTTGATATGTGCAGGCCTGAATAATAATTTATTGGCTGAGGAACTTTCTCCGAGCATCACAAAATTAGAGCGTAGCCTTTGTAAATGGATCTCACAGCAATTGGGAATGCCGAGTGGTTCTGGGGGAGTAGCTGCATGTGGAGGGAGCCTAGCTAATTTAATGGCTTTGTTGGTTGCAAGATCTAAAACTAAATCCCTTTATAACTCAGATGTTGTAGTTCTTGTAAGTGAAGAAGCTCATGTCTCAATTGCTAGGGCAGTTTCTGTTATGGGGCTTCCTCCAGATTCTCTATGTAAGATATTGACTGATGATGATGGCAGAATTGATATCACATCTCTAAAGAAAAGGTATGCAGAAATAAAATCACTTGGAAAAACTTGCATAGCTGTTGTTGCTACAGCAGGTACAACTGTTAGAGGAGCAATCGACCCATTAACTGAAATTTCAAATTTTTGTAAGGTTGAGAACCTTTGGCTACATGTAGATGCAGCAATTGGGGGAGTATTTGCTTTGTCGACTTCAACAAAAAAACTTGTATTAGATCTTTCTAAGGCGAATTCAGTTACTGTAAACCCTCAGAAACTTTTGGGGATCACGAAAACATCGTCGTTATTGCTTGTATCGTGCTTTGATGATCTATTTAAATGTTTCTCAACTGGTTTCCCTTATATTGAACCTTCTTCTGAGTTACAAGTTCAAGGTGGTGAAATTGGATTGCAAGGAACTAGAGCTGCAGAGATAATTAAATTATGGATTGGATTAAGGCAACTTGGGCAGAATGGGATCCAATTACTTCTTGAAGAAGCTATCTTTCGTAGAAAGTATCTAGATGATAGGCTCGACAGTCGAAAACTTAAGGTAATTACTGGACCATTGCACTTAATCGCTGTAACTCCACTTAATACCACTACTCATGAAGCTGATGAATGGTCAGTTAGGACTAAATCTCAACTATTAGAGAGAGACTTCTTGCTTTCAAGACCTAGATATCAGAATCGCTATTATTTGAAGGCTGTCATGGGTAACCCTCATACGCAAACCTCGCATATAGATCAATTAGCAGAAATCTTGAATCAATCTATTTAATTAAAATGACCAATAAAAATTACCGTGGAAAATTTGTAGCCATAATTACTGGGATCTTCTCAATTATAATAGGCATTCTTTATTTGACTCTAATAACTATTCTTGATTCTCGTGGTCCAATGCTTCCTCCACCTCCAGAGGCCTTCGGCCTGGTGGCAATTCTTTGTAGTTATATTTTTTAATAGGCTTGACTACTCTATTCATCGCAAGATTTATAAATTGCCTGAGACTTTTTTCTCGACTATTGATTTTATAATGCTTTTGAACAACTTCTTGTATCCCTCCATCGCCCCAATCCTGATCCTGTTCAAAATAGGTTATTAAACTTTCCCCAGCAACTTTTGTAAGCCAACCTGCTGTAATGCTTTGGATTGATTTGCCTATTAGATATGTAGGTAAGTGCAAGCTAAGTGAGTTGCTAATTATTGAAACCGCTCCTTTTACTATTCCTAATCCAGCAATGGTTTGACCTAGTGATAAAGCAAGAAACTTGGCTCGAGTTGTTGTTAAATTAACTCCAAATATTTTAGATATATCCATTACCAATCTGCCATTAACAACAGCTGTACCAAGAAGGTCTACTCCAGGTAATGGAGTTATAAATACAACACTACTGCTAATCCAAGTATACCTTTCAATACATCTGCTGGCCTCCTTAAGCCTCTGCTTTGATAAAAGTCTTCTCCCTGAGTCTCCTAAGTTCCTACATTGAAGTAAAATATTATCTGCTATTAGCTCTTCACCCTCTTCATGAAGAACGATAGCTATGCGTTTTATTAATTGGTTTATATCTGGTTTAGGTTGCAGGGGTCTATTACCAAGAACAGGTATTGATTGGGGCGAAGCAGAAACCGGTATGATATTTTGCTTATCAACTAATCCCATGCAATGGTTTTGTATTAAATTAACTAGATTAGTTTCCTCAGATTCTGCGCGTAGGTCACATTTATTAATAGCAATAAAGAGCTTCTTGCCTACTTTTGATAGACTTTTTATTAACTCCATTTCATAAGACCTTAGATCACTATCTACTACAAAAATAATTAGATCAGCTCGACTTGCTTTTAGAAGAGCCTCCTTCTCTCTTATGCGACCATCTACGCCTCCTTCTAGTATTCCAGGCGTGTCTACAAGATTTAATCCTCTAACAAGAGACTTTAGACGTAGTCGATATGAATTTGTACTTTTGGTTGAGCCCATGCTCGGACCAATTTCTCCCACTATTTTGTTAAGAAGAGAGCTTATTATAGAAGTCTTACCAGTAGATCCTGTTCCCAAGAAAGCAACGACTAAATCACCTCTTAAAAGTTCTTTTTCAATTAACTCCTTTTCATATTTTAAAGCTTCTGATGCAATATTATTTTGAATAAGGCTAGTTAACTGATCTATACTTTTTAAACTTTGTCTTGCAGCCTCACTACGATCCTTTGGTGCTGAGGCAGTATTTTTTTCATTTATCAGATAATAGCTTGATCTTCGAATAATTCTCTTGATTTTGTTACGTAGTTTTTTATTAGAAAAGATAAAAAGGAATATTATAGAAAAAGTTATTGTTTGTATACTTATCAATCTTACTATAGCTCCTACTAAAGCAGCAATAGTTACCACTATTGGAAGTAGTAGTAGAAAAATAAATCGCTTATTTATATTACTCATGATTTAAAATATAGCTCAGCTAATTTAGCATTACTTTTGTGAGATAACATTTATAAGATACTCTTTCTCGTAAGAATATCAAAAATGATATAAATCAAAGCAATATTAATTGATACATCAGCAAAATTAAAGACTGGAAAATTAATAGGTATTAATTGAATGAAATCCACTACATAACCAAGTCTCCATCGATCTATTCCGTTCCCTAGGGTACCTCCCAAAAGGAATGCTATGCCCAGAGCATTATAGAAATTTAAATAAGATCTGCTGAAAACCCATAGTATTAAAAACAACGATACTGTTAGACTAATGATAGAGAGTACGAAGGGGAAACTGCTAAATATACTAAAGGCGGCTCCCGTATTCCTCACTAAATTAAATTTAATTAGTCCTGGTAGAATAGTCGTGTATGCAGTAAGATTAATATTAATTGCAATAAGCTTAGTTAATTGATCGAACGAGCAAATTAGAATGGATAGGAGGATAATTTTGTTTGATTTCATTGATTTAATTCATTCAAGAATTAATAGTTTTCTCATTGATTTAGTTAGCAATACAACAGGTATACATAAGAATATGTGGAAGGGAAGGTTAGATATGCTATATATATATAATAGCTCCAATAGTTTATTATCCCATCTTGATGTCATTACTCCTATCAATATATTGATTATTCCTACCGCATGAACTAATGTCAATCCATAAATAGATGTAATAAATAATCTATGCATTGAGTTATTTTTTCTTAACTGGGCCATTCGCCCAGTAATCCAAACCGATGGTAGAAAGCCTGCTAAATATCCAAAGGCAGGAGTTGCGATATATCCAATACTTCCTCCACCTTGGAATACAGGTAGATAAAATAGACCAATTGTTAGGTAAGCAATAGCTGCGATCAAGCCTGCTTCAGGTCCGCAGAATAATCCTGTGAATATTAATGCCGGAACTTGCCATGAAATTGGCAAATCTACAATTTCTAGAGATAAATTACTTTTAATGATAAAAGTTGCTGATGGAATCATTCCACCTACAAGGATTATTAGTAGGCCTGCGAGTGCCGAACTTAAAAGAGTAAAGGTTCGCAAGGGAATAATATTTGTTATACATTAATGATAAATGTCAGATCCTTGTTGGGAAGTGTTTGAATTGCTTAGTAAGCTTAATAGGAATGGAGTGTAAGGACTCAAACTGAGAAACCCCTTAACCACCCTTTTTATTAAGAGACAATTTTATGACAGTCATTTTGGGAGAAAGGGTTCTTTTGAAAGTATCTCAGCCATATTTAAAAACCAGTGATCCAATGCCGATGCTTCGTCCTCCTGATCTGGTTTCTCTTGATGAGGTTGGAGAGGTCATTGCTTTATTACCAAAAGATATGGCAGAGGTTAAATTCCGAAGAGGCAATTTTTTAATATCAATAGACCACCTGAAATTAGAACAATCTAGGTTAATTGATTGAAATGAAATCGTTCACATCTGAACATCTGCCATCAAAAGCTTCTTCATCGTTGAATAGTGGAGAATTTCAGAATGAACTAAAAGAAGCTGTAAATAGAAGGCGAAATTTCGCAATTATTTCTCATCCAGATGCTGGAAAGACAACTCTTACGGAAAAGCTTCTTTTATATGGAGGCGCAATTCAACAAGCGGGTGCTGTTAAGGCTCGAGGTGAACAACGAAAAGTTACCTCAGATTGGATGGAATTGGAAAAACAAAGAGGCATTTCAATTACATCAACGGTTTTACAGTTTGATTACAATGACATTACGATAAATTTATTAGATACTCCTGGTCACCAGGATTTCTCAGAGGATACGTATAGAACACTAGCTGCTGCAGATAATGCAGTAATGCTAGAAGATGCTGCAAAAGGGTTAGAACCCCAAACAAGAAAGCTGTTTGAGGTTTGTCGACTTAGGAATATACCTATCTTTACGTTCATCAACAAGATGGACCGACCTGGCTTAGAGCCACTTTCTCTCTTAGATGAGATCGAATCTGAACTTAAACTTGCAACCTTTGCGTTGAATTGGCCTATAGGGAGTGGTGATCTCTTTCGCGGTGTTGTTGAACGCCAAACAAGGGATGTTGTTTTGTTTTCACGAGCTGAAAGGGGAAAGCAGTCAATTGAGAGACGTTTGAAGCTTGAAGATTCTGAGTTATCTAACTTAGTTGAAAAAGATCTTTTAGATAAAGCAATAGAAGAATTAGATCTTCTAGAGGAGGCAGGTGCACCAATGGATATTGACCTAATTAGAGCGGGTGAACTTACACCTGTTTTCTTTGGGTCTGCTATGACAAACTTTGGCGTGAAACCTTTCTTAGATAGTTTTCTTGACTTAGCGCAAGGACCTGTTTCTCGTATGGCTCGCAACGGTCCTGTTGATCCTCTGAGAGATACATTTACTGGATTTGTTTTCAAATTACAGGCAAACATGGATCCTCGTCATAGAGATCGTGTTGCTTTTGTTCGAGTTTGTAGTGGGCGATTTGAAAAAGATATGATTGTTAGTCATGCTCGGACTGGTAAGAATATTCGTTTGTCTAGACCCCAAAAGATATTTGCAAAAGACAGAGAGGTTGTTGATGATGCATACCCAGGAGATGTGATTGGATTAAACAATCCAGGAATGTTTTCAATTGGTGATACCTTATATACAGGACAACACACAGAGTATGAGGGCATACCATGCTTTAGCCCAGAAATCTTTTGTTGGTTGAGAAACCCTAATCCATCTGCTTTTAAAAATTTTAAAAAAGGAGTTAATGAATTAAGAGAAGAGGGTGCTGTTCAAATTCTTTATGATATAGACCAGAGTAAAAGAGATCCAATTCTTGCTGCGGTTGGTCAGTTACAGCTTGAAGTTGTTCAACATCGACTGGAGAGTGAATATTCTGTTGAAACTAGAGTAGAAGCCATGGGCTTTCAAGTTGCAAGATGGGTTAGTGGTGGTTGGAGTTCTCTTGATGAGATTGGAAGAATATTTAATTGTAAAACAGTCCAAGACTCATGGCAGAGACCTGTTCTCCTTTTTAAGAATAAATGGAATCTAAATCAATTAGAGCAAGACCATCCAAGCATAGAGTTAAGTTCAGTTGCTCCTGTTGTTAGTGGAGTTAACCCTATAACTCTTTAATATCATTTGCTTTACCAATCCCTGTGTTTGCAATTAAGCTCATTGGTAACCATCGTTTAAACTGTGGGTAATACACGCTCAGATGATCAGCAATATCCTAGTGATCCGTTCTCATTACTAGGAGTTGACCGAAATTCAACTTTTGAGGATATTCAGAAGGCTAGAGAGAATAAATTAATGGAGGCTGGAGATGATCTCCTATTAAAGGCCAAAATAGAATCCTCGTATGATTCATTACTAATGGATAGCCTTAAAGCTAGGCAATTGGGGAGAATGAGTAATGAAGCTGTTAATGCATCCCAAAAGGAAAAGAATAGTGGAAATGTAAATCTCCCTGTTTTAAAAAATTCATTACTAACCAAAATTAAGAGCCTTAGTTCATCATCTTCTTCCGGTACTCAAGATAATTCTTTTATCAGTCTTCCTAATGGAGAGGGCTTGACAATACGACTCTCACTCGGAGTATTTATTATTGTTCTTCTTTTAGTCGCATCAGATTCGTATATTCAGATCATCCTTTCCATTTCTACAATTGGCTTGTTTATTAGTCAATTGAAACGTGGAAGAAAAGCGCTTCCATCCTTAGGATGGAGTGTTGTTTTTCTTTCTACTGGTTATATTCTTGGTGGTCTTATAGTTGGTAATATAGATCTTGCTAACAATAATTCATTATTATTATCTCTAGATAAAATAGAGGCTCTTCCTGTTCTAATTTTATTGTGGGTAGGAGCAATTCTTCTAGGCTAGATATATTAATAATCAAAATTCATTGATTAGTTGTTTCAATTCATTTTCTCCAACTATATATATATTATTGCAAAACTTGCATGTTAGTTTAGATTCTTTCTCGTTTTGAAGAATATCCTGGAGTTCCTTTTTTCCTAATAATTTTAATGCAGACAAACTACGAGATCTAGTACACCTACACTTAAATGAAATTTTTTGATAATTCTGTGCAGGATGTATGACCTCAGGACCTAGTGATGGGAATAAAAGCTCAAATATATTTGAAAGATTATCTTTACAGGAGTATAGATGTTCATTAAATTGTGAAACATTAAAACATTCTTTGTCCAATCTATCTATAAGAGAATCATCTGAGTTTGCTTTTGGGAGAACTTGCGCTATTAAAGCTCCTGAAGAGATTAATTTGCCATTCTCTATCTTTTCTCCTACAAAGACAGCTGATTTTGTTTGTTCTGAATGAAGTAAGTAGGAAGCTATATCCTCACCTACGCCGCCCCCTTTCAATTCAACAGTACTTGAGAATGGTTGCCCTCTGCCTGTATCTCTAGTTACATGTAAATAGCCTCTACCTGTAGCAGTACTAAAATCAAAGTAGGGATGAGCGGTAGATGTATTTATTAATTCGAGTTCTAGTTCTGGATTCCCTACATATCCTCTTACGGTTCCATCTTTGCCAGCATCTACATAAAGTCCTTTCAATGGGCCATCTGATTGAAATTTGATTGTAACCCGAGCTTGTTGAACCTTCATTGAACTTGCTAGTAATAATCCGGCACCCATTGCCCTGCCAAGCATTACACTAGTTAGATATGAAAGGGAATGTCGACTTTTTGCTTCGTTAACTGTTTCTGTCGTACTTACAGCTACAAGACTGATTCCACCATCAGCGGCTGTTGCTCTTACAAGATTATCTTTCATGAGATTAATTAAATAACTATATTCAACCTATTTAGTCTCTAATTGATAATTAGTGATATTCCAGGAAGAAAATATTTCCGGTTCGTGAGTAACTATAATCATATATTGTTCCTGTGATAGTTTTTTGATTAATCTGAGAATTCCATCTCGGATTGACCAGTCTAAACCTGCTGTAGGCTCATCAAGTAATAGAACTTTAGGTCTTCTTATTAATTGTACAGCTATAGCTAAACGTCTTTGCTGGCCTCCACTAAGTCTTTCTGGAAATTCGGAGATATCAATTAAACCCAACCCCACCTTTGTTAACACTTCTGCCTGGAGATCACCTGATAATCTTCGATGCCCTAGACGAAGTTCATGAGCTACTGTCATACCTATGAAATGACGTTCGGGAAATTGAAATACCACCCCACACATTGCCCTCCTTTGTCTTTCTGTTAATGTTTGATCCTCATAAAAAATTGTTCCTTTGTTTTGAGAAACCATTCCACTGATGACTTCTAAAAGGCTTGTCTTACCAGTGCCACTTGCTCCTGAAATTATTAATGGTTGCCCTCTTTTAACATCTAATGATATGCCCTTTAATATTGCTCTCTCAGATGTTGAGGGGTGATAATAAATGTTTTTCAACTTAAGCATTATGAATTTATATTCCTATAAACTTATGATAAGTTTAAAATTATCACTTAGAACTTACAGGCTAGGTATAATTTAAAATTATTTTTATAAGACTACAAATAATCACATACTACTATGGAAATACGCTTTAGAGAAATTGACCCGTTTAACTGCTGGATATGGATTCGGTTTGAGGATATTCCTAGCCAAGGTGAAAAGAATTATATTGACGGAGTATTTGACAGTTGGTATGTAATTGGACGACTAGGGGGCTTTAATTCTGGAAACTTGCAAGCACACCAGGCAGGTTCAGATTTAAGTTGGATGAGCTATAGCAGTGATGAGCAATCCTCTAATTTACCTGCATTAATGCACAATCTTGGTCAATTAGAGTATAAAGATGAATGGGCTCGTTGTTGGGTTGATTTGGGCACCTCAGATGCTCTTGCCCTAGATGTGTTGATTAATACTTTATGTCAAATAAATGGAGACATTGTGCGTCTGAAGGAGCTATGTATAGGCGGTGTTAATGAGGATTGGGATGTTGTACAGCACCCAGATTCAATATTTGAACAAATTGAGTAGAGTATGAAAGAGTTGAAACGTCTATTAGTTCATCATGATCGAATTAGGGAATCTTATGTAAAGGGTAATTATCTAGAGCTTACTGTTAAGGAGAATCACTATATTTCAAGGGTTCTTCGACTTAAAAGAGGAGATCAATTTAATGTAATCGATGGTTTAGGGAACCTTTGGAATGCTGATTTCATTCAAAGAAATGTTGTTAAATTACGTACTGACTTTTGTACACCATCTGAAAGTTGCTCTAAGCCATATCCAGAAATATGCTTGGCTGTAGCTGTCCCTAAGATCGGGTTTGACGATGTTATAAGAATGTCATGTGAGATTGGGATAGATACTTTGTTGCCAATCAATACGGAACGTTCACTGTATAACGATGTCTCTTCTCAACGATTTTCGAGATGGCAAACAATTCTCAATGAAGCTGTTGAACAATCTGAGCGACTTTGGAAGCCAAATCTTAAGGCTATGACTTCTTTCTATGATTGGACCAATACTGTAAATGATAGTTCCTTGTTTACTATTGGAACTACTCGATTAGATAATGCTACGTATTTAGAAAAACTATTATTAGATTTAGATGAAGCAAAGGATGAACTTTGGGTAGCAATAGGACCTGAAGGTGGTTGGACTGATAATGAACTTGATGTAGCCAAGCGAAAAAATTTTATATATGTTGAATTTGGAGAATCTATTCTTAGAACCTCAACAGCTGCAGTATCAGCTTGTCAACTTTTGTGTTCTTGGCGTAGATCAAGTTCCTATGTTTCATAATTTCCGGAAACTTCATTTTAAAGTAGATTGTGTATTGCTTATAGAAGTATATTCCTTTGACTCTTCTTCTTCAATCTGATTGGTTCTGGGCGTTCTTTATTAATTTTATTATTATATTAATAGCTCATCGCCTCCCATTTCTAACTAAGGAGGGTTGGTTTCATGCAGGAATTCTAGGGACAATACTCATGGGATGTATTGGTTGGAATGCTTGGCTCGCGGTTGCTTTTTATATGTTATTTGGTACAGCTGTTACAAAACTAGGCTATTCGTTCAAGATGTCTAAAGGTATTGCAGAGGGAAGGGGCGGTAAACGTGGACCAGAGAATCTCTGGGGGTCCGCAGCAACTGGAGCAATTTTGGCACTTACATACAAAATTTTAAATGGTTCCGGTGAGTATTTAATTTTTCTAGGCTTTGCATCGAGCTTCTCAGCTAAATTAGCTGATACTTTTGGAAGTGAAATTGGTAAGAGGTGGGGACGCAGAACATACCTAATTACTAATCTTCGTCCTGTCCCAGCGGGGACAGATGGAGCTATTAGTCTGGAGGGAACATTTGCGAGTTTTGTTGGTAGTTTCTTAATGGGATTAATAATGTATAAGCTGAATCTTTTACCTACTTTGTTATCACTACTAATCGTTATCATTAGTGGTTTTATAGCTACTTTAGCGGAAAGTTATTTTGGTGCACTCTTTCAAAATAAAATCGGATGGATTTCTAATGAATTAGTTAACTTCATTCAAACAAGCTTTTCCTCAGCTTTTTCTATTGGTTTTGCACTGCTATTAATTTAAGTTATTAGTAAGTGTTTAAACTCTTCAGTCATGCTTGTAGTAATTTATGACTGAGCCCATATTTGTAGTGAGGGCCAATTTGATATTTTCTCAAAGAGCCATTTGTGTCCTTTTGAGTTTAGATGTATTCCATCGGGCATAATTAAACTTTCATACGAGGGGTATCTCATCATTTCTTGGAAGGTTGCAAGGAATGGTATATCTAGCTCAAGGCAGCATTCTTCTATTAATCTTTCGTAGCTTGAACAAGCTGGATTTGAATACCATAAACACCCAGCAAATGGCATTTTATTTTCTCTTACAGCTGTTAGACCCAAAACCATAACAAATGTTTCCTTCTTGATTTTTTTAAGGAGCTCTTCTAGACCAAACTTAAATGCCTCTTTTGATAGCTGAGGCCTACCATCAATCCTTCCAACCTTCGCTGTATCATTAATTCCTACGGCTAAAATCATTCCTGCTGGGAGTTTTCTTCTTAACTCACCTCGACAATGCCATTCGCTGTGCCACCTCTGTGCAACTTTTTCAAGGCCATCTCCTCTAATCCCTAGCGGATAAAGGACAGGGTTAGAGGAGGAATCCATCCAATGTCTACGAAGTCTGCCGCACCAACCACCACCTTCACTATCTCCCCACCCATAGACTGAGCTGTCTCCAATGACTATTAATTGCTTTATTTCTGATTTCATAAAACATCAATAAGGTATTTGTTAAATTTGAACTTCATCATAACCTTGCTTTTTAAGTAGACGTTTCTGTAATTTCTCACTTACCATCTCACCTATTAAGCTAATTGATATAAAGGTAGCTGTTATCAATAGTACTTCCTCCATAGCAAAAGAACTTAGAGATTCCCTCAACTGCCATCCTAACCCAACACCACCAACCGCTCCTACTGCAATAGTCTCTCTCAATATAACATCAGTCCTATATAATGAATAGCTTAAATAACTGTTGCTTTGATGAGACATTTTTCCGTATAACCACGCGAGTTGGCTATTCGTTCCAGTAGACTTTATTACGTCAAAATAACTAGTATTTTGGTTGTCAATATTTTGTTTTAATAGCCGACCTAGCACACCCATATTTTGTATTCCCAATGCTAGGGCTCCTACAGATATACTTGGATTTGTACAGAGCAGTAACAATATTGTAGTTAATGGGGGTGGTATCAATCTACAAAATATCCAAAATATGCTGAGTATTTTTCCACTATATCTTGCCTGAAATATCATAAGCAATATTGGTGGTAAACCAATCGCAATTCCAGAAGCAAGAAGCATTAATAATATTGTTTCAAATATTAATTTGAACCAAGGTAATGATGTTATTGCAATTAACATGTTAGTTGAATTTGATATATTAAATAAATGTATGTTTAATGCTGCAAATAGGTTTATACCAACTACGTTAAGCCAAAATATACTTGTAGCTAGTGCTATAACTAAAAATAGTAAATATATTAACGAGAATATACCAATATTTTGGAAGTAGAATCTTGGGTTCTGAAGATATTTAAGTGCTTTTTCAAATAGATATATTGCAAAAAATAGTATCCATATCGAAGTCCACATCTCATTAAACTTTAAGGACAAAATACTTAATTGCATTTCTGTACCAATTCCCCCTAAACCAAAAATACCCAAAAGCGTAGCTCCTCTTATTGCACATTCTAGTCTATATGAACCATAGGTAGCTAGAATAGGTATTAACTTTGGTAGCAAAGCTGTTATTAATACCTGCATTTTGCTTGGAGTTATATATTTCAAGGAGATTAAACTTTTAAGATCTAACTTATCAATTTGATCTGAAATAACCCTTGCAATTAATGCTGAGTGCGGTATCACAATAGCAACTATTGCTATCCATGGTGCTAGCCCAAAGATCTGAAGAAATAATAACCCCCATATTAATTCATGGGTTGCTCTTGGAAGAGTTAAAATACGTCTAATTATATTTGTTATGATTTCTGGCACACCAATTATTTCATTCAATGAATTAGAACTAAAAATAGCAAGGACTAAACCCACTGTTATACTTATTACCCATGAGATAATTGCAAAGCACAAAGTAATCTGAAGACCAATCCAACTACTTTCGATTACATTTTTATCAAGGGATGGTTGGAATGCAGAGAGAATAAAATTTATTAATGTATTTATACCTCCTATATGTAGACCATTGACACATTGAATAAACACAGGAATTATAGTTATTATGGGAAGTATTGTTAGAATAACTTTGCTTATATTGATTTTTCTCAAAGGTTTTAGCAATATAACTTAGAGATTTCTATTTTAGAGGCATTTTTAGTATCAGAATCGATGACAATATTACCCTCTTTTAGTCCAATCACTCGATTAAATTTATCAATTAACTCAGGCCTGTGTAAACTAATTATACTAGTTGGAGCAATACTTAATGAATGATCATGTTGTTCACCAAGGAGTATTTTTAGGATAGTAGTGATTAGGGTTGGATCTAGGTTAGATAGTGGTTCATCAGCTACTATTAAATCGCACTCTTGACGTAACAATCTTGCTATGGCTACCCTTTTCTTTTCTCCGCTTGAGAGCTTTTCAACATTAGAATTAATTATATTATTAGAAAGGCCAACAGCACTTAGGCATTGAGCACACTCATGATAATCGATCTGTCCAAATAAATTAGCTATCGCCCAACCAACACTGCGTCTGCCAAGTGCCCCACAATTTATATTCTGCCCAACCGTTAACTCCTCTACCAGTCTCAGGTCTTGCCATAGAGATCCAATTTTTTGCTTTGTTTTATTAGAACATTCACTTATATCCTTACCATAAAGGATTACCTCCCCTGTTGTAGGCCTTAAGGATCCATTAATAATGTTGAGAAGAGTAGTTTTACCAGCAGAACTTTTGCCAAGTAAAGCTATGTGATCACCGATATTTATAGTGATATTTATGTTTTCAATCCTTGTACTAGTTCTGCTTTTTAGCGATACATTCTTAACTTCTATCAAGTTACTCATCTTATATACATTGATGGAGCATGAATGTTAAGGGGAATTCTTCCATAGGAGATATATATGGATATATAACTATATTCTATAGATGTTCTAATTAGAGTGTTTTTATAAGTCATTAAAATCCCAATCTCACGCTTATTGATTCGTTAGTCGTTCTATTAATTTTTTAAGTCTATCTAGGCCATCAATAATAGTTTCATCTGATGCTGAGCAAGATAATCTGATGCAGTTGTCTTGGCCAAATGCAATCCCAGGAACCATTGCTAATCCCTCTTCTTCTAAAGCCATTTTGCAGAAGTCTAATGAGCCCGGTAAATTTCCTATAAGTTGTGGGAATGAATAAAAGGCTCCTGATTGTTCATGGACCACCAATTCTTTAATTCCCTTTAATCCTTCGGTAAGGAGATTCCTTCGTTTATTGAAGCTATCGATCATATAGTCAATCCCTGAAGGCTGTTCTAGGACTGCTGCCAGAGCACCTTTTTGAGCAAAACTACATACGTTACTTGTACTTTGACTTTGCAATGCTGTCGCTTTTTTGATAATGGTTTCGTTTCCATATAAATAGCCTATTCTCCAGCCTGTCATGGCCCATGCTTTTGCAAATCCATTAACTATAAAAATCCTTTCTCTTATATCCTCTGCTAATTGTGCAATAGAGATATGTCTTTCTTTCTCAGATATTATGAATTCATAAATCTCATCACTTACGACGTAAATATGTGGATGTCTTCTCAGAAGTCCAATAATTTCCTCCAATTCTTTTAATTTCATTACCCTTCCTGTTGGATTGCATGGGGAATTTAGTATTAGTATTTTGGTTTTAGGAGAAACCTGAGATTCCATTTTACTAATGTCTAGTGAGAAACCAGTCTCTGCTTGCGAATCAACGATTATGGGCTTTCCTTGAGCAAACCTTGCAATATCTGGATAGCTAAGCCAGTAAGGTGAGGGGATTAAAACTTCATCACCTGGGTCTAGGAGTATTTGAAATAAGTTGAATATTGCTTGTTTCCCTCCATTTGTAATAAGAATATTTTCTTTAGTTGCAGGAACTTTATTTTTTGTAGAAAGCTTGTGAGCAATTGCCTCTCTTAGATTAGGATCACCAGCGGCTGGACCATATCTTGTTATACCTTCATCAAGAGCTTTCTTAGTTGCCTCAATAATAAAGCTTGGAGTATCGAAATCAGGTTCACCAGCACTTAAACTACAAATATTCTTCCCATTCTTTTTTAACTCTTGAGCAAGTGAACTGATCTCAAGCGTCATAGATGCTTTGAGACCAAGTGCTCTTTTTGAAATTGAAGTTTGATTGATCATTCTTAAATCAACATTTTGGGTACCTTTCGCTAAGATCAGAAACTTCCTGATTGAGTGTTTTGAATGATTTATATAAATTATATAAATCTCTAATGGATTTTACTAAAACTAATTTAATAATTTCATCAAGAGAACCAGAGAAATTAGGAAGATTCTATTCCTCTATTATGGATTTAAAGCTCTCAGAAGGCTTTGGTTTGAAAGATGTTTGCTTAAGAAGTAGCGATCCCCTGAAAATACACTTTTATAAACCATCGAATACAAATACAAAAGCCCGTTTTATTCCACCAACTTTGGCTGTTTGCTTTGAAAGCTATCCCGTTCAAGATCCTATGAATTTAATTGACCGATTTATTGAAGAAATTTTTTCTTTTGGAGGAAAGTTAATTGAGGGACCAATAACCGAAAGCTTTGGTGTAGAGGCATGGTTCTCAGATA
>QCPK01000011.1 GCA_003212555.1 Prochlorococcus sp. AG-436-K22 | reverse complement strand
TAAAAACGAAACCAAATGCTTTGAAACAGCAATTGGGCCCACTCCTGGACCACCGCCACCATGGGGAATACAGAAAGTTTTGTGAAGGTTTAAATGACATACATCAGCTCCAAAATCACCTGGTTTACACAAACCAACTTGAGCATTAAGGTTTGCTCCATCTAAATAAACTTGGCCACCATGAGAATGAATTAATTGACAGATTTCCTTTATATTAGGTTCAAATACTCCATGTGTAGAGGGATAAGTAATCATTAAAACTGCTAAGTTAGGGGAATGCGATTTTACTTTTAGAACAAGATCTTTAAAATCAATATTTCCATACTTATCACACTCAACTGAGACAACTTTCAAACCTGCCATAATCGCACTTGCTGGATTAGTGCCATGAGCACTTTTAGGAATTAAGCAAATATTTCTATTAATTTGATTATTAGCTTTATGCCATGCCCGAATAACTAAAAGTCCTGCAAATTCGCCTTGAGATCCAGCATTAGGTTGCAAGGAGGCTCCTTCAAAACCTGTCAAAATACAAATCCATTTCTCCAACTGATCAGTTAATTTTCTATATCCTTTCGATTGTTTGATAGGAACAAAAGGGTGAATTAATGAAAACTCTTTCCAACTAACAGGCAACAGTTCAGCTGTTGCATTTAACTTCATCGTACAACTGCCTAATGGTATCATTCCATTAATCAATGAGAAATCTCTACCAGCTAATTTATAGATATAACGTATTAGCTCCATTTCACTTCTGTATTCATTAAAGACAGGTTGTGTTAACCAAGGTAAGTGTCTTAAAGGAAGAGATTTTAATGATTCCTGATAATTCCAATTATAATCAGGGTTAATTTCAAAAGTCTTTCCTTGAATATCAGCCAAGATCCTACATAATTTATATAATTCATCAGTAGTGCTCAATTCATCTAAAGAAATAGCAAAACCTTTTGAATCTTCAATAGATGCACCAAAAGGTAATATACGTAAATTAAATCCACTAGATTGAGTCAATTCATGAATCTTTGATGATTCCAAACAATAAACTTCTATGGTGTCAAAACGAGTAATTTCCTCAAATTTAAATCCTAATAGTTTTAGATATTTCTCTAACTCCGACCTTAAAAAAAGTATCTTCTTTGCTATAGCTTCTAATCCCTTAGAACCATGGTAGATTGCATAAAAAGAAGCAATAATTGCTAACAATGCTTGAGCGGTACATATATTACTTGTAGCTTTTTCTCTTCGAATATGTTGTTCTCTGGTCTGCAATGCCAATCTCAATGCTCGGTTTCCCGTCGCATCAAGAGATTCACCTACTAATCTTCCGGGAACTTGTCTCTTATAAATCTCTTTCGTCGCAAAAAAAGCAGCGTGTGGTCCACCAAAGCCCATCGGAACACCAAAGCGCTGGGAACTACCTACAGCAATATCTACACCTAAATGACCTACAGGTTCAAGCAACACCTGAGCAAAAGGGTCTATAGCGACTGTCACTAAAGTGTTTGTTTGATGAATTTTCTCAATTATCTGAGTAGGGTCCCAAAAATGTCCATTTTGACCAGGTAATTGAAGAAGAACACCAAAAACGCTCTCATCAATATTGAAATCCTCAGGATCAAATTCCTCGATAATAAAATCTAAAGGTGTAGCCCTAGTCTTAAGAACTGCAAGTGTTTGAGGAAACACTTGTTTATCTACAAGAAATTTCCTTGCGGATTGCCGTCTACACATTGCAAAACTAAGGTTCATTGCCTCAGCTGCAGCTGTGCCTTCATCTAACAATGAAGCATTTGCAATAGGTAGACCTGTTAATTCACTAATAAGAGTCTGGAAATTAAAAAGAGCTTCTAATCTTCCTTGTGAAATTTCTGCCTGATAAGGCGTATAGGAAGTGTACCAAGAAGGATTCTCAAAAACATGCCGTTGAATAACAGAAGGCATAGCAGTTCCGTAATATCCCAAACCAATTAAAGATCTTTTAATTTGATTAAGACTTGCAATTGAACGAAGATCTTCTAAAGCTTCTTTTTCGTCGCACGGTATAGGAAGCAAATTATTAGGTAAGTGCTGATCTAGGATTTCCTCTGGAACAACCGAAGCAATAAAATCCTCTAAACTATCATGACCAAGTGATTTAAGAATCTCTTTTTGAGCTTCCTCCGAAAGACCAAGATGTCGATCAGTAAATTGTCCAACCTTAGATTCATTCACAAGCAAGAAATCCTAACTAATGCAAAACGATAAATATTTCAGAAATAGTAGGAAAATTAAAACTGAATTGAAAGAAATTTAAAAAAGAGAATCATTGAGAAGCAACCTTTTGTGAATAAGAAGCTGAAGTCATCAATTGATTCAGCTGATTGGGGTCTATTGGGCGAACCAATAACAACCATCCTTTCCCATGAGGATCATTTTGCAATGCTTCAGGATTATCGAGAAGGGATGAATTAATTTCTAAGACCTCACCACTAATGGGTGCATGAATATCTTCAACTGCCTTTACGGATTCAACTGAACCAAAACTTGTCCCTTTTTCTATAGAAGAGCCTTTATCGGGAAGATCAACAAAAACAATATCCCCTAATTGATCGACAGCAAAAGCACTGATTCCTATACGAACCAACTCCTCTTCAGAATTGACATACTCATGAGTATCAGCAAAAAAAAACTTTTCCGGGAAATCAAAAGCCATTAATTTAAAACCAAAAATAAGCCCTACATTGTTGGGAAGTCTACAATTTCTTCTTTTGCAAGTGCAACAAGAGCATCGGTAATTGCAATTTTTATATGTGCTCGGTGGGTACCACCCTGCACAAAAAGATTGTAGGGGGGACGCAGTGGTGCATCAGCAGAAAACTCACTAGTGCTTCCATCAATAAAGGTTCCTCCAGCCATAATCAAATCTGATTCATAACCAGGCATTCCTGCGGGTACAGGACGCAAATAAGAATTTACTGGAGAAGAACTCTGAAAAGATCTACATACTATTTTCAGAGCATCTACATTGCCGAAACAAATAGCTTGAATTAAATCACCACGTAATTCACCAGGTAATGGTTTCACTTTAAAACCAAGTTCGTGAAATACTCCAGAAATAATTTCAGCACCAATTAATGATTCTGAAACCATTTGAGGTGATAAAAATAAACCTTGTAAAACCAATCTATGTAGATTAAATCCACTACCTGCCTGAGTGCCTATCCCTGGAGCTGTTAAGCGACAACAAGCCATATCTACCAATGAAGACTTTCCAGCTATGTATCCACCAGTAGGCACTATTGTTCCACCAGGGTTCTTAATTAATGATCCTGCTATTAAATCTGCGCCTACCTCGCAAGGTTCAATTTCTTCAACAAATTCTCCATAACAGTTATCAACAAAGCATATACATTCAGGTTGAATATCATGGATCAACTTGCAGATATCTCTTATGTTTTCAATAGATAGTGAGGGTCTCCAAGAATAGCCACAACTTCTTTGAATGAAAGCCATCTTTTTAGGACTTATTAATGCTTTTTCTAAACTATTAAAATCAATATTTCCATTTTTAAAAATAGATATCTGATTATAATTTATATCAAAATCTAATAAAGAACCTTTTCCTTTTCCTCTTAAACCAATAACTTCTTCAAGCGTGTCATAGGGCCTTCCAGTTACGGATAGCAAATTTTCACCTGGTCTAAGAACTCCAAAAAGTGCAGAAGATATTGCATGTGTTCCACTTACAAACTGCATTCGGACTGCAGCCTTTTCACAGCCACATATATTCGCAAATACTTTATCTATTAACTCCCTACCTAAATCACCATGAGCATAACCATCTATAGATTGAAAATGATGCATTCCCAAACCTTCATCAGAAAAAGCTTTTAAAACTTTTTGAAGTCTTGGTCCTACACCATTCGTCCTTTTTTCAATTATTTCCTGTAGGCCTTCTTCTACACGGTTAACAAAAGAAAAAGCATGCTTATAGACTGAATCGTCTGTTGACAATTTATTACTTTGAATTCTCACAATGATTAAGGTTGTTCCGATTCTTCAGACAAAGAAACTCTAGATCTTAAGCTCTCTAAGAAAAGATCTACACTTTGACAAGTGGATACCGAAATTTGCTGATGTGTAGAAAATAAATCCAATAGTTCTCCATCTAACTCTTCAGCGGTGTAATCACGTAACCCTGCCATAACTGCTGCAAATCTATCTCTTCGGTCAACTTTCTGTACTGGATATGCTGCCATAACCTTTTCTCTACATTCTCGCCAAGGCCTTCTATTACAAAAATGATCAGCCAAAGCAGAGCTGATTTTCTCTGCTTCATCTTCCTCAATAAACCAATCAAAGAATGAAGGTAAAGGGGTTAATCCAATAAATATCTCAAACAAGCCTCCAGCTGTAAGAGGCTGCTTATCATCTCCAACGATAGGAATAGCAGATTCCAATAAAACCTTCAACAATTCAGGATGTTCACTATCAAGACGATCCCTTATCAGATCAATACCTTGATACAAAACATGATTAGCCTGAGACAAAGCAAGAAAAACTTCTGGGCCTGGAGACGCAAGCTTTCCATTACGAAGATTCGAAATCTGAGAGTTGTGCACCCTTCCCAATTCAAGACATTCAGACAGGGCGGGTAAAACTTTATGGGACCAACCATTTCTCTCATGCCACACATGAATAAGATGGGCCATTGATCTTCTGCCCTTTATTAATCGATCTCGGAAAGCAAGACTCATAACTAAATCATACAAAAGATCAAACCTGAGTCTTGATCAATATTCTTATCAAGTACTATAATAGGCTATTGTTAGTAAGGTCAATTTGGTGTCCAGTGTGATTGAAGCAACGGCTCCGTTAAGAAGGCCAGTATCTGCAGATAAAGCACTGGCTGCATCAGAAAAACTTCAAGTACAAACTAAAAAAGGTTTGAGGTATCCCAGGAAATTCAAAAGACGCTGGGGAACAGTAGCTTTCATGGGTGCAATCCACCTCTTAACAATATTTGCTCTACTACCAAGATTTTGGAGTTTTCAAAATCTAATTGCCTTATTATTACTTTATTGGGTAACTGCCTGCTTAGGCGTAACTCTGGGATATCACAGGCTCTTATCTCACCGCGCATTTAGGGTGCCTCACTGGCTAGAAAGATTCTTTGCTACCTGCGGGGCCTTAAGTTGCCAACATGGTCCGATTGACTGGGTAGGACTTCATAGACACCATCACACATTTTCAGATACCGATGCTGATCATCACAATAGTAAGAAAGGCTTTTGGTGGAGTCATATGGGCTGGATGTTTGAACCAATACCAGCATTAAAAACTGTGCCTAATTTCAGCGGAGATTTAATTCAAGATCCTTACTATAGATTTCTAAATAAAAACTTCCTTTTATTACAAATTCCTTTAGGGGCATTACTGTTTTGGATTGGTAGTGGCACTGAAGCAGGTGGCTGGTCAATGGTTCTTTGGGGAATTCCATTTCGACTGGTGGTTGTATATCATGTAACTTGGCTTGTCAATTCTGCTACACACTGCTGGGGTAATGTTGCTTTCGATAGTGGCGATGGGTCAAAAAATAATTGGTGGGTAGCAGCACTTACCTTTGGGGAGGGTTGGCACAATAATCATCACGCTTATCCAAACTCTGCTCGTCAAGGACTTTTCAAAGGTCAAATAGACTTAACTTGGCAACATATCAGACTTCTAAATGCATTAGGCCTAGCTAAAAAAATTCGGCTGCCGATGAAGCCTTAAGATTAAGCAATAAAGTTATTAACAAAGATTCAACTTAGTTAATCTCAACCTTCCTACTTAAAAACTAAAAACGATGGCGAAAAGAGTAAAAGTGGTTCTTAAAGAAGATGTCCTTAGTCTTGGGAAAGATGGTGATGTTGTCGAAGTTGCCCCTGGCTATGCTCGCAATTTCCTTCTTTCACATGGGAAAGCTTTGACAGTAACACCTGCTGTTCTCAAACAAGTAGAGCATCGTTTAGCAAAAAAAGCAGCTCTTGAAGCAGCGGAAAAACAAAAAGCGCTTGATTTTGAAACAGCTCTAAAAACAATAGGTCGCTTTAGCATTAAAAAGCAAACAGGAGAAGATGGGGTACTTTTTGGCACCGTAACCAATGGGGATGTAGCAGAAGCCATTCAACTCGCAACCCAAAAAGAAATTGATCGTCGACAAATCATAGTTCCAGAAATTCATGGCACTGGAAAATACACAGTGCAGATCAAGCTTCACAGTGAAGTAACTGCAGAAATTAACCTTGAAGTAGTTGGGAACTAAGCTTTAGGTGCAAGCTTGAACTTTCTATCCCAAGTATTTTTCTAAGCTAATTCATAATTTCATGGTTAATGTTCCTTTGCCTAATAACCAAAACCAAGGTAGCAATCAATCACTACCGAATAAAAGATATGAGAAATCAGCTTTGAGAGATTTTGAAAATCAACCAGATCTAATCCCACCGCAAAACCTTGAAGCGGAAGAAGCAGTAATAGGGGGAATTTTATTAGATCCTGATGCAATTAGTAGAATCGGAGACTTAGTTCAGCCTGAAGCTTTTTACTTAAATGCCCATCGTCAAATCTTTAAAACTGCATTAATGCTTCATAGCCAAGGCAAGCCAACTGATTTGACGGCAATGAGCGCTTGGTTAGCTGATACTGGAGAGCTTGAAGCAATTGGAGGTAATAATCGGTTAGTAGAGCTTGTAGAAAAAATCTCTTCCACTGCATCTATAGAACAAGTTGCAAAGTTAATTACAGACAAATTCCTACGTCGGCAACTTATTCGTTCAGGCAATGAAGTTATCAAACTTAGCTTTGATCAAAACATGCCAATGGAAGAACTCTTAGACAAAGCTGAACAACAAATCTTCTCTATTAGTCAAGAAAAGCCCTCAAAAGGGCTAATACCTACATCTGAAATTCTCACAACAACATTCAATGAAATTGAAAGTCGCTCATTAGGTACATCAGTAGCAGGCATACCAGTTAATTTCTATGATCTTGATGCAATGACTCAAGGTCTGCAACGTAGTGATTTAATAATTGTTGCAGGCAGACCAGCAATGGGAAAAACATCTATTGTTCTAAATCTTGCAAAAAATGTTGCTCAACTCCATGAGCTTCCAGTCTGTGTATTCAGCCTAGAGATGAGTAAAGAGCAACTAACATATCGTCTTCTTTCCATGGAAGTAGGAATTGAAAGTGGCAGGCTACGTACAGGTCGTTTAAATCAAGAAGAGTGGCCTCTCCTAGGTCAAGGAATTAATACTCTAGGCCAATTGCCGATTTTTATAGATGACAAGCCTAATTTAGGCGTATTGGAAATGCGCTCTCTATGTCGTCGACTAATTGCCGAACAAGGAACAGAGCTTGGTCTAATTGTTATTGACTACTTACAGCTTATGGAAGGGTCTACTCCTGATAACAGAGTACAAGAAATATCAAGAATAACTAGAGCATTAAAAGCAATGGCGCGAGAATTAAAAGTACCGGTAATTGCACTCTCTCAATTAAGTCGTGGTGTTGAATCTAGAACTAATAAACGACCTATGCTTAGTGACTTAAGAGAGTCAGGATCAATCGAACAAGATGCAGATTTAGTTCTAATGATTTATAGAGACGAGTATTACAATGCTGAGACTCCAGACAAAGGCATCACAGAAGTGATCGTTACAAAGCATAGAAATGGTCCTGTTGGAACAGTTAAGTTACTATTTGAACCAGAATTCACAAGATTCAGAAATCTTGCAACCTGATAAGAGAAATATTCTGATACATCGATGCAAACATCTCTAAAATGAGTAATTCATCCAATGCTAAAGAAAGATTTGACGTAATTGTTGTTGGAGGAGGTCATGCTGGTTGCGAAGCTGCTATAACTACTGCCAAGTTGGGACTTTCAACAGCACTATTCACACTGAATCTTGATCGAATTGCTTGGCAGCCATGTAATCCTGCCGTTGGTGGACCAGCCAAAAGTCAACTAGTACATGAAGTAGATGCATTAGGCGGAGTAATTGGTCGACTAGCAGATGCAACAGCATTACAAAAACGAATATTAAATAGAAGTCGAGGTCCAGCTGTGTGGGCCTTAAGAGCACAAACAGATAAAAGGCTTTATGCAAGACAAATGCTACAAATTCTTCAAAATACAAAAAACCTAACCCTTCGAGAAGCAATGGTGACAGGTCTAGAAATTGAAAAAAATGATTTTAAAAGAAAAGACACAGAAGAGTCTACAGAGAATGCCGTCAGCCAAATCAAAGGAATAAAAACTTATTTTGGAAGTATGTATTTCGCTAAAGCAGTCATCCTAACTACAGGGACATTTCTGCGAGGACAAATATGGATAGGCAATCAATCCATGAATGCTGGGCGTGCTGGAGA
The DNA here is from genome assembly GCA_003212555.1 of Prochlorococcus sp. AG-436-K22. Taxonomy (GTDB): domain Bacteria; phylum Cyanobacteriota; class Cyanobacteriia; order PCC-6307; family Cyanobiaceae; genus Prochlorococcus_E. The sequence goes on along the minus strand of QCPK01000011.1, from coordinate 31,483 downwards.
ACAAGCTGCTCAAGGACTTACTGAAGCACTTCAGGAACTTGGTTTTGAAACTAATAGACTTAAGACAGGAACGCCTGCAAGAATAGACCGAAATAGTCTTAATCTCGACTCGCTCGAAAAACAACCAAGCGATGCTGCTGATAGGTTCTTTTCTTTTGATCCCTCTGCATGGACCAGTGGGGAGCAAATGTGTTGTCACATAACTCGTACCACAAGCGAAACACATCAACTAATAAAAGATAATCTCCACCTTACACCTATATATGGTGGGTTCATCAAAAGCAAGGGTCCACGATACTGTCCTTCAATCGAAGATAAAATCGTTCGATTTGCAGACAAAGAGTCACATCAAATTTTCTTAGAGCCAGAAGGTAGAGATACCCCAGAAATATATGTGCAAGGTTTTTCAACAGGTCTTCCTGAAAGTATTCAATTGCAATTACTCAGGACTCTTCCAGGTCTTGAAAATTGTGTCATGCTTCGTCCAGCTTATGCCGTCGAATATGATTACTTACCAGCGACACAGCTTTTACCTTCACTCGAAACAAAAAAAATACGGGGTCTCTTCAGTGCAGGTCAACTCAATGGAACAACGGGCTACGAAGAAGCTGCTGCACAAGGGCTTGTTGCAGGAATAAATGCGGCAAGACTGATAGAAAATAAAGAGCCAATTCAATTTCACAGAGAAGAAAGTTATATTGGTACAATGATTGACGATCTTGTAAAAAAAGATCTAAGAGAACCCTATAGAGTTTTAACAAGTAGAAGTGAATATCGACTTGTGCTTAGAGGTGACAATGCTGACCGACGACTGACTCCACTAGGTTATGAGCTTGGCCTCATAGATAAGCGACGTTGGAATATCTTTCAATCCAAGCAAGCAGCACTCAACCAAGAGAAGAATCGATTGGAACAAGAACGAATTAAAGAAAGCGAATCAATTGCTATAGAATTAGCCAAGGAAAGTGGTGCTCCAATCAAAGGTTCTATAACAATAGCGAATTTACTTCGTCGGCCAGGAATACATATGTCTAATTTAGTTAGACATAAAATAGTTAGGAATGATCTTAGCCTAGACGTTGCAGAAGGGGTAGAGATTGACATTAAATATAGTGGCTACTTGGAAAGGCAAAATGCCCAAATAGAGCAATTGAAAAGGCAAAACAAAAGAGTATTATCACGTAAATTGGATTACACAACGATTAAAACTTTATCTCAAGAATCGCGAGAGAAACTTAATAAAACTAGACCATCAACTTTAGGAGAAGCTGCTCAGGTCCCAGGGGTAAGCAAAGCAGACTTAACTGCATTACTGGTATGGCTAAAAATTCAACATCGTAAAAATATTCTTCAGGCTTCTGATATAACAACGAAGAGTTCCAATCAAGGAGGTCATCTCTGAAAAGACAACTTTTTCCCTCTCCTCAACCAGTTTGGGAAGCACTAACACAATCAGTGTTATCTGGAAAAGTTCCTATTAAGCTATCAGGTGCCTGGCAGTTAATGTTGCTTGGAGATGGAAGTCCAACACGACATCTAAGCTTATTAACTGGAGAAGACGTGAAAATAGAATTAATTGGAATGGATTTAGATCTTCATCCCGACAAAAAGGCACCTAAAGAAATCAACGAACTTCAGCCTCCTTTAATAAGAAGGCAAGTCTGGCTTCAATGTGGTTCTCAAACACTTGCTTGGGCAGAAAGTTGGTGGAACCAAAAAGAAGCAGAACATCATATGAAAAACAAGAATCAGCCAATTTGGCAAAGTCTTACAAAAGGTCGTTCCGAGCTATTTCGTGAAGTTGATGGGCTTGCATTAGTGAGATCCGACTGGTTAGAAGCTAAATTTCAACATCAAGGTCCTTTCTGGAGTAGACATTATCGATTTTTCAGACATCAAAGAGAATTAACTGTTATCAGAGAAGTCTTTAACCCAACGCTTGAAATCTGGCTGGGGAATTCACTGCGCAACCAACTCAATGAGTAGAACTCATGCATTTCTCCTTCTACTAGATCTAGGTAAAGGGCGAAGCTTAATATCTGAAGATTTCGTTGTATGAGAAAAATTTTTCGTTTCATTGAAATTGGATTTCTGCTCATAACCTCGCTTCCATCTATCAACTTTAAAAGTCGATTGTTCGGGCCATTCTTCTGAAATATCAGAATCAAAGTTTTCTCTACTAGGTGCTGCTGAAATAGCCTTAGGGCCTCGCAAGGATATTGCGGTTAAAGGTCTCTTTTTTGTTGAAATGTCATCCTCCATATACAACATTTCAGATCCTAAAGGATTTGAGCAATCATCTTCATCTTCAAAAAACCAATCTATTTTTTTTTCCACCCAACGACTCATATCTTCAAATCCAGAACGATTATTATTCAAACGTTTTCCTGGTCTATTTCCAGAAACACCATCAACCAACTGTCGTCCAGTTTTCACCAATTTATCCATTCGACGCTCTATAGAGTCACGAGAACGAGGTGAACCTTGATTTTGAGAACCTCTTATATTCATAATGAAAAATTTATCGAAATTCTCAGAGGAAAGTTGAATTATGATAAAAGATTAAAAACTCCAACTTGAGAATGATTTAAGAGAAATGCGATTATCAAGTTTCATTTAAAACAGGTTCATAAATCAAAACACAACTTGAGTCCCATTTACCTCCATGCAAAGTATCGCAACAGCGCTTACAAGCCACGCCTGTAACAAGACGCTTATAAGGCAGTCTTAAGCCGCACGAAGGGCAGACTCCCCACCATTTAGGGGGTTTTAGAGGAAGCGGGAATTGATGCCTGACGCTCACTTGGAACTGCGATTGAGAAGCATTTATTGATTGCATTCGAGCATGGAAATTTGATCCATGACCTTCTGGAATCTTTAAGACAAGATCAATCCAAGCATGGATCATCTCGTGACAAAGTGTGCTTTCCACTGCACTTTGCGGAAGGTTTTCTAGAACTCGACTGGACAAAACAATCTCACACACTCTTTCGCCACCTTGCTTTCTGCCATGGCGATAGAAACCAGCGGTGTTTGTTAACCGTCCATCACTCCATTTGACAGAAACAATCGGTTTTGATTCTTTAACCAAGGTGCTGGCAAAGTGTTCGCGGTTCAACCGATGAAATATTGGCAACAGGGGAATAAGTGGCATCAATTAATTACTTAAGGAAAAGGTCATGACTCAAGCCATAACATTCTGACTAAAAGAGACTTAATGTGAAATACTCTTATTCCTAAAGTTAGTATCACTAACTTGTTCATTACCAACGTTTAGAAAATGGATGCGGCTCTAGTCAAAGCAATCGGCATCAAAACTCTTCTTTATGGGGGATCTGCCCTGCTTCTCTTTTGGACTTTTAATGCAGTAAAAATAGTCATAGGAGCAAGAGGCATTAACCCCCTTGTAAAGCAATTCTTCGATCAAATAGCTTCCGGGCGAATCGATGCTGCATACAGGCTTACAACAAAAACGTATAAGCAACATGTCAATCGTCAAGATTTCCTAAAATTCCTAGGGGGTCTTCAGCTGAACAAATACAGAAATTTGAAATCTGGTCGGCCCCGCATTGAAGGTGATCAAATCATGCTTACATTAAATCTCAAGTCAGAAGACAAAACAGCTGAATTACCTTTGGAGTTTACCTTTGCAAAAATTGAGAAAGAATGGAGAATCAATCGAATTGCAAAAGCCAGTCAATAAGCAAGAAGCTCTTATTCATCAGTGCCAAAACCATCTTTAAATCATTCAAAACGTGCTTCAGAGCTGAGAGATCTCCTAAACAAGGCTAATCATGCCTATTACACACTAGATTCACCCTTCATAAAAGATGCAGTTTATGACCATCTTTATAGGGAATTGCTTGAGATTGAAGCTCAAGATCCTTCATTAATTACCCTCGATAGTCCATCTCAAAGATTAGGAGGCAAGCCTGCAAAAGGCTTTAAAAGTGTTAAACATAGAATCCCTTTACAAAGCCTTGAGAATGCCTTTAACTTTCATGAACTGCAAGCTTGGTACTCAAAGATACAGAAACCTATTGATCAAAACATCAAGATGGTTTGCGAACTTAAAATAGATGGAAATGCACTAGCTCTTAGCTATTCCAATGGAATACTTACCAAGGCCACAACGCGTGGAGATGGTACTCAAGGAGAAGAGATAACTGCAAATGTAAAAACAATCCCCTCAATACCATTATCACTGCAGCTTAGGAATCCCCCTACATGGCTCGAAGTTAGAGGAGAAGCATATATGCCAAATAAAGTTTTTGAAAAAATCAATAACGAGCGTAAACAAAATGAACAACAACTTTTCGCTAATCCTAGGAATGCTTGCTCAGGTACCCTTCGACAATTAGATCCTCGCGTAGTCGCATCAAGACGTCTAGATTACTTTGCATATACGCTTCACTTGCCTATCGATTGGGAGCCAAGTGAAAGTGATCCACAATTGCCAACAGGTCAAATTGAAGCACTAGATTGGCTCAAAGCAGCAGGTTTCAAAGTCAATCCAAATATAAAGTTCGCCGAGACTTTGAAGGAAGTACAAGACTTCTGCATTACTTGGGAGTCAGGTCGTCATTCTCTGCCCTATGCAACTGATGGAGTAGTTATAAAAATAGAAAATTTTGGACTACAAGAAACTCTAGGGATAACCCAAAAAGCCCCGAAATGGGCAATTGCTCTAAAATATCCAGCAGAAGAAGCACCGACTCAACTAACAAAGCTGACATTCCAAATAGGAAGGACTGGTGCCATAACACCTGTTGCAGAATTCAAGCCAATTACCCTTGCAGGTACTGTTGTATCAAGAGCAACATTACATAACAGTAAAAGGCTTGCAGAACTAGGAATTCACCAAGGAGACACAATTATCATACGTAAAGCTGGAGAAATTATTCCTGAAGTTGTTCGCATTATCCCTGAACTCCGGCAAAGCAAAGCTGACAAATTATCTTTGCCTACATCTTGTCCCGAGTGTAGTTCGAAACTTATAAAGGAAGTCGATGAAGCAATAACAAAATGTACCAATACTGCTTGTCCAGCTATTCTTCGTGGAAGCTTGCGACATTGGGTTAGCAAAAATGCAATGGATATAGATGGCTTGGGCTCTAAACTTATCGATCAATTAGTCGCAAAAAAACTTGTTTGCTCTATTGCTCAGATTTATGAACTGGATAAAAAGCAAATAAGTAAACTAGACAGAATGGGTGAAAAATCAGCCGAGAAAATTTGTAATGCTATAGAAGAATCAAAAAAACAGCCATGGCATAAACAACTCTATGGGCTTGGTATTTTGCACATAGGATCAGCGAATGCAAAAACTCTAGCAAACACTTTTTCTAGTGCATTAGAACTAAGCATTACTGTGACCGAAAATCCTAAAAAAATTTCTACAATATTTGGTATAGGAGATGAGATTGTCGAATCATTGAAAAAATGGTTTGCAACTCAAAGTAATCAGAACCTAATACAACAATTGCAGATGTTGGGCCTTTCTCTTGCAAATACCGAAAACAGGCTATCTGATCCAGTCAAGGGTTTATATAGTAAGAAGAAAAAGCTTCAGAATCAAAAGCTTGTCATTACTGGTACTATGTCCTCATTTTCTCGAAAAGAATTAGAAGAGATGATTGAACATGCAGGTGGTACAATTAGTTCTTCAATTAGCTCAAAAACAACATTTCTAGTTATGGGAGAAAAGCCTGGTTCTAAATATGACAAAGCCAAGCAATTAGGAGTTAAGATTATAACTGAAAAGGATCTAATCAAAATTCTATCTGAAGAAAACGATGCCTAATACTATAATCAACTCTTTAATTAAAACACCCTGTGGACGAGCAAAGTATCAAGAACTTGCATCAAAGCACTCTTTTTTATCAAAAATTAGATTAACTTGGTTTATACTAATAGCAGCAATTAGGGATTTACCTTTAAAGGAAACTGACTAAGAATTACTTGTTATATTGCAAAGATTGTCGAGCAATACGAGAGATCATTAGGACTAAAATTAGAGTCGCGAAAAATCCTATGCAAGTCAAGCAAAAGGAGTAAAATTGATCCCCACCTGTCATAATCTCATCAAATTTATAAATGCTACTCGCCAAAGATCCTAAAGAGCAATATAAAAATGTGCCCGGCAATATAGCAAATAATCCAATCAAAAAATCACGAGCCTTTACATTACTAAAGGAATAAGCAATATTAAGAATTCCAAAAGGAAATATAGGGGAAAGACGAGTTAAAGCAACGAATCTCAAACCTTGATTAGATATAGATCTCTCGACTAATTCTAATTTTGGGTATGAAGATAAACGTTTTTGAAACCAACGCCTTAAGAAAGTCCTTCCCAAGTAAAAAGTTAAAGTTGCTCCTAAACTAGCTCCTAAGAAAACATATAATGAGCCTAAAAAAGAACCATAGAGTAAGCCGCCCAACATTGATAGCCAAGACCCTGGTAGAAAAAGATTAACCCAAAAAATATATAGCAGAATAAAAGCAATAACACCTAAAGGGGGACTAAAGAAATCAAGTTGATTTTCAAGCAAGTTTTGTAAAAAGCTAAATTTGATGGCCATTAATTTATTCTAAACCTAAAAGTCTCTGCTGTACTAGGTCAACTTGAGCCTCTGCATCGGCTAATTTCTGCCTACATTCAGCAATAACTCTTTCAGGTGCTTTTTGAATAAAGCTAGACTTCGATAAACGGCTTGAAAGAATCGCAATCTCCTTCTCTGCTTTAGATAAATCTTTCTGCAATCGACTTCTTAGAGCATGTAAATCAACCAAGTCTTCAATAGGCAAAAGAACCTCTAACTGACCAGAAACTCCAGCTAAAGATTTTGAATTTGATTGTCCTAAAATTTCTCTAGGATGAACAACTTCAACTGCATTTGAACGTGTAAGTGATTGAATATCTGGTATTGCTTTATTCAAAAGTTCTAACAAATTAGTGTTTTTAGTGATAAAACGAACAGGAGCTTTCTGAGATGGCTTTAAACCTGCTTCAGCCCTTAGATTCCGAACTAATCGAATTGAATCAAATAATTCCGAAAACGATAATTCTAAGGCTTGATTACACCATTCTTTATTTGGTTTTGGCCAGGAATCCAAGGCAAGAAACTTGGTCTCGTGAAACCCTGTAATTGCATGCCACAACTCCTCAGTCAAATGAGGCATTAAAGGATGCAACATAACTAATAAGTCCCTTAAAACTTTAAACATTACTAATTGAGAGTTCTTACGATCCAATAAAGCCTCTTCACTAGGGCAATCTCCTACGTTAAGACGCCTTTTAATAAGTTCAACATACCAATCGCAAAAATCATTCCATGCAAATTCATACAAACCTTTCGCAGCCTCTCCAAGCGCATAATTTTGATATCTTTTTGACGTCTCCAGATTGACCTTGGAGAGCCTAGATAAGATCCACTGATCTGCCAACTCTAAAGTAGAGTAATCTATCTCATCAAACATCTCCTCGACAGTAGTAGTACCCAAATTAAGTAAAGCAAATCTAGTAGCGTTCCAAAGCTTATTAGCAAAATTTCTCGCTGCTTCAACAGTCAAAGAAGTGTCGGTAGAACGATCATAATCAAGTCGTATATCTTGGCCCGCTCCAACAACTTCCTTCACTAACGCAAAGCGAAGAGCATCTGTTCCATAACGATCAATCAGCAACAGAGGGTCAATCCCATTTCCTAAGCTTTTACTCATTTTTCTGTTTTGTTCATCTCTAACCAAACCATGAATATAAACATCCGCAAAAGGCATTCTTTTGGTAAAAGCTCCTGCCATCATTGTCATTCTGGCTACCCAGAAGAAGATAATGTCAAAACCTGTCACCAAAGTACTTGTAGGGTACCAACGAGAAAAATCATTCTCTTGCTCATTAGGCCATCCTAAAGTAGAAAACGGCCATAAGCCACTCGAAAACCAAGTATCAAGAACATCTTCATCCTGTTGTAATTCAACATGACTACCATATTTTTGTTGTGCTTCTAATAACGCCTCCTTTTCGGAATGAGCAACAATATATGGAGTTTCCTTCGTTACTAGGTTGTCAGTTTCACTAACAACAAACCATGCCGGAATACGATGTCCCCACCAAAGTTGTCTACTAATACACCAATCTCGAATCCCTGTCAGCCAATCTTTGTAAACTTTTTCCCATCGATCGGGATAAAAGCGTGGCTTTCCTTGAGTTAAATGAAATTTACAATGCTCTGCCATAGATTCCATACGCACGAACCACTGCGTTGAAAGTAAAGGCTCAACTGGAACCTTCCCTCTATCAGAAAAAGGAACACTATGACGATAAGGCTCAACTTTGACAAGCAAGCCTTCTTCATCAAGCGCAGCCACTACTGCTTTGCGCGCATCAAAACGATCAAGTCCCTGAAATTGCCCAGCCTCAGAGTTCATGCTCCCATCTTTGTTCATCACTGTGATTTGAGGCAGATTATGTCTCTGACCAATAGCAAAATCATTGGGATCGTGAGCAGGTGTGACCTTCACACAGCCTGTGCCAAATTCCTTGTCTACATGCTCATCTGCAATCACAGGAATTTGACGTCCTATAAATGGCAGAGTCAATGTTTGACCAATCAGTTCTTTATACCTTGCATCCAAAGGATTAACTGCAACCGCAACATCCCCCATCATCGTTTCAGGGCGAGTAGTCGCGACTTCAAGATATGCAATTCCTGTTTTAGATGGACCATGAGTAAGTGGATATTTAAAGTACCAAAGATTTCCATCCACTTCTTTCATTTCTACTTCTAGATCACTTACAGCCGAACCAGAAGCTGGGCACCAATTCACAAGATATTCGCCTCTATATATCAAGCCTGTTTCATGCAAACGTAAAAAAGCCTCAGAAACCGCTCTGCTTAATCTTTCATCCATTGTGAATCTTTCTCGTTCCCAATCAACCGAATAGCCTAATCGCCTTAATTGTTGAACGATACGACCTCCACTTTCCGACTTCCATGCCCAGGCTCTCTCTAAAAACTTTTCGCGTCCTAATTGCTCACGAGTAATACCTTCTTCTTTAAATTGCTTCTCCAATATTGTTTGAACGGCAATTGAAGCATGATCAGTTCCTGGCAAACAGAGAACATTCTTACCTTTTAAACGTTGAAATCTAACAATCGCATCTATTAAAGCTGCGTTAAAAGCATGCCCCATGTGCAAACTTCCAGTGACATTAGGAGGAGGAATAACAATAGAAAATGACTCCCCTTTGTCATTCGGATCTGGATGAAAAGCTTTAGATACATCCCATCTCAGTTGCCAGCAACTCTCAGTACCTATAGGGTCGTATATCTTTGGAAATCCATCCACTGCATTTCCTAAATTTTTTCTAGCGGGCGACTCTTCCACAAAAAGAAAAATTAATTTAAACCCTACAAGGAAACACTAATAATTTCTACGTTTTTGGACAAATCAGCAGCTACTTTCTGAAGAATTCCAAGGAATTGAAATTAATTGGTCATGCAACGTCCAGGTTTGAGAATCTTCACTAACTCTTTCTAGCAAACCTGCAGTTAATAAAGCTTCTCTACACGCTATAGCAGTCAATACATCTTCCCCATCGCCTTGAACAGGCATAATCAAAACATTTGATTCGGCAGGGTCTGCAATTAGATGCAACCCAAGATCTTCCATGGTCCTCTCAAAAAAAATCTTTCTCATCCTAATTGTTAAAGGTCTGCCTAAAGCATCAGCAAAGTTCTCTAAACTATCTCTTTCACCTGATAAACCGCAATTTAAAGAAAGCCATATTAAAAACTTTGCCCAACTGTCTATGGTCCAAATTGGTGCAAAACTATTTCTTTGGCCCCTAACTAACTCAGATAAAGCAAAGTCAAATAATTTTGCCTGAATGTCCAAATGATTTGTTTTTTTCATAACATCAGGTTCTTTTCTCATTAAATTAGATTTAACTACTTTTAAATAGCATTAATAATAATCACCATGGACCTAAACAACCCAGAACTTGAATTTTCTGATTTAATTTACGCCTATCAAAGCTGGGTGATGGCTGTAATCAATGATGAAAAACTAACAACTGAAGACAATCTCCTTACTGAGGAGATTGTTGATGATGCAATTAATGCAATGAGATTCCTATCTGGTGACGTTACTAATGCTATAGAAACAAGTCTAGCAAGGGTTTATGACGTGGACGCTGAAGAGCTGGCATCATTGCTATTTCCTGAAGAATAAATTTCTACTCACTAAAAATAAGCAACTGAGAATATATATAGACCTAAATAATCTATAATATATTAGATTTTGATTATATCTAATATGTAATTAGGCCATAGGACTAAACTTTTTAAGATGTTCAAATCATATTCTATTACTTTAAAGTTCAATCTCTTGGGTTCATGTTAAAGCCTGTACCACACCCGCTTGATTGTGCACCTTCTGGAGCACTTATCACAAAACCTCCGCCACTCAAATCACAAAAATAATCCAGTTTTAAACCTTGCAATAAATTAAGTTGATCGGAAGGGGCAAATAGGGTTATTCCATCAGTTCTTGCAATAGGAACACCCATTTGTTGGCCGACTCTTAATCGAATATATAGCCAGCCCTCATCAAGGCTATCGGGTAATAAATCAATATGCATTTCTCCAGGACTACCACCAAAAGCAGATTGACGTAAAAGTTCTGCTGCTGCAGATTTAGTAATAGTCAAGCTAAGAGCCTTCCTCATAAATTAAAAAAATATTTCCCAAAAATGGGCGATCCAGGGTTCGAACCAGGGACATCCTGCTTGTAAGGCAGGCGCTCTACCGCTGAGCTAATCGCCCGTTCAGCAATTCTGCCTTATCGAGGCAACCTAGGGATACCCCAGCATCAAAATTAATAGCATAAAAATACATATCATCTTGGTCAAGGGAGGCTAAGAGTAAAAATTCCTAGATTAAAGGTCCTTAAAATAAAAAATTCTTAATATCAAAAAGTATAATAATCTTCAGAAGAAAATTCATAAATCAAGATGTTTCAATTCTGAATACCTACTTATTTGAATTACTATTAAATAGAATCAAACAATATGTATTCTTAAAATTCTGCTTCAATTCTGAAGCAATGAGTCCCAAGAGGATAAGCCAAAATTACTTAAAAAATTCTTTTCAAACACAAGGCATGGATTCAATAGACACTACTTCACAATCACAAAAGGCTATAAATGAACTCATAAATGTTGTCTCGAGACTGCGTGAACCAATAAATGGATGTCCATGGGACATTAAACAAAGCCATGAATCATTAATTCCCTATGCAATAGAGGAAGCTCATGAAGTTGCAGATGCAATCTATTATGGGACGGATGAGAATCTATGCGATGAGCTTGGTGATCTATTGCTTCAGGTTATCTTTCATGCACAAATTGCGAATGAAGAAAATCGCTTTGGTTTCAATGATATAGCTAAAGGAGTAACAGCAAAAATGGTTAGAAGGCATCCTCATGTATTTCAAAAAACACAACTAAATAGTGTTGAGGATATTGCATCAAAATGGGAGGAACTTAAAAAATTAGAACAAGCAGCCGAGCACGAAGATATGACTTTTTCCAAAATATTAAAAAATAAAGTTCGCTCTAAATCACCTCTAAGTGGTGCTATCTATATTTCAAAGAAAATGCTAAGTAATTTCCCTAATTTAGAATCAATAGAAGAGCCATGGTCAGAAATTAAAAGCTTTATTACTTTGATGACAGATGATTTCAAGAAGAAAAATAAAAAAGATAAAGAAAAGATAGTAGGGGATTTGTTATTTCTAATAAGTTCTATTAGTGTCTTGAGCTCTTTAAATCCAGAGGAAGCTCTAAGGAAGTCAAACAAAAGATTTCTAAACAATCTTAGCTATTTAGAAGAAAATATCAATGGAGAAGATTTAATGAGTATATCGATTCAAAAACTAAAATTTCTTTGGAAAAAAGCAACAAATTTTTTTAATAATGAAAATTCATAAACGTCTCATTATATTAATGAAACAATTTAACTTTCTTCCAAAATTATTCAATAGCTGGAAAGATGAGTATCAAGAAGATGTTAGATATGGTTTAAAAGGCAGAACGCTAATTGAGAAAAAAAGCAAATTCCAGAAAATCACAGTGTTTGAAAGTAAGCGCTATGGAAAGGCATTACTTCTAGACGATTGTTGGATGACTGCTGAAAAACAAGAGAAGCAATATCATGAATGTCTTGTTCACCCTGCATTATGTAGTTCAGAAGAACTAAATAATATTCTAATAATTGGAGGTGGCGATGGAGGAACTGCTAGAGAATGTCTTAAGTATAAAGAATTAAAAAAGTTAAAATTAATAGAAATTGATGAACTTGTCATTGAAATGAGTAAAAGATATCTTAGTGAAATAGGATGCAATTGTTGGTTAGATCCGCGTCTTGATGTACAAAGCGAAGACGGGATTTCATGGGTTCAGAAAGCAGAAGAGAACTCTTTTGATGCCATAATTATTGATGGTTCAGATCCAAAGGGACCAGCAAAAGGTTTATTCAATAAAAAGTTTTTTCAAAATTGTCGTCGAATATTGAAATCTAACGGAGTATTTGCAGCACAAACAGAATCACCTGAGGCTTTTGAGAAAACTCATATAGAGAGTGTAAAAGTAATTCGTGAAGTTTTTGGAAAAGCAGACCCGTTATATGGAAATGTTCCAATATATCCAAGTGGATGGTGGAGTTGGACATTTGCGTCAATAGGAAAAAGAAGATATCTCTATCCAATCAATTCAAGAGCAGAGCAAATCTCAAAAACTTGTCAATTCTGGAGCCCTCGCTGGCAGAAAGGATCATTTGATTCTATTCCCGCCCACATTGAAAGGAAATTAAAATCATGACCATTAATGAAGCAAAAAACAAAATAGCTTTTGATAGTAATGGTGCAATTTTTATGGGTGCCCAACGTGAAATCAATAATTCAGTAATAGGTCTTTATGGAGTTAATTATGATGGAACAACTTCTTTTAGGCCTGGAGCTAGGTTTGGACCTACGGAAATAAAAAATGTAAGTTATGGAATTGAATCATTTTGTCCTCAACTAAACGCAGATATTGAAGAAATTAATTTTACAGATTTTGGAAATTTGGAAATACCACTTGGTGATCCACAACCAGTTATAGAAATGGTAAAAAAAACAACGGAGTATATTTACTCACTAAACATGAAACCACTTTTATTAGGAGGAGAGCACTCTCTTACCAGTGGTTCCATTCATGGAGCTATAAAATACTTCCCTGATCTAATTCTTATACAACTAGATGCACATGCAGATCTAAGAGATGAATGGTTGGGTTCAAAGTATAATCATGCATGCGCGATGAGACGCTGTCTAGAAATACTGCCTAGCCATAAACTATTTCAAGTAGGTATAAGAAGTGGAACAAAAAAAGAAATATTAGAAATGAAAAAAGAAAAAAGGTTAATCAATCAGACCTTTGGTAAACCATCTCTTGAATTATATAAAGCATTAAAACCTTATCGAGGACAACCCATCTACTTAACAGTTGATTTAGATTGGTTTGATCCAAGCATTATGTCAGGAACTGGAACACCTGAACCAGGTGGATTTTTATGGCAAGATTTTGCCTCTGTTATTGACGTTCTTAAAGAACATAATCTAATAGGAGCCGATATTGTTGAATTAGCACCACAATTAGATCCATCAGGGGTAAGTTCAATCCTTGCAGCAAAAACAACTAGGAGTCTTTTAATATTACTTAGCATGTCGAAAATAAATACGTTCTAAGTAGACTAATGATCTATGGAAGTACTTTAAATGCTTTTAATTTTCGACTAGGTCTCTTCCAAAATCTAGTTGTGTATCAGAAATTAAATTATTTCTATTGACAAGTGGTAAGGATGGTTCTGAATGAGTCCAATGATGGCAATAAGCAAAAGAAGCAATTTGAGAATCTAATCTTATTTTTCTTAATAAGCACCAACCAGCAGAAGAAGACTGTAAGCCCTTACTATATTTACAACTCTTGCAGCATTCTTTAAATGTCATCACACAAGTAGCAAGACTACTAGATTAGTTAAAGTTCATCAATCAGGCCACAATCAATTCAATTGCCTTTGTACCTTGTATTGCTTTAGAAAAGACTTGAATCTGAACTAAAGAAACCGAAAAGATCTACACAAACAATAATGACATTGCATAAAACACCACTTCACGAGACCTGCAGAGAGCTTGGTGGCCGAATGGTTGAATTTGCAGGTTGGGAGCTTCCAATCCAATTTTCAAGCCTTGTCGATGAGCATAATTCTGTAAGACATAATGCAGGGATATTTGACATTTCTCATATGGGTATATTTCTAATTCAAGGAATTAACCCTAAAGATGCACTACAGAAATTAGTGCCGTCAGATCTCCATAGAATTGGTCACGGTGAAGCTTGTTACACGGTTTTGCTCAATGAAACTGGGGGGATTATTGATGATCTGATCATTTATGACCTAGAGAGCCAAAAAGACAATCTTGAGCGAGTAATGATTGTGATTAATGCATCATGTGTTGACTCAGATCTGGCTTGGTTGAAGAAACATCTCGTTACGAAAAAGCTGGAGATATCAAATGCGAGAAGAAATAAGATTCTAATTGCCCTACAAGGTCCGGAGGCAGAAAAGCACCTTAACAAAGTCTTAGATAAACCTTTAATCAATATCCCTAAATTCGGCCACAAAGAACTACAAATTAAAATCAATGATAAATCTGACTCAATGTTTATAGCAAGAACCGGTTATACCGGTGAAGATGGTTTTGAAATTCTTATAGATAAGGAAACTGGAAAAGAACTTTGGTGCCAATTAATAAAACATGGAGTTCAACCTTGCGGACTAGGAGCAAGAGATACATTAAGACTTGAAGCAGCAATGCCCCTCTATGGAAATGATATCAACCAAAACACAACTCCCTTTGAAGCAGGGTTAGGATGGCTAGTTCATTTAGAAACACCAGGTGATTTCATAGGGAAAGATGCTTTAATCTTGCAAAATCAAGAAGGTATCCACCAAAAGCTAGTAGCTATAAAGCTTGACGAAAAAGCAATCCCTAGAAAAGGTTATCCAATAATGTTGCATGATGAATTTATTAGTCAAATCACCAGTGGAAGCTGGTCACCAACTCTAAATCAGGGTATTGGTCTAGCGTACCTCCCAGTAGAAGCATCAAAAGAAGGTACAAAAATATGGGTCAAAATTCGAGGAAAATTACATCCTGCGACAGTAGTAAAAAAACCCTTTTATCGCAGAGTTTCCTGACATAAAGAGGATCTTTAGCAACCTCTATACATTCATTGTGGGAAACTCATTCTGTATACACGAATCCTAACCATGCGCAGCAACTACTGTGGAGACCTGCGCACAAAGCACATTGACTCCAGCGTCCAACTATGTGGATGGGTGGATAGATGTCGAGATCATGGTGGTGTGATCTTTATCGATCTCAGAGATCGCACTGGATCAATTCAAATTACAGTCGATCCAGATCAAGGATCAAGTTTATTTGCCATTGCGGAGAGTCTTCGAAATGAAACTGTTTTGCAAATTACTGGAACAGTAAGGTCTCGCCCACCTGAATCAATCAATGAAAAAATTAAAACTGGTGAAATAGAAGTATTAGCAAATGATTTAAAAGTTCTTAACGAAGTACAAGGCACTTTGCCCTTCAATGTATCAATCCACTACGAAGAGCAAGTTAAAGAAGAGCTAAGACTCCGTCATCGTTATTTAGACCTAAGACGAGAGCGAATGAAGAATAACCTTCATTTACGTCATAGAGTAATTAAAACAGTACGGAATTTTTTAGAAAGCAAAGAATTTCTCGAAGTAGAAACACCGATTTTGAATCGTTCCACTCCTGAAGGAGCCAGGGATTATCTAGTTCCTTCAAGGGTATGTGAAGGAGATTGGTTTGCATTACCTCAGTCACCTCAACTCTTCAAACAATTATTAATGGTTGGTGGAATAGAACGTTATTACCAAATAGCCAGATGTTTTCGAGACGAGGATTTGCGCGCCGACAGGCAGCCAGAATTTACGCAACTTGATTTAGAAATGAGCTTCATAACTCAAGAGGAAATTATTGCTATCAATGAGAATTTAATCGCCAGCATATGGAAAGAAGTTAAAGGTATAACCCTTCCACTTCCCTTCCCAAAGCTGACATGGCACGAAGCAATGGAACGTTTTGGAACTGATAGGCCTGACACTAGATATGGAATGGAACTAACTAATTTAAATGAAATTCTTCAGGGAATTGGGTTCAAAGTCTTCTCAGGAGCAATCGATTCAGGCGGATCTGTTAAATGTATAAATGTGAAAGGGGGCAATACATCAATCAGTAATGTAAGAATCAAACCTGGCGGAGATATATTTAGTGAGGCTGAAAAAGCTGGCGCCAAAGGACTGGCTTTCATCAGAGTTCGTGAAAATCAAAGTATTGATTCTATTGGTGCAATAAAAGATAACCTCAATGAGGCAAAAAAAGTAGAACTACTCAAAAAGACCAACGCCAGTGAAGGTGATCTACTGCTTTTTGCTGCAGGTAATACACCAACAGTCAATAAAACCCTAGATAAAGTGCGTCAATACCTTGCAAAAGAATTAAACCTAATTCCAGTGGAGAAGAAAAAAGAGCAATGGGATTTTCTATGGGTAATTGATTTCCCCATGTTTGAACCAAACCTTGAGGAAAATCGCCTTGAAGCTCTTCATCATCCTTTCTGCGCTCCAAATAGTACCGACCTTGGAGAAGAGAAAAGTGAATGGGGATCAAGACTCCCAGAAGCTCGTGCGCAAGCATACGACTTAATATTAAATGGACTAGAGCTTGGTGGCGGATCATTACGTATTCATCAAACAGAACTACAGATGAAAGTTTTAGAAACTATTGGACTTCCCGTTAATGAGGCAAAGGAACAATTTGGTTTCCTTCTAGAAGCTCTTGAAATGGGCGCACCTCCCCACGGAGGAATTGCATTTGGCCTAGATAGAATTGTAATGCTATTAGCTGGCGAAGAATCTATCAGAGATACAATTGCATTCCCAAAAACACAGCAAGCAAAATGCTTGATGACCAAAGCTCCTGCAAAAGTGTCTACAGCACAATTAGAAGAACTAAATATAAGAAGTACTCTGCCTGTTAAGGAGGATGAATAATGGAAGGTTCTCTCAAAATCTAAAATAATCAATAACATTTCTCGAAAAACTATTTAATTTGGTTGGCCTTGATCAAGATCGGGTTAACTTAAAGCATACAAAGAAACTAAATGGCTAAATTTGTTTTCGTCACCGGAGGGGTTGTATCCAGTATTGGTAAAGGGATTGTTGCTGCGAGTCTCGGACGATTACTGAAGTCAAGAGGATATAGCGTATCAATTTTAAAATTAGATCCATACTTGAATGTTGACCCTGGAACAATGAGTCCTTTTCAACATGGTGAAGTCTTTGTTACCGAAGATGGTGCAGAGACTGATTTAGACCTAGGCCATTATGAACGTTTTACAGATACAGCAATGTCACGTCTTAACAGTGTGACAACAGGTTCGATATATCAATCAGTAATTAACAGAGAAAGGCGCGGAGATTATGAAGGTAGAACCGTACAAGTAATTCCTCATATCACAAAAGAAATTCGAGAGCGAATAAAGCGTGTTGCTTCAAATAGTCATGCTGATATTGTGATCACCGAAATTGGTGGAACTGTTGGAGACATTGAATCCCTACCATTTTTAGAAGCAATTCGTGAATTTAAGAGTGATGTAGGACAAAATGATATTGCATATATTCATGTAACTCTTTTACCATTCATCAATACATCAGGTGAAATCAAAACCAAGCCAACACAACATTCTGTCAAAGAATTGCGTTCCATTGGCATTCAACCAGATGTATTAGTTTGTAGAAGTGATAGAGCAATTAATGCTGACTTAAAAAATAAAATCAGTGGATTTTGTGGTGTAAATAATAATGCAGTAATTCCAGCTTTAGATGCTGACAGCATTTATTCAGTCCCTCTCTCATTAAAAGAAGAAGGCCTCTGTCGCGAAATTCTACGCATACTGGAATTAAGTGATCATGAATGTGATCTAGATGAATGGAAAACATTAGTTCATCAATTAAGAAATCCAGGACCATCCGTTAAAGTTGCTCTAGTAGGGAAATATATACAATTAAATGATGCCTACTTATCAGTAGTCGAAGCTTTAAGGCATGCCTGCATAGCAACCAATACATCTCTAGACATTCAATGGGTATCTGCTGAAAAAATTGAATCAGACGGACCAGAAACTCTATTGAAGGGAATAGACGCAATAGTAGTGCCAGGAGGCTTTGGTAATAGAGGAGTAAATGGAAAAATTGCTGCAATCAAATGGGCGAGGGAACAAAGAATTCCATTCCTAGGTCTATGCCTAGGGATGCAATGTGCCGTCATTGAATGGGCAAAAAATGTAGCTGGCCTTGTGGATGCAACAAGCTCCGAATTAAACCCACAAGCAAGTCATCCAGTAATTCATTTACTACCAGAGCAACAAGATGTAATGGACCTAGGAGGAACAATGAGGCTAGGCGTATACCCATGCAGACTGATACCAAACACTATGGGGCAGGAGCTCTATGGAGAAGAAGTAGTTTATGAACGTCATCGACATCGTTATGAATTTAATAACTCGTATAGAAATCTCTTCCTAGAATCTGGCTACACTATTAGTGGGACCTCACCAGATGGACGATTAGTTGAACTAATTGAATTAAAAACACATCCATTTTTCACGGCATGTCAATACCACCCAGAATTTTTATCTAGGCCTGGAAAACCTCATCCATTATTTGCAGGACTAATTAAAGCAGCTCAATTGCGTTTACCTTCAACACCACAGGAGGCATTCAAGAATTCAAATAATATTTTGCAAGATCTAAGGCAAGAAACATGATCTCTACCCTTCCAATTGTTGAGACATTTCATTCTCTACAAGCTGAAGGTTTACATTTTGGTAAAAGTGCTTTTTTCATCAGGCTTGGTGGATGCAAAGTAGGTTGTCCTTGGTGTGATACCAAAGAATCATGGCCGATGAAAGGCCATCAGAAGGAAAGCATCTTCAATATTGCCCAGAAAGCTACAGAAGCACAATCAAAGGGTGCTTCAATAAGCGTAATTACTGGAGGAGAGCCATTACATCACAACTTAGATTCGCTATGTAATGCGATCAATCAATCAACAATGCATCAAAATCATAAAAAGCTTCCTATCCATCTAGAGACAAGCGGAGTCGATGATGTTTCTGGAACCATTAGCTGGATCACACTTTCACCGAAGCGCCATGCTCCACCACGAACATCAGTACTTCAGGCGTGTGATGAAATAAAAGTAGTCATACATAAAAAGGAAGATTTAATCTTTGCAGAGCATATTGCAAAAGAAGCAATTCAAGAAAGAAAGGGTTGTTCTCACAGGGGAGGGGAAGTCATGCAACCGTATTTATTTCTTCAACCGGGATGGGAAAGTCAAGAAGGAAAAAAGCTAAGCATTGAATATATAAAAGGACATCCCGAATGGAGGCTCAGTTTACAAATCCACAAATGGTTAGGGATACTTTAAAAAAAAAAGAATATTAACTATAGTGATCTGTTATTAAAACTTGTTGAAGAGCTCAATACATGTCCTCTAATAAATCTCATACAACTATTGCACTCCTATCAGGAGGACTAGATTCAGCAACAGCAATTGGTCTTGCAATAGAAAAAGGTCAAAAAGTGATTGGACTATCATTTGATTATGGGCAGAGGCATAAACGTGAATTACAAGCTGCAAAAGCAATAGCAAGTCACTTTAATCTAAATGAGCATCACATAATTAATATCAACCTATCAAAATGGGGAGGATCCTCATTAACAGATTTGCAACAATCCGTGCATAGCAAAGGTGTCATTGAAGGCATCATACCTAATACATATGTCCCAGGGAGAAACACCGTTTTTATTGCAATTGGACTTAGTCTTGCAGAAGCAAAGCAAGCTAATCAACTATTACTTGGCATCAATGCTATGGATTACTCAGGCTATCCGGATTGTAGACCTGATTACCTAGAAGAATTTCAGAAACTAGCAAATCTTGCAAGTAAAGCTGGTAGGGAAGGAAGCGGAATTCAATTATGGGCACCTCTAATTCAATGGAGCAAGGTCAAAATAGTAAAAGAAGCCATGAGATTAGAAGTACCAATTAACCTCACATGGAGTTGTTATAATGGGAACCAAGAAGCATGTGGGGTATGCGATAGTTGTCGTATTCGCGATGAAGCAATCCGCAAGGCAGGCTATACGAATAATCTAAAGAACTAATGAGCAAGCTATTACGAGAACTTTTTGAGTGGGTCAACCCACTTGATGTTGCAAAAAAATTAATAGAGCTATTCGGCGAGCCTGGTCTGATTTGGTTAGACAGTGATGGAAGTGAGAATGGAAGGTGGGTAATCTTAGCTGCTGATCCAATAGAACACATGACAAGTCATGGTATCCCCAACGATCCTGATGCATCTAACCCTTTTGAATTATTAAGAACAATTGAATCCGGGCACTGGTGTGGTTGGCTTAGCTATGAAGCAGGAGCATGGCTTGAACCACAAGCTTCTTGGAAAAAGGATTCAATGGCGACGATGTGGATGGCAAAACATGATCCTATTATAAGATTCGATTTACACAAACATAGGCTTTGGCTCGAAGGAACTCCTGGCAAGAGATTTCAAGACTTTTCCACAATACTAAAAGAACTAAGATCATCAATAACAAGATCTAACACATCACTGAAGAAAACAAATAAATTTCCAGGAATAAAGAAAGATAAATGGAAATGGGTGACCAGTACAACACGATATGCGCATTCCATTTCCGCAATAAAAGAATACATTGAGAAAGGAGATATTTTTCAAGCTAATCTTTCGACATGTTGTACTACAGAAAAAGCTCCAGAGCTTTTAGCAATTGATCTTTTTCAGAAACTTAGAACAGTTTGCCCTGCACCATTTGCTGGAATGATGGTAGCCAATGGAGAGGCAAAAGGAGAAGCTGTAATCTCTACATCGCCCGAACGCTTTTTAAGAATGTCAACTAATAAGACTATAGAAACCAGACCTATTAAAGGCACTAGACCTCGCCATAAGAACCCAGAGAAAGATTCTGCACTTGCAGCTGAACTCATAAGCAGCACTAAAGACAGAGCCGAAAATATAATGATTGTAGATTTACTAAGAAATGATCTTGGGAAAATATGCCAACCTGGAACAATAGAGGTTACTCAATTAGTTGGATTAGAAACTTATGCCCAAGTGCATCATTTAACCTCTGTAATTAAAGGAGTACTAAAAACTAACGCTACCTGGGTAGATCTGATTGAAGCTTGTTGGCCAGGAGGTTCAATTACTGGCGCTCCAAAAATCAGAGCTTGTAAACGTTTATACGAATTAGAACCAATTGCAAGAGGGCCGTATTCTGGCTCTTTCTTACATCTTGATTGGAATGGAGAATTTGATAGCAATATTTTAATTAGATCTCTGTTGATAGAGCACTCAAAGCTACGTATACATGCAGGGTGTGGAATTGTTGCAGATTCTAATCCAACTAATGAAGCTGAAGAGTTATATTGGAAGTTAATGCCTCTCTTAGAAGCATTGATATGAAAGCAAGATCACCTCTAAAAATCAATTGGATCAATGGTTACTGGATTAGCAATAATGAAGTAAGGCTATCAATCAATGATCGAGGAATAACACTAGGCGATGGAATATTTGAAACTATTTTAATTTGTCAAAATGCACCTCAATTGCTAGATGCACATCTCAATAGATGGAGACAAAGTGCCAAATCCTTAGGCATGGCATTGCCACCTAAAAAGGAATTTTTATTACCCTTAATAAACGAAGCAATCCAACGCATCTCTTTACCTAAAGGTAATGGATCTCTCCGTCTTAATTGGAGCAGAGGGCACAACACATATAGAGGAATCAACTTGCCAACTAGCTCTATTCATACGTTTTGGCTAGAGTTAAATGAATATGAACCTTGTTTTCAGACACTTACAGCACTAATAAGTAGCAATGAGAAACGTAATGCAAATAGTTTAGTAAGCCAACATAAGACATTCAACTACATTCAAGCGATACAAGCCCGTCACGAAGCACAGACTCACGGTTTTGATGAAGCATTGCTATTAAGCACGAACAATGAAATGTCTTGTGGAGCAACCTCAAACCTACTAGTCAAAAGAAAGAATGTATGGCTAACACCTCGATTAGAAAGTGGTTGTCTTGCTGGTGTAATGAGACAAAGAGGAATAGATACTGGGTTATTTTATGAAACAGAAATCGGGCCAGAGCCAAAGTCAGGAGATAATTGGTTATTAATTAATAGTCTAAGTTGTCACTCAATAGCAAAAATCAATGCACACTGTCTTAAAACATATAAAGAAGTTGAATTACTATGGAAATCATTGCTATAAAGTGAGAATCAAAAGTCGATCGGCATTGTTACAGCAGCGGGCGGTGGGGCACATTCTTCAATTTGAAAATCGATTGTTTCACCAATTATGATTATTGATGGTGAAACAAATTTGTAGGTGTGAACATCTTGCAATAACTTCTTTAGTGAGGTTTTTAAGCAACGTTGACCTGTAACTGTTGCCTGCTGAATGACAGCAGCTGGGGTATCAGATGAACGACCAGCTAATAAAAGCTGATGAACAATATAAGAAAGATTATGTACTCCCATATAAATAACTAAAGTATTGCCTGCGTGGACTAAAGACTCCCAATTCACCCCTGGGCGACGCTTATCAATACCCTCATGTCCAGTAACAAAAGTCACGGAGCTAGCTGCCAAACGATGAGTAAGCGGAATCCCAAAGTAAGCCGGAGCTGCAATACCAGAGGTAATACCAGGAACAACTTGTACCGCAATCCCATTCTTCTTCAAATAAGCTGCTTCTTCTCCACCCCGACCAAAAACAAAAGGATCGCCACCTTTTAAGCGGACAACAGTTTTATATTCCTTAACTAATTCTAAAAGAAGAGCATTCGTTTTCAATTGTGGAGTTGCATGATGTCCACGTCTTTTACCAACAAAAATACACCTACATTGCTCATTTACTAATTCCAGAATTTCATTCGGTACTAAGGCATCATAAACAAGAACATCACATTGACTAATAAGCTTATGCCCCTTTACAGTTAATAAATCTGGATCTCCAGGTCCTGCCCCTAGTAAATAAACAACCCCTAGCTGATCATGGTTCATAAAGAATACATCGGCAAGCCGGAAATATTTAAAAGCTACTTAGCTTAACTAGGTAGAGAAAAAAGTCAAAGCATAATCCAAAAGGGATATGCTAAGGAACTACCATGATAATAGGCACTTTTTGAAGTTAATTTCATAAATATATTCAGGTACACAAAAATATTATAATCTTAATTATAAATGTTATTTAATAAATAAAAGATTAAATCATTTATTTTCTAAAGATAATTTGACTTCATAATGCTTTTAAAAAATACGAGCGCGAAGGTCTATGAATCAAAAGTTAGAGTTACAGCCTTTTAAACATACGGTAACGATCAAAACTAATACCTGCTATTTCTATTTTTTCTATAGATTTTTCTTCCCAACCACG
Organism: Prochlorococcus sp. AG-436-K22; assembly: GCA_003212555.1. Classification (GTDB taxonomy): domain Bacteria; phylum Cyanobacteriota; class Cyanobacteriia; order PCC-6307; family Cyanobiaceae; genus Prochlorococcus_E. The sequence goes on along the minus strand of QCPK01000011.1, from coordinate 7,783 downwards.
TCTTATCAATAAGGAATAACTCAGTAAGCTTGCTTCAGTAGATAATAATTTAATGCCTTCCTCAGCACAATCAAATTCAATACGCTTTAAAAGCATATTCGCAAAACCTTTTCTACTCGAGCGACCACGACAATAAAGTAATGCCAAACGATCCATTGGATATCGTAAAGCAAATGCTTCTATCTTATTTCTTTTGAGCAATGCCCAACCTCTTCCCTCGTCAAATGGTCTTTCAAAAAAACTAGGAAGATTAGCTAAGGCTGCCCACGCTTCTATTTGACTATTGTTATAAAAGGAAGGAGCTTGAGATTGAATAGAATCAACATAAACGTCTCTAAGATCAGAGTGATCTTCTCTGTTAATTAATCTGAGATGAACACTAGAATCAAATTGATTAAGTTCTAGCTGACTCAATTCTCAAATTCTTTAAGATCGTCCAAACATTATGCATGATTTCGTTCAAAAACGTTCAAAGGTTCCAACATTATTAAGTGCTTTTATCACATTATTAAATGATCGGCTAGGTGAAACGATTGTTTTCCCTTTGCTACCATTTCTCTTAGAGCAGTTTACAAATAGTGGTAGCACTCTTGGCCTATTGGCAGGGACATATGCGATATCACAATTTACAGTTGCACCACTTATTGGTGCACTGAGTGATCGATTTGGGAGAAAACCAGTAATTAAAATTTGTGTAATTGGTTCAGTAATAGGCCTCTCACTATTTGCACTAACAATTAGCATACACTGGCAATCTATTCTTCCTAATGCATTCATCGGTGTTCCTCTACTCTTTTTATTTTTAGCACGGGTAATTGATGGGATAAGTGGAGGAACCGCGGCAACTGCCACAGCAATATTGGCAGATATATCTACTCCTGAGAATCGTGCAAAAACATTTGGACTAATAGGAGTTGCCTTTGGATTAGGCTTCTTGCTAGGACCTGGCTTAGGAACATCATTAGCTAAATTTAGTATTACGTTCCCTGTATGGACTGCAACAGGTTTTGCGATTTTAAATCTAATTTTAGTAACTTGGTTCCTACCGGAAACCCATCCAATATCAAAACGAAGTAAATTGCCTAGGAAAAGAGAATTAAACCCAATTACACAATTAAAAATAGTTTTTCAAAATCGTTCTTTAAGGCCATTATGTTTCGCATTCTTCTTATTTTTTATGGCCTTCAATGGCTTCACAGCGATACTAGTCCTTTATCTGAAACAAGCATTTGATTGGAGTCCAGAACTGGCAAGTTTAACTTTTGTAGTTGTAGGTGTAGTAGCAATGATTATTCAAGGAGGTTTAATTGGTCCACTAGTTAATCGTTTTGGGGAATTGAAATTAACTTTAACTGGAATCGGTTTTGTAATGGTTGGGTGCTTACTTTTACCAAGCGCTAATATGGATAATGCAATCCCGACAGTTTTTAGTGCAGTAGCAATACTCGCTCTAGGAACTGGACTAGTAACTCCTTGTTTAAGGGCACTAGTGTCTAAGCGATTAAATACTAACAATCAAGGGGCTATATTAGGGAGCCTTCAGGGTTTACAAAGTTTAGGTACATTTATAGGTGCTGCAATGGCAGGGTTTTCGTATGATTTTTTAGGATATAAAAGTCCTTTCTTTGGAACAACTGCTTTACTTGCAATTGTTATTACTTTGATTTCAGGTAATAAACTAGGAGAGGATAAAGATCTCTATAATTGATAGTAAGCTATGGATTAACAATCTCCTTAAAAAACTACTTGCTCAATTAATGTCGAATGTCTAAGAAAAGCCAAAAAATTAAAAACTATATCAATAGAGAATTAAGCTGGATTGACTTTAATAATCGTGTTCTAGAAAAAGCAACTGATTCGAGGACTCCACTATTAGAGCAAGCAAAATTCACAGCAATTTTTAGTAATAATTTAGATGAGTTCTTTATGGTAAGAATAGCTTCATTAAAGTCACAGGTTGAAGCAAGGATCACAAAGAAAAGTGAAGATGATAGAACTGCTAAACAACAACTGACAAAAATCAGAGAAAAGCTCCTGCCATCTCTAAAGAAACAACAAAATCACTATATCAATCACTTACAAAAAAAACTCGAAGACGAAGGCATATTTATAACAACTTACCGACAATTATCAAAAAGGGAAAGAGTATGGGCAGATAACTACTTCAAAACAGCTATTTTTCAGGTGCTGACCCCATTGGCAGTCGACCCAGCTCACCCCTTCCCATTCGTTAGCAACCTTAGTTTAAATATTGCAGCATTAATTCGAGACCCTGAAACAGGCAAGCAACTGTTTTCAAGAGTCAAGGTACCACAAAAAACAATGGCCAGGTTTATTTCTATTCCAAATGATTTTGGAGAACAGAATCCGCCATTTACTTATAAGGCAATACCAATTGAAGAAATAGTCGCAAACAATCTGCAAATATTATTTCCAGGCATGAAAATTGACGAATATTCTTTCTTTCGGGTGACAAGAGATGCCGATCTAGAACTTCGTGATCTTGAAGCGGATGACTTAATGATCGCTCTCGAGCAAGGGTTGAGAAAAAGAAGAATGGGCGGAGAGATAGTCAGATTAGAAGTTTGTAAAAACATATCAACAGTAATACTTGACTTACTCATGACTGGAATGGGCGTAAACGCGGATGATCTTTATTACATTGACGGGATTTTAGGTCTTGATGAACTTTTTGAATTAATGAATATTGAAAATCAGCGACTATTTTACCCTCAACAAACCGGAATGACTCATATATCGCTCCAAAGTAGTCAATCTAACTTATTAGAAGATGAGTCAATCAAAAAAGAAGAATTCAAAAGTATATTCTCAATAATCAGAAGACAAGATATATTGCTTCATCATCCATATAATCTTTTTTCAACCTCAATTGAAGAATTTATTAATCAGTCTGCAGATGATCCATTAGTAATGGGAATCAAGATGACTCTTTATAGAGTCTCTAGAAACTCTCCGATTATCAGCGCATTAATCCGAGCAGCAAACAACGGAAAACAAGTAATGGCACTTGTAGAACTGAAGGCACGGTTTGATGAAGATAATAATATCCAATGGGCAAAACAACTTGAGAAGTCAGGCGTGCATGTTGTTTATGGGGTTATTGGACTTAAGACCCATACAAAAATCGCATTAGTCATACGTAAAGAGAAAGAAAGATTACGTAGTTACTTTCATATTGGGACAGGGAATTACAACTCAAAAACATCAACACAATACACAGACCTTGGACTACTCTCTGTGCAACCAGAACTAGGAGAAGATCTAGTAGAGCTGTTTAATTACTTAACCGGCTTCTCAAAACAGCAAAGCTTCCGCAAATTATTAGTTGCTCCTGTAACTCTTAGAGAAGGGATGGAAAAACTCATACAGAACGAAATAACCAATGCCAAAAATGGCAAGAAATCACTGATTAAAGCAAAAATGAATTCATTAGTAGATCCAGCTCTCATTAACCTCCTTTATGAAGCATCACAAGCTGGGGTAAAAATCAAACTTCTTATTAGAGGCATGTGTTGCTTATATCCTGGTAAAGAAGGCCTAAGTGAAAATATTCAAGTGATTAGTATCATTGGTAGGTATCTAGAGCATTCAAGAATCTTCTGGTTTTATAATAATAATGATCCACAGGTTTTTCTTGGAAGTGCAGATTGGATGAGAAGAAATCTAGATCGAAGAGTAGAAGCAGTGACCCCTATCGAAGAGGAGGCATTAAAAAAACAACTTGAAGATATTTTAGATGTTTACTTTCAAGACAATGTTGATGCTTGGGAAATGGAAAGTAATGGAGAATTTATTCAAAAAATCACTAAAAATGAAAAAAGATGTGCACAAGTAGAATTAATGAATTTGGCAGATTAATCAAGCAATTCAATAACCACTGATCAAAAAGCAAAAACATAAGTCTTAATACCTAAAAAGGTGACTTATGAAACACTTTTAACTCAATATAAACAAAACATTTTATTTAATTCACAGTTATTTGCCATAAGAGTGCTAAGTTCATTCTAAATATAAATATAGGAGGCCAGGGTGATGGGGATCCCTCTGGAATCTGTAAAAGGTGATTCTGTATCACCATCAGAGAAACTAGTATTGCCAAAAACTCCGAAAGGGCAAAGGCAAAGAAATTCCAATAGTGGCTCTTCTACGAGGGGTAGGCCATCTGGTCGGATTGGAACAGACTCGATAGGCTTTTATTTAAGCAGTATAGGAAGGGTCCCTTTGCTTACTCCGGCAGAAGAGATAGAGCTTGCCCATCATGTACAAAAGATGAAGGGCTTATTAGACATTCCAAAAGAAAAAGTCACTCCACGAGAGCGACATCAAATGAGAATGGGTAAACGCGCAAGAGATCGAATGATGGCGGCTAACCTACGTCTTGTAGTCAGTGTCGCTAAAAAGTATCAAAATCAAGGGTTAGAGCTTCTTGATCTAGTACAAGAAGGAGCTATTGGTTTAGAACGAGCTGTTGACAAATTTGACCCTGCCATGGGTTACAAATTCTCCACATATGCTTACTGGTGGATCAGACAAGGAATGACTAGAGCAATAGACAATAGTGCTCGCACTATTAGACTTCCAATTCATATAAGCGAGAAACTTTCAAAAATGCGTCGTATTTCTCGTGAATTATCTCATCGTTTAGGAAGACAACCAAGCAGAGTTGAGCTTGCTGATGAATTAGGAATCGAACCTAAGGATCTAGAAGATCTAATGGCACAAAGTGCACCTTGTGCCTCTCTAGATTCTCATGCTCGCGGTGAAGAAGATCGAAGCACCTTAGGAGAACTAATACCTGACCCAAATTATGACGAGCCCATGGAAGGAATGGACAGAAATATGCAAAAAGAACATTTAAGTGGTTGGCTGTCTCAACTGAATGAAAGAGAACAGAAAATTATGAGATTAAGGTTTGGACTAGATGGCGAAGAGCCTTTAACACTCGCAGAGATTGGTAGGCAAATTAATGTATCTCGGGAAAGAGTAAGGCAACTTGAATCTAAGGCAATTTTAAAACTTAGAGGAATGACCGCTCATCAAGAAGCTGCTTAGAGCATAATTTGAGTAACGCCTATTCCCTGCTAGTTGTTCTTGGATGGTTATGCTTCATACTATCCACAAGCTTTCTATTTAGTAAACTCTTTCCAAATGAAAAAGAGTTAAGTCGTAAAGTTGTTCATATAGGAACTGGTCCGATAATACCAATAGCCTACTGGCTCAATGTATCTAAAGATTTAGCATTCATAGTGGCTTGCATAATTACAGCTGCTCTAATAATCAATTACCGTCTGAAATTAATTAAATCCGTTGAGAACGTAGATCGTAAAAGTTTTGGAACTATTGCATATGGAGTAAGCATTGCTTCATTAATTTTTTTCTTCTGGTCAAACAACCCTACTGCAGCAATTGCAGGGGTCCTCGTTATGGCTTTTGGGGATGGTTTAGCAGGGTTAATAGGACGTAATATTAATTCCAGTCAATGGATCATCTTTGGTCAAAAAAAATCTCTTATAGGAACTTTGTCGATGTGCCTTGTAACAGTATTAGTTCTATCAAGTATCAGTCATGTAACAGGTATAAATTTCGAAATTGTAGATATACTTATAATTTCATCTTTAGCAACAATACTGGAACAATGCAGTCCATTAGGAATAGACAATATTACAGTGCCGATAGGAGTAGCACTGAGTTGGCAATGGCTATTGCTTAACTAATTTTTTAAAGGAATTACACTTGCAAGTTCCTCCAAAAGACTCTCAGTGGTAAGTATATCTATACATGCATCAGTGACACTTTGACCATAAGTCAAAGTAGATAAGTCATTTGGTATTTTCTGATTTCCTTCAACCAGATGACTCTCTAGCATTACTCCCATAATGCTAGAAGAGCCATTTTTAATTTGATCAGCGACGTCTCTCAATACATCAGATTGTCTGCGGAAATCCTTATTAGAGTTCCCATGACTGCAATCAATCATGACTTTGTCTGTCGATCCAGAATTAGAAAGCTCTCGCACAACTTTAGACACTGATTCAAAGTCATAATTAGTACCAGAGTTACCGCCTCTTAAAACAAGATGGCCATCAGGATTTCCTGTGGTGCTAATAATAGAAGCACATCCATCATGATTAATACCAAGAAAGTGATGGGGTTTAGAGGCAGCTTTCATTGCATTAATAGCAATATTGATAGTTCCATCTGTTCCATTTTTATAGCCAATTGGCATAGATAATCCAGATGCCATTTCTCTATGCGTCTGACTTTCGGTAGTCCTTGCACCAATTGCAGTCCAACTAATTAAGTCTGCAATATATTGAGGAACAACTGGATCTAATAACTCAGTTGCAGTTGGAATACCTAAATGCGCAAGATCTAAAAGTAAAGATCTGGAGCGTCTTAAACCAGTATTAATATCATAAGAACCATCCAAATGAGGATCATTTATCAATCCTTTCCAGCCTGTAGTCGTTCGCGGTTTTTCAAAATAAACTCTCATTACTATCTCAAGTTGCCCTGAAAAACGCTCTCTTAATAGTTTAAGGCGATTGGCATAATCTTTGGCTGAGTCAACATCATGCACTGAGCAAGGACCTACAATTACAAGTAGTCGCGAATCAATTCCATTAAGAATCGATTTAATTCTGCTACGTGTTTTCGAAACTATTTCAGCTGACAAAGTATCTAAAGGTAGATCTCGATGCAGAGAGACAGGGGGCAATAAAGGCCTTGTTTCTACTACATGTAGATCTGCAGTTTGATCAGTTACGCCAGATTCTGTTGAAAAACTCATCAATCCTTCCTGATTCCTATAAATGGCACGAAAATAAACAAGAAATGCATTAGGTATTTGGATTTCTGCATCTATCTACACTAAGAATTAGCTTAATGAAACCAGAATAAGTTAAATCTAGTCTATGCAAGATACTGGAGTGTAAAAATGCTAAAAAATTATCATGAACTTGCTGCAGCAAGAGAATCTCAAGGTATTCCTCCTTTACCCTTAAATGAGCATCAAACTCATGAGTTAACGCTCTTACTCGAAAAACCTCCTGAAGAAAGCAATAGAAATTTCCTATTAGATTTACTAAAAAATCGAATTCCTCCAGGGGTTGACCAAGCATCTTATGTAAAAGCAACTTGGCTAAGCGCTATTGCTCAACAAAAAGTCCTGAGCCCTTTTGTGAATCCAAATGAAGCAACACGGCTTTTAGGAACAATGATAGGTGGCTACAATGTTGCAGCACTAATTGAATTGCTAAAAAATCAAAATCAAGAGATTGCAAGCATTGCAGCAAGTGCACTGAGTAATACATTATTAATCTATGATGCCTTAAATGACATTATAGAACTCGCAGACACCAATATTTATGCGAAGCAAGTTATTGAAAGTTGGGCAATAGGTGAATGGTTCACAAATAAACCAAAATTACCAAATGCAATAACAGTAATCGTTTTCAAGGTTTCTGGGGAAACCAATACAGATGATCTTTCACCTGCTACTCATGCCACTACTAGGCCCGACATTCCACTTCATGCACTTGCAATGCTTGAGACAAGGGACCCTGATGGGTTGAAGACTCTCGAGGCCCTAAAGCAAAAGCAATACCCTATTGCATATGTAGGGGATGTTGTTGGTACAGGCAGTTCAAGAAAATCAGCTATTAACTCCTTACTCTGGCACATTGGGGAGGATATTCCTTATGTTCCAAATAAACGCTCTGGAGGTGTAATTCTGGGAGGTAAAATTGCACCTATATTTTTT